>DATHAL010000078.1:0-2671 GCA_035296705.1 Solirubrobacterales bacterium
GGCGCGGACCTGATCCTGTTCAACACCTGCTCGATTCGCGAGTCGGCGGACAACCGGTTCATCGCGCATCTGGGGGAGGCGAAGCGGCTCAAGTCCGAGAACCCCGAGCGGGTCGTCGGGGTGGGCGGTTGCTGGGCCCAGTCCGTGAAGGACGAGGTCTTTCGCCGTTTCCCGTTCGTGGACGTGGCCTTCGGCCCGGGCCAGATCCACCGCCTCGCCGAGTTCCTGACCTCCGACTCGCTCACCGCGCAGGGCTACTTCGAGTTCGAGGACGTCTCCGGCCATCTGCCGATGAAGCGCGCGCGGGACTTCCAGGCCTGGGTACAGATCTCTCAGGGCTGCAACTGCATCTGCTCGTACTGCATCGTGCCGTCGGTGCGGGGCCGCGAGGTGAGTCGCGACCCGGACGAGCTGCTCGTCGAGATCGAGCGGCTGGGTGGCGACGGCGTGCGCGAGGTCACGCTGCTCGGGCAGAACGTGAACAGCTATGGGCGCGACCTGCCCAAGGAGCGCCGGATCGGCTTCGCTGACCTGCTCGCCCGCGTCGACGCGATCGATGGCATCGACCGGATCCGCTACACGAGCCCGCATCCGAAGGACACGCGCGAGGAGGTGATCCGGGCGCATGCGAACCTTCCATCCGTCTGCGAGCACATCCATCTGCCGCTTCAGTCCGGGTCGAGCCCGGTGCTCAAGCGGATGCGGCGCACCTACAACCGCGAGCGCTATCTGGACCGAGTCGCCCTGATCCGGGAGCACGTCCCGGACTGCGCGATCACCACCGACATCATCGTCGGCTTCCCAGGAGAGACGGAGAGCGACTTCGAGCAGACGCTCGATGTGGTCGACCAGGTCGGCTACGACGGGGCCTTCACCTTCATCTTCTCGCCGCGGCGAGGCACCGAGGCCGCCGCGCTCGATGACCAGCTCCCGCACGCGGTCAAGCGGGAGCGCCTCGAGCGCCTCGTGGAGCTGGTGCAGCGCCGAGCGCGAGAGCGGGCCGAGCGTTTCATCGGGCGGACGATGGAGGTACTCGTCGAGGGACCGAGCCGAACCGATCCGACGAGGCTGCGCGGCCGGACCAGGCACAACAAGACCGTCAACTTCGATGGGACCGGCGCTCCCGGCGAGCTGGTCGAGGTCGAGATCGCCTCCGCGACCTCAACCACGCTGAGCGGGTCCGAACGGCTGCTCAGCCGCGCCGCTTGAGGATCCTCGCGCTCTTCGGCCCGACGGCCGTGGGGAAGACCGGAGTGGCGATCGCAGTGGCGGAGCGCCTGCGCGAGCGCGGGGAAGATCCGGTGGCGATCAACTGCGACTCGATCCAGGTCTACCGTGGCCTGGAGGTTCTGAGCGCGGCGCCCGACGCCGAGCAGCAGGAGCGGCTCGAGCACCGGCTGCTCTCCTTCGTCGACCCGACCGAGGAGTTCAGCGCCGGCCGCTACGCCGAGCTCGCGCACGCCGAGATCGACTCGCTGCTGGCGGATGGGCGACGCCCGATCGTGGTCGGCGGAACCGGCCTCTACCTGCGGGCGGCGTTGGCCGACCTCGATCTGCGCCCCCCGGTGCCCGACGACGTGCGCGAGGCGGTCGAGCGGGAGATCGCAGAGCGCGGCTCGGGCGCCTTGCACGCCGAGCTCGATCCGGAGCTCGCGGCCGGGGTGGACGCGAACGACCGCAAGCGGATCGCGCGCCTGACCGAGTTGACGCGCGCCGGGATCGATCCGGCGCGGAGCTCGGAGCGTCTCTGGACCGCCGAGCTCCGGCACCCGACGCTGCTGGTTGGGCTGTCGATGGCCAGGGGGCAGCTGGGAGAGCGAATCGACGCGCGGGTGGACGAAATGGTGGCCTCGGCCGCCGCCGACGAGGCGAGGCGAGCGGCGGGGGCGGGCGCGTCTCGCACGGCTCGGGCCGCTCTCGGCTTCGAGGACCTGATCGAGGGCAACCCGCGCGCGATGAAGCGAGCGCACCGGCAGTACGCGCGGCGCCAGCTCACCTGGATGCGCCGGATGGAGGACGTGGTCGTGGTCGACCGGACCGGGCGGAACGACGAGGACGTCGCGGCCGAGATCGTGGGACTGCTCGACCGGGCGGAGACCGACGAGGACGAGAAGGCCGAATAGGGTCCCGGGCGTGAGGTTCGAGAAGTGGACCGCGCTCGGCAACGACTACCTGATCGTCGAGGCGGCCGCACTGCCCTGGGAGCCCACCCCCGACAGGGTGAGGCGGCTCTGCGACCCGCACTTCGGGGTGGGATCCGACGGCCTTCTGCTGCTGGCTCCGGTCGAGGATCCGGACCACGTCGCCGAGCTCCGGATCTTCAACCCGGACGGGTCGGAGGCCGAGCTCTCGGGTAACGGCGCCCGCCAGGCCGCGCTCTACCTGCGGCGAGCCGGGTGGACCGACGCCGACGAGTTCACGATCGTGACCAAGGCCGGGCCGATCACGCCGACCATCCGCTCCGACCGCGAGGCGACGCTGGAGATGGGCAGGGCGACCACGGCATCGGCCGACTACCCGTCGGGCTCGGAGGATGGGCGAGGCGAGGTGCTCGCGGCCGGCCGGTCGTGGACCTTTCAGCATGTCTCGATCGGCAACCCGCAGTGCGCGATCGAGGTCGGCGACGAGCTCGAGTCCCTCGGGCTCCCTGCGATCGGTCCCGAAATCGAGA
>DATHAL010000079.1:0-16111 GCA_035296705.1 Solirubrobacterales bacterium
TACCAGAGCTTCGCCGCCTGGTTTATGAGCGAGTCCATCGGCAGCGCCATGAAGTCGCCGAACATGATCTCGATGATCGGCCTGGTACCGGTGACGGCCGCACCGAACGCTGCACCCGAGAGCGCGAGCTCGGAGATCGGCGTGTCGAACACGCGGTCGGCGCCGAAGCGGTCCTGGAGCCCCGGCGTGACCGCGAACACGCCGCCCTGCTCCGCCGCGACGTCCTCGCCGAAGAAGACGACGTTCGGATCGCGCTCGAGCTCCTCGGCGATCGCGTCGCGGATCGCGACCCTGAACTCGAGCTCGCCGTCGCTCACGGCTTGAACTCCGTCGCCTCGGCGCCGGCCGGATCCGGGAAGGGCGCCGATCGCGCCTCCTCGATCGCCTCGGCCAGCTCGTGCTTCGTGCGCTCCTCGACCTCGCTGATCTCCTCCTCGGTGACGCCCTCGGAGAGCAGGCGCTCGCGGGCCCGCGTGAGCGGGTCGCGCTGGAGCCAGCGCTCGACCTCCTCGGTGGGGCGGTACTTCGCCGGGTCGGACTTCGAGTGGCCGAAGTGGCGGTAGGTCTCACACTCGAGCAGCGTTGGGCCCTCCCCGCTCCGCGCCCGCTCGGCGGCCGCGGCCGCGGCATCACGGACCGCCCACAGATCGTTGCCGTCGACGACATCGAACGGAACGCCGTAGGCGCCGGCGCGTGCCGCGATCTGGCCGCCGCCGGTGACGCTGTGCATCGGCGTGAACTCGCCGTAGAAGTTGTTCTCGCACACGAACAGGATCGGGAGGTCGAGCACGCGGGCGAAGTTGAGGCACTCGTGGAAGTACGCCTGGTTGACGGCGCCGTCGCCGAAGAACGCGGCCGCGATCCAGCCCTCGCGCTTCCCGGTCAGGGCGGCGCCCGTCGCGGCGGCGATGCTGCCGCCGACGATCCCGAAGCAGCCGACGAGGCCATGCTCGAGGTCGACGACGTTCATCGAGCCCGCGCGCCCGCCGCAGACCCCGGTCGCGCGGCCCAGCATCTCCGCCGCGAGCGCCGCGGGCTCGGTCCCCTTGGCCAGCGCGTGGCCGTGGCCACGATAGGTCCCGGCGATGCGATCCTCGGGCTCGAGCGCCATGCAAACGCCCACCGGCACGGCCTCCTGCCCGGCCGAGAGGTGGGTGGTTCCGTGGACCTCGCCCTTGAGGAAGAGCCGGTGGATCGCGCTCTCGAACTCGCGGATCAGGACCATCCGCGCGTATGCGTCGAGGTAGTCGCGCGCGCTGGCGGCCGGCGCCGAGACCGCGCGTTCCGCGGGCGCGCTCATCGGCTCGGCGCCGTCGCTCGCGCGGCGTGCGCGAGTTCGTCCAGACCGTCGCTCACCTGGGCGTCCTCGGGTTCCAGCTCCAACCCCGAGGCGCGCGCCTGGATGTCGAGCAGTGCGGCGAAGTCCTCCTCCGTGCGCCCCTCGCCGATCAGCGCCTGGACGAGCTCGCGGGCCGCCGCAGCAACCGGCATCGGCACGTTGAGCTCGTTGGCCGCGTCGAACCCGAGGTCGAAGTCCTTGCGCAGGAGCACCGGCGTGAAGGTCGGGGAGTAGTCGAGCTTCACCAACGCCGGTGTCTTATAGCGCGTGAACATCGAGCCCATGACGCTGTGGTTGATGAACTCGAGCAGGTCGGCACGCGCGATCCCACCCTTCTCGGCGAGCACCGTGACCTCGGAGAGCGACTGGGCGACGACGCCGAGCAGCAGGTTGTGGCAGATCTTCGCCAGCCTCGCAAGCTCGCCCTCGCCGACATAGGTGCTGCCCTGGCCGAGCAGCGCCAGGAACGGCGCGGCCCGGTCATAGGCATCGGCCGGCCCCGAGACGCAGAAGGTGAGCAGCCCGGCGTCGACGACCTTGGGGTTGCCGCTCACCGGGGCCGCGAGCAGCGCCGTGTCGCGCTCGGCGGCCTGGGCGCGAACCTCGGCGGAGGCCTGCGGCGAGACGGTGGTCGAGTCGACGATCACCGCGGGACAGGAGCCGGCACCCGAGAGCACGCCCTGCGGCCCGAGCACGACCTGCTTGAAGTCGTCGGGACCGGCGACCATCGTGAACACGATCTCGCGGTCGGCGAGCTCGGCCGGGGCGTCGACGATCGTCGCCCCGAGCTCCGTCAGCGGCTCGGCCTTCGCCCGCGTCCGGTTGTAGACCGCGACGTCGCAGCCCGCCTCGAGCAGGCGCCGCGCCAGGCTGTAGCCCATTCTTCCGGTCCCGATCCAGCCCAACCGGGTTCGGGGCAGATTGCCATCCTCCATCGGCGTCTCCCCACGCGTCGTGTGTGAGTGATTGGCTTGCAAACGATTGCACCCCCGAGCGTAGCGAACGGGCGCGGCCCTCGTCAAGCTTGCCGCAATCGATTGCGCCCCGCTGCGCGGGGAGGTCGTAAGATGTAAGCTCGCAATCGATTGCAGCGGCGACGGACCGGGAGGCCGTGATGGGTATTCACTCCTACGGATTGATGGGGGTCGACTGGGAGGAGCGCGTTCGCTTCGACCGGCTGCGCGATGACCGGCTCGGGCGGATCAAGCAGCTCCTCGCCGACTCCGACCTCGGGGCGCTCCTGTGCTTCGACATGTCGAACATCCGGTACGTCACCGCGACGCACATCGGCACCTGGGCGCAGGACAAGCTCAACCGCTTCTGCCTCCTCCCGCAGGGCGACGAACCGATCATGTGGGACTTCGGATCCGCCGCGCGCCACCACGAGCTCTACAACCCATGGCTCGACGCCGGCCGCTCCCGGGCCGGGATCTCCACTCTGCGCGGCGCGATGGCGCCGGAGGCGGGTAGGGCCGAGGACGTCGCCGAGAAGATCCGCGCCGAGCTCGCCGAGCGTGACCTGCTCTCGGAGCCCGTCGGCATCGACGCGGTCGAGCCGCCGGTCCTGTTCGCCCTCCAGGCGGCGGGCGTCAACGTCGTCGACGGCCAGCAGCTGCTTCAGCAGGCGCGCGTGATCAAGAGCCAGGACGAGATCACGCTCCTGAACACGGCCTGCATGATGGTCGACGCCGCCTACGAGGAGCTCTACCGCGAGATGCGGCCCGGGATGCGCGAGAACGAGTGCGTCGCGCTCGTCAACAAGGTCCTCTACGACATGGGCTCGGAGTTCGTCGAGGGCGTGAACGCCATCTCCGGCGAGCGCTGCAATCCCCACCCGCACGTCTACACGGACCGCGCGCTGCGCCCCGGCGACCCCGCCTACTTCGACATCCTGCACAGCTTCATGGGCTACCGCACGTGCTACTACCGCACGTTCGCGGTCGGGAGCGCCTCCCGGGCGCTCGTCGACGCCTACAAGCGCTGCCGCTACTACCTCGACGCGGCGATCGCGCTGATCCGGCCGGGCGTGAGCACGGCGCAGGTCGTCGAACTGTGGCCGAAGGCGGAGGAGTTCGGCTTCCCCAACGAGGAGGCGGCCTTCGCGCTTCAGTTCGGACACGGTGTCGGGCTCACGATCTGGGAGAAGCCGATCTTCTCGCGGCTCGTCTCGCTCGATCACCCGGAGAAGGTCCGCGAGGGGATGGTGTTCGCGCTGGAGACCTTCTGGCCCGCGTCCGACGGTTGGTCCGCGGCGCGGATCGAGGAGCAGCTCGTCGTCACCGCGGACGGCTGTGAGGTGATCACCCGCTTCCCGGCCGAGGACCTCGTGATCGCGGGCAGGCCCTACTACACCGCTGGCGGCTCGCTCCCCCTCGAGCGCGAGACGCAGTCCAACCTCAACACGACGCTCGACGAGGAGAGCCACGAGGCGGTGCCTCGGGCCGTCCCGCCCACGGCCGGGAACGGCCAGGGCGGCCCGGCGCGGATGCCCGTTGGAGACGTCGGTGTAGACCGCCTGCGATGAGCGTTGACGCGCCGGTGGGCGGGGGCGTGGGGACGCCGCCGACCGCCGAACCCGGCCTCGCGTATCCGCGCTTCAGCGACGCCGAGATGGCTGCCCGGAGGACGCGTCTCGACAGCCTTCTGGCCGAGCACGGGATCGACCACGCCCTCGTATACGGAGCCAATCGTGTCGGCTCGGCCGTCCCGTGGCTCACGGGGTGGCCCGTGACGCGCGAGGCGCTCGTCGTTCATACGCCAGGCGAGCGCGACCTCCTCCTCGTCAACTTCTACAACCACGTGCCGAACGCGCAGCGAATGGCGGTCGACGCCGAGGTCGCTTGGGCTGGCGAGAACTCGATCGATACGGCGCTCGCCGAGCTTTCTCGGCGCGGGAGCGCGGGAGCGCGAATCGGTGCGATTGGGCCGTTCGGTCACCGCGCGTTCGCCGCAGTGGAGGAGTTCGCCCGCGCAGCGGTCGACCTGAACCGGGAGTACGCGAGGCTGCGCCTGCTCAAGTCCGCGGAGGAAGTCGAGTGGACCCGCAAGGCGGCCGCTCTCACCGATGACGGCGTCCGCGCTCTCAGACGCCACGCGATCCCGGGCGCGACCGAGCACGTCCTCGCGGATGCGGTCGAGCGGGCGTACGTCCCAGGCGGCGGCGCGACCCACATCCACTACTTCGGCGCCAGCGCGATGGCCCGCCCGAGCGTTTGCGTTCCCGCGCAGTGGCCGTCGACCCGTCCGCTCGCCGCCGGGGACGCCCTCACCTGCGAGATCAGCGCTTCCTGGTGGGGCTACACCGGCCAGCTCCTGCGGACGTTCAGCGTCGCCGCCGAGCCGACGAAGCTCTATGCGGAGCTCCATGCGGCGGCGGATGCCGCCTTCGACGCGATCGTCGCTCGCCTGCGGCCGGGAGCGACGGCGGGGGATCTGGTCGAGGCAGCGGGCGTGATCGAGGCGGCCGGATTCACCATCCGCGATGATCTCGTCCACGGGTTCGTGGGCGGCTACCTGCCGCCGGTCCTGGGCACGGCGAGCCGGAGCCTCACCCCGGTACCCGACTTCACGTTCGCCGCGGGGATGATGGTCGTGGTACAGCCGAACGTCGTCACCCGCGACGAGACGGCGGGGGTGCAGACGGGAGAGCTCCTTCTGGTCACCGGGCAGGGCGCTGAAAGCCTGCACTCGTTCGAGCGCGGACTACTCGGGACCGGGTACGAAGAGAGCAGTTGAAACGCAAGGAGGGACGATGAGCGCACACGGAGCAATCGAGACGCCGACGGAAGTCCCGCGGGGCGCGGACGCACCCGCCCAACGCGCGGGCGCATTCATTGACGGGGCCTGGCGCGAGGGGTCCGGCGACGACTCCTTCACGGTCACCGAGCCGGCGACGGGCGCGGACCTCGCGCGGATTGCGGCCAGCTCGCCGGGGGATGTCGACGCGGCGGTCGCAAGCGCGAAGCGGCGCTTCGCCGAGGACTGGCGCTGGCGCGCGCCGCGCGAACGCGGCACGTTGATGCGCGAGGTGGCGGCGCGCATCCGCGAGCATGTCGACGAGCTCGCCGAGCTCGAGGCGCGCGAGGTCGGCAAGCCTCGGCGGGACGCCTTCCGCTTCGACATCTCCTATAGCCACGCGGCGTTCGACTATTTCGGCGGCCTCGCCGACACCCTGCACGGCGAGATCCTCGACCAGGGGCCGATCGAGGCTCGCGTGATCTACGAGCCGTACGGCGTCGTCGCCGCGATCCTCCCCTTCAACTGGCCACCGATCCACTTCTCGAAGAAGTGCGCGCCGGCGATCGCCGCCGGCAACACCGTCGTGATCAAGCCCGGCGAGCAGGCGCCGCTCGCGGTCCTGCGCCTCGTCGAGATCGCCAACGAGGTGTTGCCGCCCGGCGTCATCAACGCGGTGACCGGGGTCGAGGCGGGCGCCGCGTTGAGCGCCCACCCGGGGGTGGATCGGATCACCTTCACCGGGTCGACGGCGACGGGCCGCAAGGTGCTCTCCAGCGCCGCGCAGAACCTGACGTTCTCGACGATGGAGCTGGGCGGCAAGAACGCGCTCGTCGTTCTCGAGGACGCCGACCTCGACGTGGCGATCGACGTCGCGCTCGAGGGCATGTACTACAACCAGGGTGAGGCCTGCACCTCGACCGCGCGGATCCTCGTCCACGACTCGATCCACGACGAGTTCGAGGAGCGCTTCGCCCGCGCGACGGAGCGGCTCGTGGTCGGCGACCCGCTCGAGGCGGCGACCGACATCGGGCCGATGGTCGATGAGCGACAGCGCGACCGCGTGCTCGAGTACCTGCGGATCGGACGCGACGAGGGAGCGCGCGTCGTCGCCGAGGGCGAGCTCCCGGAGGACGAGCGTTTCAGCGGCGGCTTCTGGGTGGCGCCGACGCTGCTGGCCGACGTGCGCCCCGACATGCGGATCGCCCAGGAGGAGATCTTCGGGCCGGTCGCCTGCCTGATGCGCTTTGCCGATGAGGAGGAGGCGATCGAGATCGCGAACGGGACCGCCTATGGGCTCACGGCCGCGATCTGCACCCGCGACGAGGCCCGGGCCTGGCGGATCGCGCAGCGGCTCGAGGCGGGCATGGTGTTCGTCAACAACTACATGCGGCGCGCCTTCCTCGGCTCACCGTTCGGCGGCGTCAAGGGCTCTGGCTACGGGCGCGAGAACGCGGCGGAGACGCTGAAGGAGTTCGTCCGCTCGAAGAACGTCCGCTTCCCGTCGGGCCGCAGCGAGATTCCGACGTGGCCGCCGCGGGAGTAGCCGCAGCTAGGGCTCGGGCGGCGCTTCGGGCTCGCCCTCGGTGAGGGTTGGCTGTCCCGCGTCGTCTCCGAGCACCTGCTGTCCGCCGTTCTCGAGCCTGGGCTCAGCGTCGAACCTGTCGACCTCGAGCAGTCGCGGCACCGTGCCGTTGACATGCAGCTGGAAGATGTCCGGCCGGTTGTAGTGGCCGGCAAAGTCGTGACGGAGCTTCATCTTCACGCCGAGCTCGAGATCCAGGTCGGCATAGAGGATGCCCTCCTCGGCCCCCATCGGTCCGGCGATCACGGTGCTGTCCGGCGCGACGATCATCGAGCCGCCGCAGAACTCCTCGTCGCGAACCTTCGCCGCGTCCTCGGAAGAGAGCTCGAGCAGCTCGATCATCGCGTCGTCGACCGTCCCGCAGGCGCTGATCACGAACGCCTTCGTCATCTGCGCGAACGCCTGCGAATCGATCCGCACCCGTTCACGCAGTGGCGCCCCGACGGTCGGAAAGTGATTCGGCCAGCTCATCACGTGAACGCGGGAGTGCTGAGCGACCATCGTGAAGACGGCGAGGGGGTTCGAGTTCTCCCCGCAGATCAGGCCCGTCGCAGGGCCGAAATCCGTCTGGAACGCCGCCAGCGTGTCGCCGTTTCCGCCGGCGTGCACGAGCCGCTCGCCAACGGTGGGCATGAGCTTCTGATGCTTGCCCAGATAGGAGCCGTCCGGACCGATGAAGACCTGCGTGTTGTGGAGCGTCCCGATCGTGTTCGGCTGCTTCTCGCACACTCCGACGACCGCGTATACGCGTGCGTCCCGCGCCGCCCGGCAGAGGCGCTCGATATGCGGCCCCGGGATCTCGACGGCGTTCTTGAACAACTCGACGCTGAGCCGGGTTCCGGTCGGCCCGGTGCCGGGATGGAAGTGAAACCACACCGGGTGCGCGGGGATGAATCCCTCGGGGAAGCCGACGATTCGAGCCCCGCCGGCACCCGCCTGCCTGATCAGCTCGCACGCCTTCTCGGTCGAGGCCTCGCGGTCGAGGAAGGCGGAGGCCGCCTGCACGGCCGCGGCCTTTACCGTCGGGTAGTCATCGCTCATGGCGACCTCCTCTCAGCTGCTCCGAGAGCCAGTCCGCGAGCAGCGGTCGGTAGCGGTAGGCAACGTTGTTGCAGACATGATTCCCCTCCTCGTAGAGGATGAACTCGGCGTTCGGGGATTCGTCGGCGACGGCCTTCGTCGACTCCCACGGGATCAGCCGGTCGAGCTTGCCCGCGACGACCAGTAGCGGCTGCTCGATCCGGGCGGCAACCCCCGTCAGGTCCAATCGCATCGCCGCCGCGCGCGCGGCCTCGGCGTCGGGCGACCGGGCGTAGTAGGTGAACGACTCGCGGGTCAGCTCCGGGAGTTCGTCCCAGAGCGCGCCGAAGCAGCGCGGACCGGAGACGGCGGCCGCCGCGCGAAGGCGGGGCTCGAACGCGGCGGCGCGGGGCGCGTAGTAGCCGCCGAGGCTGACGCCGGCTGCGCCGACGCGACCCATGTCGAGGTCGTCTCGGTGCTCCAGCGCGTCGAGCATCGCGGTGACGGCGACCTCGTAATCGTGACGGATCGGTGCCTCGAAGCCGGCCTCCCCCTGGCCAGGTCCGTCGAGCGAGAGCGTCGCCAGCCCACGATCGAGGAAGACGCGCTCGAAGTTGAAGAACTCCTCCTTGGTCGAGTCGAGGCCGGGAATCAGGATCACGAGCGGCGGCCGCTCGTCGCCGGGTGGTCGCCTGAGGTTGGCGATCGCGACGCCACCTGTCGCGATCGCGGCCTCGATCCGCTCCGCGTCCGGATCGAGCAGCCTGTGCGCCTCATAGAGCGCGTCGCGGGCGCGGATCGTCGTCTCGCGGTTGCGCTCCCCGTCGAGCACCCAGACGTACTTCGCGAAGTGGAAGCAGAGCGCGGCCCGCACGTAGGCCTCCCCCGCCGTGCGCCGGCGCCCCAACGACTCCGCCTCCTCGGCGAGCGCGAGGTGGACCTCGGCCTGATCGCTCCACGCATCGAGCCACTGCTCCCAGCGGTCGACCCGGTCGCTGGTGCGGGTGAAGTCGTTCAGGTCGATTCCCTGCGTCGTCATCCGCGGCGCCCAGTGCGCGATCGCCGCCTCGACCCGCGGATCGGCGTGCGTGGTTGGCGTGCTCACGCCGCGCCCTCGATCTGAATCACGAGCTTCACGTGGGGCGATCCGCGCTGGCGCTCCCACGCCGCTGCGACCTCCGGGAGCGGCACCACCTCCCGGTCCACGGTCAGCTCGCCCGCGTTAACCGCCTCGATCAGGCTCCCGTACACCGCGCGCTTGCGTTCCATGGCCGTCCAGCCGGAGGAGACTCCGATCAGCGAAGCGCCGCGGATCCGCAACTCGTGCAGGGGCGGGGGCTCGCCGGAGCCGGCGGCTTGGCCGACGTTGACGGCGCGCCCACCGTCGGCGAGTGCGCTTGCGGCGGCGGCGCCGGGCACTCCCCAGAGCGGGTCGATCACGAGATCGAGCGCACCCCCCGCAGCGTCGCGAAGCGCGGCGGCGATCGAGTCGCGGTCGTCTCCGTCGCGGAGCTCGACGACCTCGGCGGCTCCAAGCTCGCGTGTCCGCTCGAGTTGGGCGCGGTCGCGGCCGGCGGCGACGACACGGGCGGCGCCGCGAAGCCGCGCAAGCTGGACCGCGAGCTTGCCGACGGAGCCGCTTGCGCCGAGCACGGCTACACGTGCGCCTTCGACCGGCGCGCCCGCCTCGAGCGCCAGTGCGGCGGTCACCCCGACCACTCCAAGCGCCGCCGCGAGGGCCGGATCCGCGCCGTCCGGCAGCGGGTGGACGGACTCCGGGTCGGCAAGTGCAAGCTCCGCGAGGGCACCGTTCGACCCATGCCCCGGCAGCGGGCACTCGAACCGCACGAGCGATCCGGCATCCGGACCGTCGACCACCGTGCCGACGCCCTCCACCCCCGGTATGTACGGAACCTCGGGGGGTCCGCCGACGAGACCGGCCGCAAGCCTGATCTCGAGCGGGTTGAGGCTCGAGTAGGCGACCTCGACGAGCGCGTGCCCCGGCGCCGGTTCGGGCCGCTCGATCGTCCGGGCCCGAGGAAGCTCCCCGGGGCGCTCGACGACAGCAGCGTTCATCGCGCCCATCGCGACGCTCAAGACCGCGCCACTGAGGCGCCCGTCGCTTCATCGGCGACGGTCGCGAGCAGCCGGTTCGCGTTGTCGGCGAGCACCGCAGATTCGACGCCCGGATCCAAGTCGAGTGCCCGCACGGAGCCGACGGGGTCCGGCTCGGCCATGTCGAACGGATAGTCGGAGCCGAGCAGGACCCGCTCCGCGCCGACCCAATCGATCAACGCCCGCAGGAGCTCGCGGTCGTGGGTGACGGTGTCGAAGTGAAAGCGCCGGATCGATGCGAGCGGCGACTCACCCAGAGCCGCGCGCGCATCGGGCTGGAACGTGTGGGCGTGGCGCAGCCGGCCGCGCAGCGCGAGCAGCGCGCCGCCGCCATGCGCGAGCAGCACGCGCAGGCCCGGGTGGCGCTCCATCACCCCGGCCATCGTCATGTGCGCCGCACAGATCGTCGTCTCGAACGGGTTGCCGACCGTGTTCCACAGGTAGTGCTCGCCGAACACCGGCTCCCCGAAGCCGCGCGTGGTCGGGTGGATGAAGACGAGCGACTCGGTCTCCGCGGCAACGCTCCAAAACGGCTCGAACCGCGGATCGCCGAGATAGACGCCGCCGACGCTCGCGGTGACCTCGGCCCCGGCGAGAGCGCCGTCGCGCCGGATCGCCGCGAGCTCCTCGGCGGCGAGCTCCGGATCCTGAAGCGGCACGGCGCCGAGCGCGGCGATCCGGTCCGGGTGGCGCCGCACGAGCCGGGCGAGTGCCTCGTTCTGGATCCGGCAGCGTTCGAGGCACGCAGCGGCCTCGACATCCGGAAAGAGCAGCGGGACCCACGGGCTGAGCAGGACGCGATCGATGCCGGCGCGCGCCTGGACGGCGAGGATCGTCTCCACGTCGACCGCCTCGTGAACCATCGAGCGGATCGACTTGCCGGCGAGCTCGACGACGTGGCCGCCGCAGATCCGCTCCAAGCGCGGGCGCCACTCCTCGTGTACGTGTCCGTTGCGAAGGATTTCGCGGACGATCACGTGGGCGTGCGCGTCGACGGCTCCCGTCATCGCGCCGCCTCCACCTGCCGCTCGCCGACCACCTCCTCGAGCCGCCGGCCACGATCCGCGAGCACTACGATCGCCGCGTTGCGCCCTGGAGCGCCGGTGATCGAGCCGCCGGGGTGCGTGGTGCCGCCCGTCTGGTAGAGACCCTCGATCGGCATTCGGTATTGCCCCCAGCCGGGGGCCGGCCGCAGGGCGCCGCTCTGCGCGAGGCCGCGGTCGCCGCCGTGGAAGGCGCCGCGAATCATGTGGCGGTTGGCGGCCTCGATGTCATACGGGCCCTTGACGAGCCGCGCGACGATCGCGTCGTCGGTGAGACCGCGGGTCACGGTCCGCACCCGCTCGAGCTGGCGCTCGGCCTGCTCCTGCTTGAGCTCGTCCCAGCTCGCGACGCCGTCCGGGAGCCGCCAGCCCTGGCCGCTCAGGAACTTCACGGTGTGGTGTCCGTGCGGCGCGCGGGAGGGGTCGCCGAGCGTCGGTGTCGCGACCAGGAGCCACGCCGGATCGGGGTCGTAGTGGCCGTCCCGCACCCGGCGGCCGTGATCGACGATCTCCTGCGGCCAGCCGACGAGCCCCGCTGAGACGGCGGTGCGGGGGCCGTCCGGCGCCTCGAAGATGGGCGGCGCCGTGGTCGCGAGGTAAACGGCGAAACCGGAGATCCCGATCTCGTAGGTGTCGACGCCGTAGAGGAAATCGTCGCCCCAAACCTCGCGTGGCGCCATCTCGACCAGGTGCTTCACGTGGATCGTCGAGATCACCGCCTCGCGCGCGCTGAAGCGCTCGCCGTCCGTCGTCTCGACGCCGGTGCAGCGGCCGCCCTCGACCACGAGGCCGGCGACGGGCCGACCGCAGAGCACGGTGCCGCCGTCATCGGTGATCGAGCGTACGAGCGCCTCGGTGAGCTGCCCGGAGCCGCCCACCGGAAGCGTCCAGCCGCGCCGCTGGCGTCCGTAGGCGATCGAGTAGGCGAGCGGCCCCGAGCCGGCCGAGTCAGTGGGGACCAGGGTCTGGAACGCCTGCCAGAGCATGAACGCCTGCGCGTAGGGCGTCTCGAACTCGTGCCGGACCACGTCCCACGCGCTCATCAGCCGCCGGCGCAGCCAGCGGCGCCCATCCGGGTGGTCGGCCAACATCTGCTCGAGCGGCGGCCCGAAGCCCGGCGGCTGGAAGCGGCCGCGGCCGAAGACGTGCTTGACCGCGTCGTATTCGCCGATCATGCGCCGATAGGCGTCGGCGTCGCGCTTCGAGAACCGTGCCAGCTCCGCGCAGGAGCGCTCGAGGTCGAGCCACATGGTGAGCTGCTCGCCGTCGGGAAAGACCACGTGCGAATAAGGGTCGGGCTCGATGTAGCGCAGCCCGTACCGCGAGCGCAGCCCCAACTCGTCGCCTGTGAGCAGCGGATTCGTCTGGATCAGCGTGTGCCCGGTCGAGCAGGAGTCGACGACGTAGCCAGGGCCGAGCATCTCCTCCGAGGCGGCGCCCCCGCCTGGGATCGAGCGAGCCTCGAGCACGATCACCTCGTAGCCGGCGCGGGACAGGTACGCGGCCGTGATCAGGCTGTTGTGCCCGGCGCCCGCGACAACGAAGTCCGCGGTGAAGCTCATCGGCCGACCTCCGCCGCGGCGGTCAGGCAATCAGGATGAGGAGCAGCGATCCGGCGATCACGAGTAGCGCCCCGAGCCAGACCCTCGCGGTGACTACCTCCACGTGGCGGCCGGAGACGATCGGCGCGAGCACGAGCACCGACGGCACGGAGAGGAGCTGGAGGGCGAGGACGACCGCGACCCCCGTGTCCTCGAGCGAGACCCAGCGCCCCCACGTCGCGAGCGCGACCACGACACCCGCGGCGAGCTTGAGGAGCACGGCCGGCCGCGTCCCGAGGCCGCCGCGCAGCGGCGTCCGCGAGACCGCGAGCACGACGCCGTACGCGAGCGCCGCGGCCAGCATCCCGACCGTGACGCCGAGCAGCGGCGAATCGAGTCCCTCGAGCCCCTCGACAGTGAGGATCGGGCTCAGCGCCCAGGCGGCCGCGGTGGCGAGCGCGAACCCGGAGTCGCGCAGCCGCGCCCGGCGTCCGCCGCCCGGATCGGAGATCGCGTACGCACCGGCGATCGTCAGCGCGATCCCGCCCAGCGCCGCCCAGCCCGGCGCCTCCCCCGTGAGGATGAGAGCGAAGAGCAGCCCCCAGAGCGGGTTCGTCGCGAGCAGCGGGCTCGTGCGCGCGGCCCCGATCCGCGCCTGGCTGAAGTTGAGCGTCGTCCAGCCGACGAAGAAGTGAACGAGCCCTGCGAGCGCGAACGCGACCAGGCCCCAGGCTGAGGCGTCCGCAAGGCTCGAGACGTCCTCGGTGGCGAGCGCGGCGGCGGCGAGGATCGCGGTGGCGACCAGGAGCTGGAAGAAGGTGGAGGCGTAGACGCTCTCGATATCGCGGACGGCCCTCGCGTTCAGCGCCTGGAAGAGGCCGAATCCCGCTCCCGATATCGCGGCCCATCCGGCTCCGCTCACGCCTTCGCAGCCTGCGGCGGAGCCTTCGTCGGCGTCCCGCCGAAGAACAGGTCAGTCATCTCCGGGTTCTCGAGGACCGCATTGGCGCGGTCGTGCATCAGCACCCGGCCGCTCTCCATGACGATGCCGTGGGTGGCCATCCGCAGACCGAAGCGGACGTTCTGCTCGATCATCAGGAGCGTCTTCCCGGCATCAGCCATCCGCTGGACCGCCTCGCCGACGACCTTGAGCGCCTTCGGGTCGAGCCCCACCGAGGGCTCGTCCAGCATCACGAGCGTCGGGTCGAGCATCAGCGAGCGGGCGAACTCGACGGAGCGGCGCTGGCCGCCTGAAAGGTTGCCGGCCCGCTCGTCGGCGCGCTCGGCGACCAGCGGAAAGAGCTCCGCCACCTCGTCGTACCGCCGCCGGACGAGTGACCGGTCGCGGCGGATGATGTAGGCGCCCATGAGCACGTTCTCGCGCACGGTCAGGTTCGGGAACAGGGCGTCCGACTGCGGCACCTGCGTGATCCCGAGCCCGAGGATCTCGGCCGGCGGGAGCCCGACCACGTCGCGGCCCTCGTACTCGATCTTCCCCTCCCTCGGCCGCAGCAGCCCGCTCACCGCCCGCAGCACCGTGGACTTGCCAGCCCCGTTCGGTCCCACGATGCACGTGGTCGAGCCGTGCTCGACCGCCAGGTCGACGCCTTGGAGGACGTCGCCCGCACCGTAGCCGGCGACGACGCCGTGGAGCTTCAGCATCTCGGCCATCAGGAGCGCACCTCCACCGGCTCGGGGACCTGGAAGTCGTCGCCCAGGTAGGCGTCGAGCACGCGCGGGTCGCGCTGGATCTCGACCGGACCGCCCTCGCAGATGCACGTGCCGCGGGCCAGGACGAGGATCGGGTCGCAGAGCCCGAGCACCAGCGGCATGTTGTGCTCGACGATCAGGAAGGTCTTGCCCCGCGCGTTGAGCTCGCGGATCATCTCCGCGATCCGCGCCACCAGCGTCGGGTTGATGCCGCCCGCCGGCTCGTCGAGCAGGATCAGCTTCGGGTCGAGCATCAGCACCTGCGCGAGCTCGACCAGCTTTCGCTGCCCAAACGACAACGCCTCGGCGGGTTGGTCGCGGTACTCGGAGATGCCGGCGAACTCGAGCAGCTCGTCGGCGCGCCTCGCCTCCTCTCCGCTCACCGCGCCCGCGCGAAGCTGACTCCAGGAGAAGCTGCGCAGCGGCGCGACCACGTTCTCGAGCACGGTCATGTCCTTGAACACGCGCGTGATCTGAAACGAGCGCCCGAGCCCCAGGTAGGCGCGGCGCCAGGGCTTGAGGCGGTCGATCCGGCGGCCGTCGAACCACACCTCGCCTGCGTCGCCGCCCATCGTGCCGCCGATCACGTTGAAGGCCGTCGTCTTCCCCGAGCCGTTGGGGCCGATCAGCCCGGTGATCGTCCCCGCCTCGACCTTGAACGAGCAGCCGTCGAGGGCGTGAACGCCCTCGAAGCGCTTCTCGAGCCCGCGGACCTCGAGCAGCGTCCGGTCGCCGTGCGCGGGCTCGGTCGCGGGGCCGCCGTTGAGCGGCTTTCGGGGCGCCAGCCGGGCACCGACGAGCGCCGCCTTGCCGCGCTTGGTCCGCCGCTCGAGCAGCTCGCGCACCGACGGGATGATCCCCTTCGGCAGCAGCAGGATCGTCAGCGCGAGCAGGCCGCCGAAGATCAGCAGGCGCGAGTTGCCGCCGCCGAACTGCTGATTGGCGAACTCGTTCAGCGGCTCGATGATCGCGGCGCCCAGCACCGGGCCCCAGAGCGTCCCTCGGCCCCCGAGCACGACCGCGAGGATGATCTGGACGCTGATCACGATGTCGAACATCCCGGTCGGGTCGATGAACGCGAGGTAGTAGCCGTAGATCCCGCCGGCCATGCCGAGAAAGACGGCGCTCGCGACGAAGCCGATGATCTTGTAGACGGGGGTGTTGATCCCGATCGTCGCGGCCTTGTCCTCGTCCTCGCGGATCGCGAGCAGCCCTGTCCCGATCTTCGTCCGCCGGATCCACCAGGCGAGGCCGATAGCCGCGAGCAGCAGCGCCGCCAACACGTAGTAGAAGGGCCAGTTCTGGATCGAGATGTCCCACCGGGGGAGTGGCAGGGTGATCCCGCTGGTGCCGTTCGTGAGCGAGTCCCAGTTGATCGCGACGATCTGGAGGATGAAGAGCGCCGCGATCGTGATGATCACGAACGCGAACCCCCTGGTGCGCATCGCGATCACGCCGAGGAATGCCGCGAAGAGGGCCGCGGCGACGCCCGCCACCGGCACCCAGACGAACGGATCGCCGCCGATCTTCGTCGTCGCGATCCCGACCGTGTAGGCACCGAGGCCGATGAACGCGCTCTGCCCAAGGGAGATGTAGCCGCCGTAGCCCATGATCACGTTGAGGCCGACGGCGCCGATCGCGAGGATCAGCGAGAGGATGATCATGTTCTGGTAGTAGAGGTCGTCGCTGATCAGCGGGTAGGCGAGGATCGCGACGGCGCAAGCGGCAACAACGATGCGCCAGAAGCGCTCGTCGAGCCCCAGCCGCTCGAGTCGCTCGGCGCTCATACGGCGACGTCCTCCCTGAGGCGCGTGCCGAGGAGCCCCTGCGGGCGGAAGAAGAGGACGACGAAGATGAGCACGTACGGCACCGCCGTCGCCCACGAGGCGGAGATGTATGTCTGGGTGTACGTCTCGGCGAGCCCGAGCAGCATCGCGCCGAGCACCGCCCCCTGCAAGCTGCCGAGCCCTCCGAGCACGATGATGCTGAGGACCCGCGCGATCCAGATGTAGTGGGAGCCGGG
>DATHAL010000080.1:0-11341 GCA_035296705.1 Solirubrobacterales bacterium
TAGGCATTCGAGAGCCATTCGGCCTGTTCGACTCGCTGCAGGATCATCGTCGCGGCCTCTACCCGAACTCGATCACGCTGCGGATGCCGTCCTGCGCCTCCATCAGCTCGAAGCCGCGGTTGACCTCATCGAGCGTGATCCGGTGCGAGATGAACGGATCGACGTCGATCTCGCCGGCCATGTAGAGATCGACGAGCTTCGGCACCCCCTCACGTCCCTTGACGCCCCCGAATGACGAGCCCGCTACGCGGCGCCCGGTGATCAGGAAGCGCGGAATGATGTCGAGCGTCTCGCCCTTGCCGGCGACGCCGGCGACCGTCGCCAGGCCCCAGCCCATGCGCGCCGCCTCGACCGCCTGGCGCATGACCTTCACGTTGCCCGTCGCCTCGAAGGTGTAGTCGGCGCCGAAGCCTTCCGTCTCGGAGAGGATCCGCTCGACGACGCCCTCGCCGCCGGCCATCGTCTCGGTCGCGCCCTGGCCCCTTGCCAGCTCCAGTCGCTCCTCGGAGAGGTCGACGCAGATGATTCGCTCGGCGCCGCGGAGCCGGCAGCCCGCGACGGCGCCGAGGCCGACCATGCCGGCACCGAACACGACGCAGGTCGATCCCTCCCGCACCTTCGCGGTGTTCATCGCCGCGCCGACGCCGGTCGACAGGCCGCAGGCGAACAGGCAGGCGCGGTCGAACGGCGCGTCGGGATGGATCTTCGCGAGCGCGATCTCCGGCATCACCGTGTACTCGGCGAAGGTCGAGGTGCCCATGAAGTGCCGGATGTCCTCGCCGTCGCGCCGCAGCCGAGTGGTGCCGTCGGGAAGGTAGCCCATGTTCTGCTGCTCGCGGATCGCGAGGCAGAGATTGGTCCGCTCGTCGCGGCAGTGGGTGCACTCGCCGCACTGCGGCGAGAACAGCGTGACGACGTGGTCGCCCGGCTCGAGCAGCGACACCCCGGGGCCGACCGCCTCGACGACGCCGGCGCCCTCGTGCCCGAGCACCGTCGGCGAGTAGCCGGAGGGATCGACGCCGGAGGCGGTGTAGAGGTCGGTGTGGCAGACGCCGCAGGCGACGAGCCGCACCAGCGCCTCGCCCTCGCGCGGATCCGACAGCTCGAGTTCCTGCACGACGAGCGGTTCGCCGAACTCCTGCAGCACCGCAGCTCGCATCCTCATCCTCGACCAGCCTCCTGCATCGCTTGCGCCGCGATCGTATGCGAGCCGCCAATCGGCCACAATCCCGCCGGGCGGTTAGCTCAGCTGGGAGAGCAACGCGCTTACAACGCGTAGGTCGTCGGTTCGAGTCCGGCACCGCCCATCCACGAGTCGCCGCGGCGCGCGTCGGGGGTAGCGGATTCGCGGCTCCGGAGCGCGGGTAGCCTGACGATCACATGGCGAAAGTTCTCTTCATCCCCGTCAGCATCGTCGGCGGCCTGATCGCCGGCCTCGTCGGCAAGAAGATCTTCGAGACAGCCTGGGGCCTGATCGACAAGGAGGAGCCGCCCGAATCCGAGCACCGCGAGGTGAGTTGGCTGAAGCTGATCGCCGCACTCGCGGCCGAGGGCGCGATCTTCCGAGCCACCCGCGGCGCCGTCGACCACGTGGCTCGAAGGGGCTTTTACCGCGCCACCGGAACGTGGCCGGGGGAGGAGCGCCCCGAGCGCGAGTTCGAGACGGCCTGAGCTTCGGCCGCCGCCGATCTCCGCCGCTCCCATCCGGGCTTCGCGAGCAGCACCTGCACGTCGCGGATCCGTCGTTCAGCGAACCCCCCCTCCGAGAACGCCAGGTAGAAGTTCCAGAGTCGCTTGAACCGCCCGTCGTAGCCCAGCCCGCGCAGCTCCGGCCAGGCGTCGTTGAAGCGCTCTCGCCAGGCGGCAAGCGTGCGGACGTAGTGCGGGCTGATCTCCTCGCTCCAGCTCACGGGCATGCCGTTGCGGTTCGCGAGCCCGGCGATCAGCTCGAGCGACGGCAGGCAGCCGCCGGGGAAGATGTGCTTGTTGGAGAAGCTCCGCGACGCCTTCTCCTGCTCATACAGGTCGTCGCGGATCACGATCGCCTGCAGGAACATCGCTCCGCCGGGTCTCGTGAGCGCGGCGCACTTGGAGAAGAAGGCCGGGAAGTACTGCCAGCCGACCGCCTCGATCATCTCGATCGAGACGAGCTTGTCGTAGGTGCCGGCGAGGTCGCGGTAGTCGCTCAGCAGGAGCTCGACCCGGTCGGAGAGTCCGGCCTCACGGACCCGCTCGCTCGCGTAGGCGTACTGCTCGGCGGAGATCGTCGTCGTGGTCACCCGGCAGCCGCGGGTCGACGCGGCGTGGATCGCGAGCCCGCCCCAGCCGGTTCCGATCTCGAGCAGGTGGTCGTCGGGGCCGAGATCGAGCCGCTCGCAGATCCGCTCGAGCTTCGCCTCCTGCGCCTCGGAGAGGGTCGCCTCGTCGCTCGGCCAATAGGCGCACGAGTACATGAGGCGCTCGTCGAGGAACGACTCGAAGAGCCGGTTGCCGAGGTCGTAGTGGGCGGAGATGTTGCGCGCGGCGCCCGTTCGAGTGTTGCGCGGTACGAGCGAGAGGGCACGCTCGAGCGGTCCGATCACCGGCTGAAGGCGGCGGCGCCAGCGGTCGAACGGGTCGAGGTTGCGGCAGGCGATCCGAGCCAGCGCGACAAGATCGTCGACCTTCCACAGGCCCTCGACATACCCCTCGCCGAGCCCGGTGCTGCCCCGCAGGGTCCACGAATAGGCGCGCGGATCGCGGACCTCGACCCGGGCGCGAAGTGGCGCCTCGGCGGACCCGAAGGCGAGCGCGCGCCCGTCCTCGATGAGCTCGAGGCGACCTCCGTGGAGGCCGCGCAACAGTCCCAGCAACGCGCGGCGGCCGCCGGGCGCGAGCACCCTACCCCCAGAGGAGCCGGCGTCCGTGAACCTGTCCATGAAGCCCATCGCGCTCTCTCCTTCGCTCCCCGAGTCCCGGTCTCGGCCCGGAGGCTATCGCTACTGTGGCGCGCTGATGATCCGGCGCCCGCTCGCCCTCGCCGCGGCGATCCTCGGCCTGCTCGCCGGCGCCTCGCCCGCGCTTGCCGCCGACGATCCAACCGACGAGTCGCCGTTCGGAGGCGAGTTGCCACCGCCGTTCGAGCGCCCGAGCTCGCAGTCGAAGCCACCGCCGGGCTTTGCGATCTCGGCCGAGCGTGCGATCCAGCTGGCGGCCCAGAGCTCGGTGGTGCGCGAGGAGCTCTCAGAGACGCCCAACGCGCGGCCCGAGGCGTTCATCCGCGGCGAGCGCTGGCAGGTGAACTACGCGAACCCCCAGGGCGAGCGTGTGGCGCTCGTGATCCTCGACGGCGCGAGCGGCGCGATCGACGAGGCGTGGCGCGACTACCAGGTCGAGACGCCGCTCGCGCGCGGCTACTCCGACGCGATCGCGCAGAAGGTGAACGCCCTCTACGTCTGGCTGCCGCTCTGCGTGCTTTTTTTCGCGCCGTTCTTCGACCCGCGGCGCCCGCTGCGGCTGCTGCACCTCGACCTCCTGGTCCTCCTCGCGCTCGGCCTGTCGCTTTTTTTCTTCAACCGCGCCGAGATCACGGCGTCCGTCGCCCTCACCTATCCGGTGCTCGGCTACTTCCTGGTCCGCATGGTGGTCGCCGGGCTCTGGCCTCGGGAGCGGCGCGGCCCGCTGGTGCCGTTCTTTCCGGCGCGGCTGCTCGTGATCGGCGTCGTTGGCCTGCTCGCTGCCCGGGCGGCGCTCAACATCGTCGATTCGCACGTGATCGACATCGGCGTCGCCGGGGTGATCGGCGCCGACCGGATCGCGCATGGCGAGCCTCTTTACGAGGGCGGCTTCTCGCCGGGCCTCGACTTGCATGGCGACGTCTACGCGCCGTTCAACTACCTCGCGTATTTGCCGTTCGAGCTCGCGTTCCCGTGGGACGGCGTCTGGGACGCGAATGTCCCCGCGGCGCATGCCGCGGCGATCGGCTTCGACCTGCTCTGCGTGCTGGGGCTGATCGCGCTGGGTCGGCGGCTGCGGCTGGGTGAGCAGGGGCGAGCGCTTGGCTGGGCGCTGGCGTTTGCCTGGGCCGCCTGCCCGTGGACGCTCTACACGATGAACGCGAACGCGAACGACGCGCTCATCGCGGCGCTCGGGATCGCGGCGCTGCTCGCGGTGCGCTCGCCTCCGGGACGCGGGGCGCTCGTGGCGCTCTCGGCCGGCGCCAAGTTCGGCCCGGCGGCGCTCGCGCCGCTGTTCGCGACCGGCGACGGCGAGCGGCGCTGGAGCCAGGCGGCCTGGTTCGGCGTCGCCTTCGCGATCGTGGCCGCGGCGCTCGTCGTGCCGTTCATCCCCGATGGCGGGTTGCGGGAGATGTACGACCGCACGCTCGGCTACCAGGCGACCAGGAGCTCGCCGTTCAGCGTCTGGGGACAGGCTCCGTCGCTCGATTCGCTCCAGCCGATCGTCCGCGCCGCGGTTGCGCTGCTGGCGCTCGCGGTCGCGTTCGTGCCGCGGTTCAGGACGCCGCTACAGATCGCCGCCTTGGCGGCGGCCGTGACAATCGCCGTTCAGCTCACGGCGGCGCACTGGTTCTACTTCTACGTCGTCTGGTTCCTGCCGTTCGCGCTCGTCGCGGCGTTCGGCGCGCAGCACGAGGTCACGCGATCCGCGTCCGGAGATCGCCGAGCTGCGGTGAGCTGACGACGATCTCATCGCCGGGCTTGAGCCACACCCTTGGCTCGCGCGCGCCGCCGACGCCGGAGGGCGTCCCGGTGGCGACGACGTCGCCGGGCTCGAGCGTCATCAGGCTCGAGAGGTAGGCGAGGAGGTCCGGGATCGAGAAGATCAGGTCGCCGGTCGTCGCCTCCTGCATCCGCTGGCCGTTCAGGTCGAGCGCGATCCCGAGCGCGTCGGGCGGCCCCGCCTCGTCGGGCGTGACGACCGCCGGGCCGCAGGGGGCGGCGCCGTCGAAGACCTTGCCCGGCATCCACTGCGGAGTCGCGAACTGCAGGTCGCGCGCCGAGAGGTCGTTGAAAAGCGTGTAGCCGGCGACGTGATCGAGCGCGTCGGCGGCGCTGAGCGCGTTCGCGCGGCGTCCGACGACGAAGGCGATCTCCGCCTCGTAGTCGATCTTCTCGCTCGTCGCCGGCAGCTCCACCGCGGCGCCGTCCGGCCGCAGGGCGTTCCGGAACTTGGCGAAGAAGGTCGGGCTAGCGGGCGGCTCGACGCGGCCCTCCCTCGCGTGCTCCGCGTAGTTGAGCCCGATGCAGATGATCTTGTCCGGGTCTGGAATCGGCGGCAGGAGCTCGAGGTCGGCGAGCGGCGTCGCCGGACCGTCCAGCTCCCCGAGCTCCTCAAGCCCGCCCGACGCGAGCACCTCGCGCATCGGAGCGCCGGCATCCACCACCCGCCCCTCGCGTACGACGCCGCAGCTCGAGCCGTCGGGACCGTGGAAGCTCACCAACCGCACGGCCGCAGAGGCTATCCCTAGAATCAACGGCGCGGGCTCTCCGGGCTCGTCTTTTTCTGCCCGGGGGCGTAGCTCAGTTGGTTAGAGCGCCGGCCTGTCACGCCGGAGGCCGCGGGTTCGAGTCCCGTCGCTCCCGTCTAGAAGCCGCTTCGGCACGCGGTCCGCCGACAAGCGCGAGGAAGGACGCACTGAGGTGTCAGCCGAGGAGAACGAGACGGTCTTTCGACGGTGGATCGACGCCTTCAACGATCGTGACAAGCACGCAGAGGCAGATGCGCGCGCTCCCGGCTACGTGGCCCACGCGCCGGGCGTCCCCGAGCCCCTGGACGCAGATGCTTGGGCGGAGTTCATCTTCGACGTCTTTGTGGGGGCGTTTCCGGACCTTCGGCTCACGATTGAGGAGATCGGGTGCAGTAACAACACGGTCGCGGCCCGGATGGCCTTCCGAGGTACCCATCGCGGTGAGTTCCAGGGTCTCCCGCCGACGAACCGGCCGGTGACCTTTAGATCGGTCGAGCTCAATCGCATGGTGGACGGCAAGGTGGCGGAGCATTGGTTCGAGTTCGATCAGGTCGGACTGCTGCAGCAGTTGGGCCTGGCTGTCATACCTGGCCCGCGGCTGTTGCCGCGGATCGTCGCTCATCAAGCGAGCAAGCTGCGCCAGAGGTTGTCCGGGCTGCGCTAGGAGGCAGACCCCGTGCGGTTCTCGCGGAGTGTCCGCATCAGCGCCGCGATCCGTGAGAGGTCGGCGCTCGCGGTGAAGATCGCCGGCTTGTTCATCACGCGGTCGATCGCCCGGTCCGTGCCGCCGCCGCCCCGCGCGAGCGCGACCCCTCCGAGGACGGCCAGCGCCAGCGCACCGAGCATTGCTAGGCGCGCGCTGCCCGCGCCGCCGATCTGGGGCGTCCCTGCACGTTTGAGATCACCACCGCGGCCGAGGCCACAGAAGACGGCCCAAGGGGCCGTCGCTGCGGTCTCTCCGTCCTGTGGAAGTAGGGTGAGCCGCCGACGTCAACCCACCACGCGAGGAGAGGTCTGATGGGGGATTCGGAAACAGTCGATCTGCGGGCGGTGACGCAGATCCAGCAGAAGGTGTGGTCCGAGGGCGACTTCGGCCGGATCGGATCGATGATCCTGATGGCCGCCGAGCAGCTGTGCGAAGGAGCGAACGTTCGGGCGGGCGAGCGTGTGCTCGATGTCGCGTGCGGGCACGGGAACGTCGCGCTTGCGGCCGCGCGGCGGACGTGGGAGCCGGTCGTCGGGCTCGACTACGTGCCGGAGCTCCTCGATCGCGGCCGGGAGCGAGCTGCCGCGGAGCGCTTCGACATCGAGTTCGTCCAGGGCGATGCGCAGGAGATGCCGTTCGAGGACGACTCTTTCGACGTCGTCCTCTCCACGTTCGGCGTCATGTTCGCGCCGGACCACCAGCGAGCGGCGGACGAGCTGCTGCGCGTGTGCCGCAGCGGCGGCCGGGTCGCGCTCGGCAATTGGGTGCCCGACGGCTTCGTCGGTGAGATGTTCAGGACGGTTTCGAGCCATGCGCCGCCTCCTCGGGGCGTGACGCCGCCCCCGCTCTGGGGAACCGAGGATCACGTCCGCGAGCTGTTCGGGGACAGGATCTCGGAGCTCCGCACGACGCGCCGGACGGTCATGCAGAGGTTCCGGTCCTCCGAGCACTGGATCGAGGTCTTCAGGACGTGGTTCGGGCCGATCAAGATGGCCTTCGCGCGCGTCGGGCCGGATGGTGAGGAGGCGCTGGCGGCCGACCTGCGCGACCTGCACGAGCGCTACAACGTCGATGACCGGAGCCTCGTGCTACCGAGCGACTACCTCGAGATCGTGGCGACGAAGCCGTAGGACCGCAGGCCCAAACGGACCGGCTTGCTGCTCAGCCCTCGCCGGCCTGAGGCGGCGCGCCCGCCTCGCCGTCCTCGCCCGGCCGCTCGCGGGCGATGAAGTCCTCGACCAGGAGCAGGTTGTCCTTCGAGCGCTCGACGACGTTGAGGATGTCCTGCATCAGCGCGACCTCCTCGACCTGCTCCTTGACGAACCACTGCATGAACTGCTCGGCGCGGTAATCCCTCGTCTCGCGGGCGAGCTGGAACAGCGCGTAGATCTCCTCGCCGACCCTCCTCTCCTGCTCGAGCGCCATCCGGACCGGCGAGATGTCGTCGTCGAACTTCGACCGCTGGCCGGCGATGTCCGGGATCTCCACCGCCTCGTCGAGGTCGAGCAGGTATTGGATCATCATCATCGCGTGGCCGCGCTCCTCGAGCGCCTGCCGGTAAAAGAACGAGGCGAGCCGCGGGAGGGTCTCGGCGTCGTAGTGCACGGCGGCGCCGATGTACTGCATCGAGGCGCTGAACTCGTTCGCGATCTGGTCGTTGAGCGCAGCCGGGAAGGACCTTGATTCGGCCATCGAAGTCGAACCTAGCGCTCGCCCCAGCGGAAGCCGGTCTCGCTGGGCGCCGGATCCATCGGGCTGGTCGGCATCCCCGACGGGACGCTCGGATCGTTGAAGCCCGAGGGCGCGCAGTCGTTGGGGGCGGAGGCGTGAAAGAGCGAGGCCAGGTACTGGATCTGCCCGCGCCCGCACTCGAGCTCCCCCTGGCCGCCGCTGTAGACGGCGATTCCGTTGCGCTCGCAGTGGTCGTAGATCGCCAGCAGCTCCTGGAGTGAGCCGAACCGCGACGGCTTCGAGTTGATCGCCTTGCGCGCCATCTCCTGGACGTCGGCGAGCGAGTGAAGCGCGGCGTCCCAAGTGACACGGTCGGCGTGCGGCTCGAGGACGTCGCGCGCAGCGTCGACCGAGAGATCGGGGTCCTCGAGGTAGGCTTCTTCGAACGCCTCGGCGACGGCCGCGTAAAGCTCCGGGTCGGTCTCCACGTCCACCGGCGTGCCGCGGTAGAGACCCTTCAGATCGAGCACCTGCACCGAGGCGATCTCCTTGATCTCGGCGATCAGGTCGGCATCCCAGTCGTTCTCGGGGTCGAGCTTGAACTCCAGCCCGGGGTACTTGGAGAGCCGCTTGCGGATCGGCTCGGTCGAGGACTTCGGCGCGTCCTCGCCGAAGCCGCCGAGCCGGGTGGAGCAGACGAAGCGCAGCGGCTGGGGGTCGCGCTCGACCACCTCCCAGAGGGTGAGTCCGCCCTGGCGGAGGGCCAGATCGAGCGCCGCCGACTCATACGCCCAGCGGCGGTAGTGGCGCGAGGGCTCACGCTCGGGCGGCGCGTCGCCGAACAGGTCGAGCTCGCCGATCAGCTCGCACACCTCACCGAGCGTGGTCGGGCCGCTGAAGTCGAGCACGGCCCCGGCGTCGCGGTGGGCGATGTGGTCGAGGACGTCATAGACGACGTCCTCGCCGATCCCCTCCTGCCCTTCGCCGCGCAGGTGGACCACGGTTGACGGCCGCGTGAACTCGCCGAACTCGCGGTCGTGCGCGGTGAGCTCGTAGCTCCCGATGCTGATCGGCAGCTCGGCGAGGCGGTCCCAGGTGCTCATCGTTTGCGGACCCTATCTAGGATCGGGCCGGTGACCAGGCTGAGCGATTACGAGTTCGGGCGGATCAGTGTGGACGGCGCCGAGCACACGCGCGACCTCATCGTGCTCCCAGGCCGCCTCGTCGACAACTGGTGGCGGCGCGACGGACACTCGCTCGTGATCGAGGACCTCGACGAGGTCGTAGACGAGCTGCCCGAGCACCTCGTGGTCGGCTGCGGTCACGACGGGCGCCTGCGGCCGGCCCCCGGCGTCGTCGAGGAACTCGCCGGTCGGGGTGTCGAGATGGAGGCATTGCCGACCCGCGAAGCGGTCCGCCGCTACACCGAGCTCGAGCGCACCAATCCGGCGGCGGTGGCCGCCGCGCTCCATCTCACCTGCTGAGCGGGGAGCGTTTGGAGACGGCGGGCCGCGCAGCGATAATCGAGCCGTGGGGGCCTCCGACGAAGAGCTTCGGCGTGGGCGGGAGCGCTATGCCGAGCGGGCCTGGGCCGATGCCGACGACATGCTCTCCCGCGCTGACGCCCAGCACGAACTCGGCGGCGACGATCTCGAGCGCCTGGCGACCGCCGCGTACATGCTCGGGGACGGCGATCGGTACCTGAGCCTCCTTGAGCGCGCCCATGCGGCGCACCTGAGCCACGGCGATCGGGCGTCCGCCCTTCGCTGCGCATTCTGGGCAGGGCTCCAGTCCGCGCAGCGTGGCGATATGGCGCACGCGAGCGGGTGGCTCAGCCGAGCGGAGCGCCTGCTGGACCACACCGGCGACGACCGCCCCGCGCGCGGCTACCTGTTGCTGCCGAGGATGTTCGAGCTCGAAGCGGCCGGGCGGTTGGAGGCGGCCGCCTCAGTCGCCGCGCAGGCCGCCGCGATCGGCGAGCGCCTCGGCGACCGGGATCTGTTCGCGCTGGCGCTCCATGCTCAGGGCCACATGCTGGTCGGAGCCGGCCGGATGGCCGAGGGCGTCCGGCTGCTGGACGAGGCGATGCTCGTCGCCGCCCGCGGCGATCTGTCGCCGATCATCACCGGCCTCGTCTACTGCGGCGTGGTGCTGGCGTGCCGGCAGGCCCACGAGCTTCGCCGGGCGCGCGAGTGGACCGCGGCGCTCTCGCACTGGTGTGAGGAGCAGCCGGACCTCGTCGCCTTCAGCGGGCGGTGCCTCGTGCATCGCGCCGAGATCAAGCAGCTCGAGGGCGCATGGGAGGAGGCTCTCTCCGAGACTCGGCGGGCCGAGGAGCGAAGCCTCGCGGCCGGGAACGAGGTCAGCGCCGGGGAAGCGCGCTATCGCCGCGCGGAGATCCACCGTCTCCGAGGCGAGTACGACGCCGCCGAACAGGGTTACCGCGAGGCGAGCCTGCTCGGCCGCGAGCCGCAGCCGGGCATGGCGCTTTGGCGACTTGGGCGCGGCGAGACCGCCGCCGCAACGGCCGCGGTCAAACGAGCGCTGGCCGGGGCGAGCGATGTAGCGAGTTGCCTGGAGCTGTGGCCCGCCGCGATCGAGATCGCAATCGCGGCCGGTGAGTTCGATGAAGCCCACGCGGCCGCGGACGAGCTCGCGCGTCTGATCTCGCCCGATGATCCTCCGGCGCTCGTCGCAACGCTCTCGCATGCGCGGGGCGCGGTGGCACTCGCCGTCGGGGAATCCGGCTCCGCTCTCGCGCCGCTGCGGCAAGCGGCGGAGACCTGGAAGGAGCTGCATGCGCCCTACGAGCTCGGCCGCGCGCGCGAGTTGATCGGCCTCGCCTGTCGAGGGTTGGCTGATGAGGACGGAGCTAGGCTCGAGCTCGATGCAGCTCTCCAGGCCTTCGATCGTCTCGGGGCCAAGCCAGACCGCGCGCGAATCGTTGCGCTCGTCAAGCGATCAACGGATGACAATGCGCTCACCGCACGTGAGCGCGAGGTGCTCCGAATGGTCGCGCGCGGCCAGACGAACCGTGCGATCGCCGAGGAGCTCGTCCTGAGTGAGCGGACGGTCGATCGCCACGTAAGCAACATCCTCGCCAAGCTGGGTGTTCCGTCCCGCGCAGCGGCAACCGCCTACGCCTACGAGCACCGACTCCTCTGAGCCGCGATCGCGTCGACTCTGGGGGAGATCACCCAGTGCCGTCGCGCGCGAAATTGGGTGGTTCACCCGATGCGGCGAGGCGCGGACGGCCGTAGGTTGGGCGAGGAGTGACCGGGAAGGCGACAGCACGGGACCGGATGCTCGCCGGTCTGCCGGTGACGGAGCGGCGACTGGACGTCGCCGGGATCGAGACAGCGGTCTTGGAGGGAGGGGTCGGCCCGCCGCTGATCCTGCTTCACGGCGCGATCGAGTGCGGCGGCGCCTATTGGGCGCCGGTGATTCCGGCGCTGGCAGGACGCCATCGGGTGATCGTTCCCGACGTTCCCGGTCTC
>DATHAL010000081.1:0-42603 GCA_035296705.1 Solirubrobacterales bacterium
CCAGGCGGGCGCTGACCTCGCCGGGCCCGACGGAATGCCGCCGGCCGTCAACACTGGCGACGACGCGGTCGGAACGGTCGCGCGTGCGCTCGACGCCGCCGGAGAGCACCCTCCGGCGGCCGGCCTCACGGTCAATCTCCACGTCTGCGCCGAGCCATGGGTGACCGACGATCCCGCCGGGCTCGTGGGCTTCATCAGCCGCTATCTGGAGGCTGTTGCCGGCCGCGCCGGTGGCGGGCTTCGGATTCAACCGTTGATCGCCTACGACGACGGTCGAATCAGCGAGCGACCGCAACTCGAGGCCGTGCTTGCCCGTTGCCTGCGATTCGCGACCATGGCCGAGCCGATCGCACTCCAGCCGGCCACGCTCGCCAGCGCGCTTCAGACGATGCGCCGAGCGGCCGTGACGGTGAGCTGCTCCTATCACGTGAGCCTCACGTCGCTGCTCGCCGGGGTGCCGTCGGTGCTGCTCTTCGGCAACGAGTACTACGCGCAGAAAGCGGGCGCGCTGCGACGGGACTTCCCGCTGGGTGAGGAGTACTTCTGCAACACCTCGGCCAAGCCGGAGGGGGCGGGCGCGGCCCTCGCCGCGCGTCTCGAACCGCATGCCCGGAGCAGGGACCACGAGCTCCTCGCGATTGCGCGCGATTCCGTACTGCAGCGGCGCCAGCGCGCCGAGCGCGAGCTCCTGGAGCAGCTTGCCCCCGGCAGCGAGCGAGCCCGGGCCGGCGGCAGCAACCGCCGCGGTGTCACCGCCGGGTCGGGCGTCGACGCGTTGGTTCGGGCGTGGGCGCGCCTGCGAGACGATCGCGCCGCGGTCGTCGAGCAAGCCGCAGGGCGCCAGGCGCTCTTGGACGAGGTTGAGCGCTCGGCGAGCTGGCGCGTGACCGCGCCGCTGCGCGCCGCGAAGCGCCTCGGACGCCCTCGGGACTGAGGGCCTCGGGCTATACTGACGGAGCCTTTTCACGTACCCGAACCCTTTCGAGGTGGGCCCGGGCCCGCCTTTTTTTTGGCGTTTGGCAGCGTGCGGGGGCAGGAGGAAAGACCAGTGAGGACCGAGTTGAGCGAGCTTCAGGAGCTGCAAGAGACAATCGAGCGGAGAATCGGCGAGCACGAGCCGAGCGTTGAGTTGATCGCGCTCGAGCGGCCGGCCGCGGAGACCCTGAGGCTCTACATCGATCATCCGGAGGGCGTCGATCTGGCGCTCTGCGAGCGGGTCACGAACGAGCTGCGCGATCTGCTCGAGAGCTGGTCGCTCGAGGTCTCCTCACCGGGGGCCGACCGGCCGCTCACGAAACCCGAGCACTATCGTCGTTTTCTCGGCCGCCGGGTCAAGGTCCGAACCGAGGAGGAGGTGGAGGGCAGGCGAAACTTCACCGGGAGGCTCACGGACGCCGACGAGCAGAGCGTCTCCCTGGAGGCGGACGGGGACGCGATCCGCATCCCGCTGGCGCGCATCCGTCGATCGAATCTGGTTCCCGAGTTTGGAGGTAGCGGTTGAGTCGCGAGATCGTCGAGGCACTGCATGGCCTCGAACAAGAGAAGGGCATCGACGCAGAGACGCTGATGGCGGCGCTTGAGGACGCGCTGCTCTCCGCCTACAAGAAGAGCCCCGGTGCGGCCAAGTACGCGCGCGTCGACCTCGATCGCGACACCGCGGATTTCCGCGTCTATGAGCTGATCCTGCCGCCGGAGCTCGAGGAGAAGCTCCTGGCGCAGGTCGCCGAGGAGCAGGAGCAGACGATCGACCCGGAGACGGGGGAGCTCCGCGAGCCCGAGGAGCCGGAGCTCGATCCGGAGATCCTCGAGCCGTATCGCGATCAGATCAAGGCGCGCGACGTGACGCCGGATGACTTCGGCCGGATCGCGGCGCAGACCGCGAAGCAGGTGATCCTCCAGCGGATCCGTGAGGCCGAGCGCCAGATGATGTACGACGAGTACCAGGACCGTGTCGGCGAGCTGATCACCGGGATCATCCAGCAATCCGACAACCGGTACACGCTCGTCCAGCTCCGCGAGCGGGTCGAGGCGCTCCTGCCTCGCTCCGAGCAGGTCTGGAACGAGCGCTACGACCACGGGATGCGCGTCAAGGCCGTGATCACCGACGTCTCCGCCGAGGGCAAGGGGCCGAGCATCGTCGTCTCGCGCCGCAGCCCGGAGCTGATCAAGGAGCTCTTCGAGCTCGAGGTGCCGGAGATCGCGGACGGCCTGGTTGAGATCGTCGGCGTCGCCCGCGAGCCCGGCTACCGCTCGAAGATCGCGGTCATCTCGCACGCCGACGGCGTCGACCCTGTCGGTGCATGCGTCGGCCCGCGTGGATCGCGCGTCCGCATGGTCGTCTCCGAGCTCCGCGGCGAGAAGATCGACATCATTCCCTACAACGACGAGCCCGCCCGGTTCGTCGCCAAGGCGCTCTCGCCGGCGCGGGTGCGCGAGGTGCTCGTCGACGACGAGACCAAGGAAGCGACCGTGATCGTCCCCGACGACCAGCTTTCGCTCGCGATCGGCCGCGAGGGCCAGAACGCGCGGCTGGCCGCGAAGCTCACCGGCTGGAAGGTTGACATCAAGTCGCAGACCGAGTTCTCGGAGGTCGAGGAGATCGAGTACGAGCAGGAGGAGCACGCGGACGGCCGCTGCGCTGCCGTCCTCTCCGCCGGCCGTCGGTGCCCGAACGCGGCGCTCGAGGGGTCGCGCTACTGCGGCCTTCCGCAGCATCAGGCGCTGAGCCGCCTCTCCACCAACCAGGTGACCGTGCTGGCGCCGCTCAGCGACGAGGAGGTCGCGGTGCTCGCGGACCCGGACGCATCCGACGATCTGGTCGCGCCGCTCGTCGAGCGTGCGGAGGCCGAGTTCTCGGCCGAGGCGGAGACGCCCGCGCCGCCGGCCGAGCCGGAGGCGCCGACGGCGCCGCCGGTCGAGGAGCCGGAGGAGCCGGCCGACCCGAGCGAGCCCGAGGAGCCCGAGGAGCCTGCGGAGCAGCCCGAGCAGGCCGAGACGACCGTTGACGGCGGCGTGCCGGAGGAGGAGGCCGCGGCCGAGGCTCCGACCGACGAGAAGGCGGAGGCGCAGTCGTAGGTGGCCCGTAAGCGCGTCCACGAGATCGCCAAGCAGGAGGGCGTCACCTCCAAGGACGTCCTCGCCGCGCTCGCTGCCGCGGGGGTCGAGGCGAAGGCCGCAGCGTCGAGCGTCGACGAGGATGTCGCTCTTCAGGCGCTTCGCGCCGGGAACGGGGAGGCGTCGGCCGCGCCGACGGAGTCGCAGCGCGCCGAGGCGCCCACCGCCGCGGCGGCGCCACCCGGCGATCAGGCGGCGGCCAACCAGGCCGCTCCCGCCCAGGGAAACCCCGTACGCCCGATGCGCCCTGTTGACGGCGCCGGAGGCGGCGCCGGCAAGTCCGGCCAGAAGAAGCGGCGCCGCGTCGTCATCGACTCGCAGGCCTCACGCCGCGATCAGATGCCGCAGGCACCGCCGCGCCGCCCGCCGCGGCGCCGGGGCGGGCGGCGCCGCCGGCCGCTGCTCGAGGAACCGGTCGCGAAGGCACCGGAGGTCGAGCGCGAGCCGGAGGCGATCAAGGTCCCGGCCGGCGCCACCGTCCGCGAGGTCGCCGAGACGCTCGGCGTCGGCTCGGCGGAGGTGATCAAAAATCTGATGCAGCTCGGCGAGATGGCGACGCTAACGCAGTCGCTGCCGGACGAGACGATCCAGGTCCTCGCCCAGGAGCTCGGGCAGAAGGTCGAGGTCGTGACCGCCGCCGAGGAGGTCGAGGAGGCACCCGAGTATGAGGACTCCGCCGAGGACCTCGCGGAGCGCCCGCCCGTGGTCACGATCATGGGCCACGTCGTCCACGGCAAGACGTCGCTGCTCGACGCGATCCGCGAGACGGAGGTCGTTGCCGGTGAGGCCGGCGGGATCACGCAGCACATCGGCGCCTACCAGGTAAGCCACAACGGCAAGATGATCAGTTTCATCGACACTCCGGGCCACGCGGCGTTCACGGCGATGCGCGCCCGCGGGGCCGACGTCACCGACATCGTCGTGATCGTCGTCGCAGCCGACGACGGCGTCATGCCGCAAACCGTGGAGGCGATCGACCACGCCCGCGCCGCCGAGGTCCCGATGCTGGTCGCGGTAAACAAGATCGACCTCCCGGACTCGAACCCCGACAAGGTGAAGGGCGAGCTCGCCAGCCAGGGGCTCAGCCCCGAGGACTGGGGCGGCGACACGATCTTTGTCAACGTCTCGGCGAAGACGAAGGAGAACCTCGACGAGCTGCTCGAGAACATCGTCCTGCTCGCCGAGGTCGAGGAGCTTCGTGCGAACCCGGACGCGCCCGCCTCCGGGTCGGTCATCGAGTCGCACCTCGACCCCGGCCGCGGCCCGGTCGCCACCGTCCTCATCCAGCGCGGCACGCTCCACGTCGGCGACTCCGTCGTCGCCGGCCCACAGTGGGGCAAGGTGCGCGCGATGCAGGATCACTCGGGCGCTCGCGTCACCGAGGCGAAGCCCGGCGACCCCGTCGAGGTGCTCGGCTTCGAGGGCGTCTGCGAGGCCGGCGAGCACGTCGAGGTGGTCGAGAACGACCGCCGTGCCCGGCAGCTCGCCCAGGAGCGCCAGACGCGCCTCAAGTCAGAGCAGCTCGCGCGCCGTCAGTCGCGCAGGCTGACGCTCGACGAGGTCTTCGCGAAGGCCCGCGAGGGGGAGATCAACGAGCTCAACATCCTGCTCAAGGCCGACGTGTCCGGATCGCTCGAAGCGCTCCAGGACGAGATCGCGAAGCTCCCTCAGGACGAGATCGTCGTCAATGTGATCCGCTCCGCCGCGGGCGGCATCAACGAGTCCGACGTCATGCTCGCCGCGGCCTCCGACGCCGTCATCATCGGCTTCAACGTCCGCCCGCTCACCGACGCTCGCCGCGCCGCCGAGCGCGAGGGCGTCGAGATCCGCACCTACTCGGTGATCTACAAGGTGACCGAGGACCTGCGGGCGGCGATGGAGGGCATGCTCGAGCCCGAGGAGGTCGAGGAGACGCTCGGCCAGGCTGAGATCCTCGAGCTCTTCAAGGCCTCGCGTGTCGGCACGATCGCCGGCTGCTCGGTCAGCGACGGCCGCCTCGTCCGCGGCGCGGCGGTCAGGCTCGTGCGCGAGGGCACGGTGGTCTGGACCGGCCGGATCGGTTCCCTGCGCCGCTTCAAGGACGACGTCCGTGAGGTCGAGGCCGGTCTCGAGTGCGGCGTCGTGCTCGAGAACTACCAGGACGTCAAGGTCGGCGACGTGATCGAGGCCTTCGAGACCCGCCAGGTCGAGAAGACGCTCGAGTAGCGGCCGCCCCGGCGCCGGGATTGGCGCCCGCCTACGCTTTGGGCGCTGCATGGCGACTGCCTACGTCTCACTGACCGAGGTCCGGCTCGACCTGCGCCACGCGCGGAATCTGAAGGAGAAGCGGCAGGTCGTGAACTCACTCAAGACGCAGATCCGGCAGAGGTTCGTCGCCGCCGTCGCTGAGGTCGGCGACCACGACGATCGCCGGAGCGCCGATCTGCTCGTGGCGCTCGTCGGCGGGGCGGAGGTGCGGGCTCGCGCTGCCGAGCTGGAGCGGTTCATCGAGGCCCGTTGTCCAGATGCGTGCGCGTTCGAGCGCGACCTCCTGAGCCTGGCCGACGTTCGCGACTAAAGGCCCGGGATGCCCCTGTTATGTTGGCCCGGTATGGCTGGAGGCGACCGCATGCGGCGGATCGACGAGGTCATGCGGAAGATCGTCGGCACGGCGATCGCCAACGACCTCGAGGATCCAAGGATCGGTTTCGTGACTGTCACCGCCGTTCACACCAGCCCTGATCTGCGCTCGGCGCGGGTCTACGTGAGCGTGCTGGGCGACGAGCAGGAGCGCGAGGCGACGCTCGCAGCGCTTCGCTCATCACATGGGAAGCTCCAGGCGGCGATCGCGCGGGAGGTCAGGATCAAGCACACCCCGACGCTCACGTTTCACTACGACGAAGGGCCCGAGCGCGGCATTCGGCTGACGCGCCTGCTCGAGGGCAACGAGTGAGGCGGCGCCCGACAGGGCGAAGCCGGGCGCGGCCGCTGGTGAGGCCGCTGCGATGACCGGAGAGGTGATTGCGCCGGCGACCGACCTCGACCGGGCGGTCGAGGAGCTCCGCGCGGGCGAGCGGTTCCTGCTCACGACCCACGAGGGTCCCGACGGCGACGCCCTCGGGTCGCTCCTCGCCCTCCACAACGTGCTCGAGCAGCTCGGTAAGGACTCGCTGATGTTCCTGGCCGCCAAGGAGTTCCCGCTCCCGGTCGAGTACCGGTTCTTGCCGCTCACCGACGTCTTCCACGAGCCGCCGGCAGACCTCGTGGACCGCACGCTCGTCTTCCTCGACTGCGGGAACATCGACCGGATGCCGGTCGACTTCCTGCGGCGGGAGGGGGCCCGCCTCCTCAATATCGATCACCACCACGACAACACCCGCTTCGGCACGATCAACCTCGTCGACACCGCGGCCTCGTGCACCGCGGAGATCCTGTTCGAGATCGCGAAGCGGCTCGGCGCCGTGATCACGCCCGAGATCGCCTCGGCGCTCTACGTCGGCGTGGTCACCGACACCGGCAAGTTCATGTACGAGAACACGAGCCCCGCCGCGCACCGGATGGCGGCGGAGCTGGTCGAGGCGGGGGTCGACGTGAACGACATCTACCGGCGCCTGTATGAGCGGGTGCCGACCGAGAAGCTGCGCCTGCTCGCCCGCGCGCTCGACAAGGTGGAGCGCTACGACGACGGGCGGGTCGCGATCACCTACATCAGCGCCGACGACTACGCGGCAACCGGCGCCGGCGAGGAGCTCACCGAGGGCGTGATCGACTTCCTGCGCGCGCTCGAGGGCGCCGAGGTCGCGGCCGTCATCCGCGACAAGACCGACGGCGGACGAAGCGCGCGAAAGGTGAGCCTTCGCTCCTCCGATGGCGCGGTGGACGTCTCGGCGATCGCCCGCCTGCACGGTGGCGGCGGGCATCGCCGCGCCGCCGGCTTCGGCAGCGACCTCAGCTACCCGGAGCTGGTCGAGTTCCTGCGTGCCGAGATCGCCGGCCAGCTCGACTGACCAGGGGCCCGCGGCCCACGGCGCCGTGCTGCTCGCCGACAAGCCGGCGGGCGCGACGTCACACGACGTGGTCGCCCGGCTGCGACGCGCCCACGGTGCGAAGGGCGGCCACGCGGGGACGCTCGACCCGTTCGCGACCGGTCTTTTGATCGTGCTGCTCGGGCGGCCCGCGACGCGCGAGCAGAGGCGGTTCACGGCGCTGCCGAAGACCTACCGCGTTCGCGCCCGGTTCGGCGCCGTCTCGACCACCGGGGACGTCGATGGCGAGATCACCGAGACCGGCCGGGTGCCCGAGGGCGAGCTCGAGCTTCCGACCGGCGAGCTCCGGCAGCGACCGCCGATCTACTCCGCGATCAAGGTGGGCGGCGAGCGCGCCTACAGGCGAGCGCGCCGCGGGGAGCAGGTCGAGATGCCCGAGCGCCTCGTCACCGTCCACCGGTTCGAGGAGATCGAGCGCTCGGACGAGGAGGCGGAGTTCGAGATCGAGTGCTCGTCGGGCACCTACGTGCGCAGCCTGGTCGCCGACCTCGGCGACGCCTACTGCACCGCGCTCAGGCGCACCGCGATCGGGCCGTTCAGGGTCGAGGAGGCCGACGAGGAGCGCCCGATCCCGCTCTCCGACGCGCTCGCGCGCCTTCGCTAGGTCGTCTGGCAGAGTCCCGGGCCTTGACGATCAAGGTGACACCGCTTCCCGAGGTCGCGCGCCGGCCGCGCAGCGTCGCGATCGGCACCTTCGACGGCGTCCATGTCGGCCATCGCCACGTGATCGAGGGGGCCGACACGGTGCTCACCTTCGATCCGCATCCGCTGAGCGTCATCCGCCCCGAGGCGGCGCCGAAGCTGATCATGCCGTTCGAGATCAAGCGCGACGTGATCGATGGGCTCGGCGTCAGCGAGCTCGTTGTGATCCCCTTCGACCGCGAGTTCTCCTCGATCGAGGCGGAGGAGTTCTGCTCGCGAATCCTCGTGCAGGAGCTTGGCGCCGAGCAGGTCTCGGTTGGCGAGAACTTCCGCTTCGGCAAGAGGGCGAAGGGCGATCCCGAGATGCTCGCCTCACGGGAGGAGTTCTCGACCCGGGTCATGCCGCTGGTGGAGGTCGACGGCGAGACCGTCTCCTCGACCCGGATCCGGGCGCTCGTCGCCGCTGGGGACGTCGAGGCGGCGATGCGCTGCCTCGGGGCGCCGTTCCTGCTCGAGGGCACGGTGGTCGAGGGCGACCGGCGGGGGCGCACGCTCGGCTTTCCGACCGCGAACGTGGTCCCGCAGGAGGAGTACGTGTATCCCGGCCACGGGGTCTACGCCGCGTTCGCGAACGGCATCCCGGCGGCGGTCAATGTCGGTGTTCGGCCGACCTTCGAGACGGGCCGTGGGGTCCTGATCGAGTCCTATCTGATCGACCACGCGACAGACCTTTACGGCCGGTCTCTGCGGATCGCGTTCATCGCCCGGCTCCGGGGCGAGCGGCGCTTTGCGAGCGTCGAGGAATTGGTCGCGCAGATGCACCGCGACGTCGATGAGGCGCGCGACCTGTGTGCTAGCTTCTCTGCGCCGCAGCCCTGACCGGGGCGCGGCGTTTTCACGATGAGCCTCACCAAGGAAAAGAAGCAGGAGCTGATCGGCAAGTACGGGCGCTCCGACGGCGACACGGGGTCCGCCGAGGTCCAGGTCGCGCTGATGACCGCGCGCATCAACGAGCTCACCGAGCACCTGCGCTCGCACACCAAGGACCATCACTCCCGGCGCGGCCTGCTGATGCTCGTCGGCAAGCGGCGTCGCCTGCTGCGCTACCTCCAGCGCTCCGATCTCGAGCGCTACCGTGCGGTCGTCGCCGAGCTCGGCCTGCGCCGCTAGCCGGGGGGACCGCCGGCCGTGATCGAGCCCGGCACCAAGGCGCCGGAGTTCACGCTCCCCAATCATCGCGGCGAGGCCGTCCGCCTGACGGACTTCGCGGGTCGAAAGCTCCTCCTCTGCTTCTACCCGAACGACTTCAGCCCCGTCTGCTCCGACCAGCTTTCGATCTACCAGGAGGTGCTCGCGGAGATCCGGGCAGAGGGCGTCGAGCTGGTCGGGATCTCCACCGACGGGACCTGGTCGCATAACGCGTTTCGCAAGCAGCTCGGGCTCGAGATGCCGCTGCTCTCCGACTTTCATCCGAAGGGAGAGGTGTCGCGCGCCTACGGTGCGTACCTCGAGGACTGGGGGACTCCGAACCGCTCGCTCGTCCTGATCGACGAGGACGGGATCGTGCGGTGGGTCCACGCGTCGCCGACGCCGCTCGAGATCCCCGGCGCGAACCTGATCTTCGATGCGCTCACCGCCGTCGCCTGAGCTGACCAGCGCCGCGGTGCCGGTGATCAGCGAGCGCGACCACGCGCACGGCGACGGCGCCGACGCCATCGTCTATCTCGACCTCGCCTGTCCCGCCTGCGCGGCGATGTGGCCGGAGCTGCGTGCGCTGCCGCTGCGGCTCTGCGTCCGGCACTTCCCGATGGCGTCGAAGCGGTCCCGGTCGCCCGTCCTTCACGCCGCGGCCGAGGCGGCCGCGCTTCAGCGCCCGGGAGCGTTCTGGGACATGGTCGACTCGATCTACGCCGATCAGGGCCACCAGGACGACCCGCACCTCTGGGCGCGCGCCGAGGCCCTGCGGCTCGACCTGCGGCGCTTCGAGGCCGACCGGCGGTCGATGGTCGTCGCAGCGCGGCTGCGGGCCGACTTCATGGCTGGAATCCGGGCGGGCGTCACCGGGACGCCGAGCGCGTTCGCCGCCGGGAAGCTCCTGCAGGGCGAGCTGATCCCCGGTCTCGCCTCAGCGCTCGCCTTGTAACATCGCTCCCGTTCGAGAACCGAAAAGTTCTGTAGCAAGGCGCAGCCATCCGGGCTGCCGAAAGGAAAAAGCGAATACATGAGCATGTTTGACGTGACCCGCGTCGCGACCGAGATCGGCGGGGAGGAGATCTCGTTCGAGACCGGCAAGCTCGCCCGTCAGGCGGGCGGGGCCGTGGTCGTCCGTGCGGGCGACACCCTGGTCCTCTGCACCGCGACGATGGGCAACCTACGCGACGTCGACTTCCTGCCCCTCACCGTCGACGTCGAGGAGAAGCATTACGCCGCCGGCAAGGTCCCCGGCTCGTTCTTCCGCCGCGAGGCGAGGGCGGGTGAGAAGGCGACCCTGACCGCGCGCATGATCGACCGGCCGATCCGGCCGCTCTTCCCGAAGGGCTGGCACTACGAGACGCAGCTGGTCGCCCAGCCGCTCTCGGTCGACCACGTTCACCCCTACGACATCCTCGCCATGAACGGCGCCTCCGCGGCGCTCGCGATCTCGCCGGTGCCGGTGTCGAAGCATGTCGGCGCGGTGCGCATCGGAAAGCTCGACGGCGACTTCGTCGTCAACCCCGACGAGGAGGCGCTCGAGGAGCTCGAGATGGACCTCATCGTCTCGGGCACCGACGACGCGATCCTGATGGTCGAGTGCGGCGCCGGCGGCGTCACCGAGGCCGAGGTGCTGGATGCGCTCGACATCGCCCACGGGGAGATCAAGAAGCTCGTCGCGACGATCGAGGAACTGCGCTCCACGGCCGGCAAGGACAAGGTCGAGGTCGAGGCGCCCGCCGTCGACGAGGGCCTCGTCGAGCAGGTCCGCACCAAGTACGGTGAGAAGCTCGACACCGCGACCCAGGTCGAGCAGAAGCTTGCCCGCCAGGACGCGATCGCCGCCGTCGAGGCCGAAGCGCTGGCCGAGTTCGCGGCCGGCGAGGGCGAGGTCGAGGTCGACCCCGAGAAGGCCCCCGAGGTCAGCCGCGCGTTCGCGAAGCTCGAGAAGGACGTCATCCGCAAGCGGATCGCGGTCTCAAAGAAGCGGCCCGACGGTCGCGCCCAGGACGAGATCCGGCCGATCGAGTGCGAGGTCGACGTGGCCCCGCGCGTCCACGGCTCCGCACTCTTCACCCGCGGCGAGACCCAGATCCTCTCCAGCGTCGCGCTGGCGACGACCCGCATGGACATGAAGGTCGACAACCTCGGCCTGGTGGAGTCCAAGCGGTTCTGGCACCACTACAACTTCCCGCCGTTCTCGGTCGGGGAGGCCGGGTTCATGCGCAGCCCGAAGCGCCGCGACATCGGCCACGGCGCGCTCGCCGAGCGGGCGCTCACCCCGACGATCCCGGACGAGGAGGAGTTCCCGTACGTGATCCGCGTCGTCTCCGACACGCTGGAGTCGAACGGGTCGTCCTCGATGGGATCGGTGTGCGCGTCCTCGATGGCGCTCCAGGCCGCCGGCGTCCCCGTCTCCGCGCCGGTCGCCGGCGTCGCGATGGGGCTGATCAAGGAGGGCGATGACTACGTCGTCCTCACGGACATCGCCGGCGTCGAGGACCACCTCGGCGACATGGACTTCAAGGTCGCCGGGACCTCCGACGGAATCACGGCGCTGCAGATGGACATCAAGATCAGCGGCGTTACCTTCGAGATCCTCACCGACGCCCTCGAGCAGGCGCGCAAGGGCCGCCTGTTCATCCTGGACAAGATGTCGGGCGCGATCGAGGGCCCGCGCGAGAAGCTCTCCGTGTACGCGCCGGCGATCGAGACGATCAAGATCGACCCCGAGAAGATCGGGGCCGTGATCGGCAAGGGCGGCGAGACGATCCGCGGCATGCAGGAGGAGTTCGAGGCCGAGATCGACATCGACGACGACGGCACCGTGCGGGTCTACGCGCCCAGCGGCGCGCTGGTCGAGGCCTGCATCAAGCGGATCGAGTCGATGACCCGTGAGGCGGAGGTCGGGGATCACTTCCCGAACGCGAAGGTCGTCAAGACGACCACCTTCGGCGCCTTCGTCGAGCTCGTCAAGGGCACCGACGGACTGCTTCACATCTCCAATGTGAAGCCAGGCGAGCGCGTCGGCGCGGTCGAGGACGTGCTCTCGGCCGGCGATCAAATCGACGTCACGGTGGCCGAGGTCGACAAGGAGCGTGGCCGGATCGGGCTGCGGCTCTCCGACGACCCGGCGATCTCCGGCAAGTCGCCGGAGGAGCTGGCCAAGCTCGGCACTGGCGACCCGACGATGGGCGGCGGCGGCCGGGGTGGCCGCGGCGGTCGCGAAGGGCGAAACGGCGGCGGCCGCGGGGGTCGCGGCCGCGAGCGCGAGAAGCTCGGCGGTGGCGGCGGAGGTCGCGAGCGCCATTGACGACCCTGCCGACGGGAGTCGAGCTCGCTGAGCTCCCGAACGGTGTCCGGGTAGTCACCGAGACCGTCCCCTCGGTCCGCTCGGTGGCCCTCGGGCTCTGGGTGCGAACGGGTTCGCGGGACGAGGCGCCGGCGCAGGCCGGCGTCTCGCACTTCCTCGAGCACCTGCTGTTCAAGGGCACCGAGCGCCACTCGGCGATCGAGATCTCCGAGCTCTTCGACGGGATGGGCGCGGCGACCAACGCCGCCACCGGCAAGGAGTCGACGCACCTGCACGCGCGCTTTCTCGACGAGCACACCGAGCGGGCCTTCGACCTGCTCGCCGAGATGCTGCTAGCGCCGGCGCTGCCGCCGGAGGAGATCGACTCCGAGCGCGAGGTCGTCCTCGAGGAGATCGCGATGTATGAGGACGAGCCCTCCGACCGCGTGCACGACGTGCTCGCGGAGGCGATCTATGGCGACCATCCGTTGGGCCGCCGCGTTCTCGGTCGCTCGGAGGTGATCGGCGGGATCCCGGTGCCGGACATCGCCGGCTACCACCACACCCGCTATACGGCGCCCAACATCGTCGTCTCGGCGGCCGGCCACCTCGAGCATGCGCGCCTCGTCGAGCTCGCCGAACGCTACGTGTCGGCACCCGCCGCGAATGGCGCCGGCGCAGCGCCCAACGGCGGGCTGCCGAGCGACGCGGCGAAGCTCCTCTTCTATCCCAAGGACACCGAGCAGTACCACATCTGCTTCGGCGGGCCGGGAATCTCGCGTGGGGACGAGCGGCGGTTCGCGCTCGCCGTGCTCGACACGATCTTCGGCGGCTCCGTCTCGTCGCGGCTCTTCCGCGAGGTGCGCGAGAAACGCGGCCTCGCCTACTCGGTCGGCTCCTACACGCACGAGTTCGTCGACCGCGGCTTCGTTGCGAGCTACGTCGGCACCAGAGCGGACAACGTGGCCGAGGCCTGCGAGATCATCGGCAGGGAGCTGGCGTCCCTCAGCACCGAGGGCGTCAGCGACGACGAGCTGCGCCGGGCGAAGGAGCACGTCAAGGGGCGTCTGGTGCTCGGGCTGGAGTCCACGGGCTCCCGGATGAGCCGAATCGCGCGCGCGGTCCTATTCGGGATCCCGCTGCTCTCGATCGACGAGATGCTCGAGCGGATCGAGGGGGTCAGCGCCGAGGAGGTCGCCGAGCTATCGGCGGAGCTCTACGACCCGGCGAAGTTCGCCGCCGCCTGCGTGGGACCCGAGGAGGAGCGCTTCCGCGATGCTGCCTCACATGTCTCCGAAGCCCTGGTGGCGTGATCCGCGTCGTCGTCGCCGGGGCGGCCGGGCGGATGGGGGAGACGGTCTGTGAGGCGGTGGAGGATGCCGACGACACCGAGCTCGTCGGCCGCGCCGACCCGGCGCTCGACACCCCGCTCGCCGAGGTCCTCAACGGCGCCGACGTGGCGGTGGACTTCACTACGCCTGAGACGGCGCCGGAAAACGTGCGCGCGTGCCTCGACGCCGGCGTCCATGCCGTCGTCGGGACGACCGGCTTCGACCTCGACGAGCTCCGCGCTGCTGCCGAGAGATCCGGCGGCGAGGCGAAGGTCTTCGTGGCGCCGAACTTCGCGATCGGCGCGGTGTTGATGATGCGGTTCGCCGCCGAGGCCGCGCGGCACATGCCCGAAGTGGAGATCATCGAGCTTCACCACGACCGAAAGCTCGACGCGCCGTCCGGGACCGCGAGGCGCACGGCCGAGCTCGTCGCGAACGCCGGCGGCAACGTCCACCAGCCGATCCACTCGGTGCGGCTGCCGGGGCTCGTCGCCCACCAGGAGGTCATCCTCGGCGGCGAGGGCCAAACGCTCACGATCCGCCACGACTCGATCGACCGGCGGTCGTTCATGGCCGGTGTCCTGCTCGCGACCCGGCGTGTCGGGCAGCTGCCCGAGCGGTTCACGGTCGGGCTCGAGGCGCTCCTTTGACCGGCTCGAATACGGCTTCCGGCTCGATGAGTGACGTCGGCCTCCTCGACGCGACCGCGCAGGCGGAGCTCGTCCACAACGGTGACCTCACGCCGCTCGAGCTCGTCGATGCGGCGATCGAGCGAATCGAGGCGCTCAACCCGAAGCTGAACGCGGTGATCCACGAGCTCTTCGAGGAGGGACGCGAGGCGGCTCGCGGAGAGCTTCCGGACGGCCCGTTCAGGGGCGTCCCGTTCCTGCTCAAGGACCTCGGCGCGGCGCTCGCCGGGCAGCCGTTTCACCTCGGCATGCGCGCGCTCAAGGAGGCCGACTTCCGCATCCCGGTCGACACGGTGCTCGGGAGCCGCTTTCGCGACGCAGGCCTGGTGACGATCGGCAAGACGAATCTCCCCGAGCTCGGCATCCTGCCGACGACCGAGCCGGATGCCTACGGTCCGAGCCGCAATCCGTGGAACACCGACTACTCGACGGGCGGCTCGAGCGGCGGGTCGGCGGCGGCGGTGGCCGCCGGGATGGTGCCGTTCGCGCACGCCAACGACGGCGGCGGCTCGATCCGTATCCCGGCCTCGAACAACGGCCTCGTCGGGCTCAAGACGACGAGACAGCGGATCAGCGAGGGGCCGCTGATCGGCGATGTCATGTCGGGACTCACGGTCGAGCTCTGCGTCTCGCGCTCGGTCCGCGACACGGCGACGCTCCTCGACGCCGTGCACGGCCCGGCGCCGGGCGACCCGTACGTGGCGCCGGCGCCGCTCAGGCCATACGTCGAGGAGCTCACCGACGAGACGACGATGCGGATCGGCGTCTTGGAGCAGCCGCCCGTCGAGGGACTCGATTCGCACCCGGAGTGCGTCGCAGCGGTGAGAGGCGCGGCCTCGCTGCTCACGTCGCTCGGACACGAGGTGGTCGAGTCCGCGCCGATGGACGAGACCGCAGCCGCGGCATTCGATCTCGAGGAAAGCTTCATGACCCGGTGGGCCGCGGGTCAGGCGCAGACGCTCGAGCAGGTCGGCAGGCTGGTGGGCCGCCCGTTGAGCGCCGACGACGTCGAGCCGCTCACCTGGGCCCTCGCGGAGGTTGGCTGGGAGCGATCGAGCGGCCGCTACCTGCTCGACGTCCGCATCCACCAGCTCGTCTCGCGGCAGATCGCCGCCTGGCACGAGTCCGGCTTCGACCTCCTTCTGACTCCGACGATGGCCGAGCCACCGGTGCCGCTCGGCACCCACGACGACTCCGGCCCCGACCCGCTCGATGCGTTTCATCGCGCCGTGCCGCAGGGCGCGTTTACGGCGCTCTTCAACGCCACCGGTCAGCCGGCGATCTCGCTGCCGCTTCACTGGACCGAGGACGGACTCCCGGTCGGCATCCAGCTCGTCGCCCCATTCGGCCGCGAGGACCTGCTGATCCGCGCCGCGGCACAGCTCGAGCGGGCGCAGCCGTGGGCGGATCGTCGCCCGCCGCTCTTCGCGGGACAGCGCTGACCGCGGCACGCGTTACGCTGCGACCATGAGCGAGATCCGCGGCGTGATCACGGCGATGGTGACCCCGTTCGGCGCCGACGGCGAGCTCGACCTCGAGGCCGCGCGCCGGCTGGCGCGCCACCTGGTCGAGAACGGATCGCACGGGGTCGTGGTCACGGGAACCACGGGCGAGGCGCCGACGACCTCCGACGAGGAGAAGCTCGCCGTGCTCGCGGCGGTGCTCGAGGAGATCGGCGACGAGGCGACGGTGATCGCCGGCACCGGCTCCAACGACACTCACCACACCGCAGCGCTCACCGCGAGGGCCGCAGGCACCGGAGCGCACGCGGCGCTCGTCGTCACGCCCTACTACAACAAGCCGAACCCGCGCGGGATCCGCGCTCACTACCTGAGCGTGGCCGCCGCCGCACCCGACCTGCCGCTCGTCCTCTACAACATCCCGTCGCGGACGGTGATCAACATCCCGCCGGAGCTGCTCGCCGAGCTCGCGGCCGAGGTCCCGACCGTGGTGGCCGTGAAGCAGGCCAACAACGACGACCTCGGGCCGGTCGAGGGCCTCGACGTGCTCGCGGGAAACGACGACGTATTCGCGCGCACGCTCGAGTTCGGCGGCCCGGGCGGCGTGCTCGTCGCCTCCCACGTCGTGGGCGCGCAGATGCGCGAGATCTACGAGGCCGCCGAGCGAGGCGACCACGGGCGCGCCGCCGCGATCGACGCCGAGCTGCGGCCCGTCTACGAGGCGATGACCGTGACCTCGAACCCGACCCCGGTGAAGACGGCGCTCGAGCTACTCGGCGTCATCGACGCGCATTTCCGGCTGCCGATGGTGCCGGCGTCCGACGACGAGCGCACACGCATCCGCGCCGCGCTCGAGCGGCAGGGGCTACTCGTGGCGGGCGGCACTGGAGCTGCGCGATAGCTTGAGCGGCGAATCGGTGCGGATCCTCCCGCTCGGCGGGCTGGGCGAGATCGGCAAGAACATGACCGTCGTCGAGTGCGACGGGCGTATCGTCATCGTCGACACGGGGCTCATGTTCCCGACGGCGGAGATGCTCGGCATCGACCTCGTCCTGCCGGACTTCTCCTACCTCCGCGGCCGCCTCGACCAGATCGAGGCGATCGTGCTGACGCACGGCCACGAGGACCACGTCGGCGCGCTGCCGTTCGTGCTGCGCGAGATCGGGATCCCGCCGGCGATCTACAGCGGCGCGCTCACGATCGGCCTCGTGCGCTCGAAGCTCGAGGAGCACAAGATCCGCGACGCGCCGCTGCGGGTCGTCGAGGCGGGCGAGCGCGCGCGCGCCGGGCCGTTCGAGATCGAGACGATCCACATGTCGCACTCGATCCCCGATGCGCGCGCGGTCGCCCTGCACACGCCCATCGGCGCGGTCCTCGTCACCGGCGACTACCGCTTCGACCAGACGCCGATCGACGGCAGGCCGGCTGACATCGCGCGGCTCGCGGAGCTCGGGTCCGACGGCGTCCTCTGCCTGTGCGGCGACTCCACGAACGCCGACCGGCCGGGGGTCGTGCCGTCCGAGGCGACCGTGGGGCCGGCGCTCCTCGAGGTCTTCTCGCGCGCCCCCGGAAGAATCATCGTCACCTGCTTTGCGTCGAACGTCCACCGCGTCCAGCAGGTGGTGGACGCGGCGATCCAGCTCGACCGGCACGTCTCGCTCGTCGGCCGCTCGATGCGAAAGAACTTCAACATCGCGCGCAACCTCGGCATCGCGCAGGCGCCCGAGGGATTGCTCGTGGCGCCGAAGCAGATCGAGGACTATCCGGACCACAAGATCGTCGCGATCTCGACCGGAAGCCAGGGGGAGCCGCTCTCGGCGCTGCGGCGGATGGCGTTCAACGACCATCGCGACGTCGAGCTCCACTCGGGGGACACGGTCGTCTTCTCTGCCACGTCGATCCCGGGGAACGAGCGCTCCGTGAACGAGACGATCGACCGCATCTATGAGATAGGTGCGCGTGTTGTAACGCCTGCAGACGCGCCGATCCACGTCTCCGGTCACGGTTCGCGCGAGGAGCTCAAGCTGATGCTGAACCTGACCCGACCCCGGCACGTCTTCCCCTTCCATGGCGACCACAAGCGGATCCAGCTCCACGCCGAGCTAGCCGAGCAGGTCGGCATCGAGCCCGGGCGGATCCACAAGGGCCGCAACGGCCTGCCGCTCGAGATCGACGGCGACGGAGCCCGGTTCGGCGAGCAGGTGCACGCCGGGATGATGTTCGTCGACGGCGTCGACATCGGTGACCCGGACGACGTCGCCCTGCGCGACCGCCGGATGCTCTCCGCCGACGGCGTGTTCATCGTCGTCGCCACGATCGACTCCGAGGACGGCAGCTCGGTCGCGGCGCCCGAGATCATCTTCCGCGGCGTCCCGTTCCTCGAGGAGGCGGCGACCGGCGGGCTCGTCGACGAGCTTCGAGACGTGGTCGAGGCGTCGCTCGATCGGCTCGCCTCCGACGGCGTCACCGAGGCCGTCCTCCTTCAGCAGGACCTCCACGACGACATCGCCACGTTCGTGTACGACCGGCTTGGACGCAGGCCCATGATCCTCCCGGTCGTGGTGGAGGTATAGCTATGGCGGGGATCGCCCGGTGGGCCGCAACGGCCCTTTTCGTTTGTCTCGGCACCCTCGCCTGCGCGGCGGGGGCGTCGGCCGAGGCGGTCGAGCGGGCGCTCTCGCGCGCCGACGCGCCGAACGTGGAGCTCGCGCCGCGCGACTCGACCGCCGCCCCCGGCGGCGGCCGGATCGAGCGCTACGCCCAGCGGGTCGACGGCGTGCCGGTGCTGGGGGGAGAGGCCGTGGTGGCGGTGCCCGCCGGCGCGCCACCGGTGCTCGTCACGGACACGACTGCGCGGGACATCGAAGCGACGGCCGATCCATCCAGCGCGATCCCGCGGGCGCGGGCGATCGACGCGGCGCTGGCGGACTCCGACGCCGGGCGCCTGCGCGCGCGGGCGCGGGCGAAGCTCGGCATCGACCCGGTGAGCGGGCGGCTCGCATGGGAGGTGGCACTGGCGTCCAGGAAGCCGCTCGCCGACTACATCGTCACCGTCGACGCCCGTAGCGGCCGCGCGCTTCGCAGCCGCGACGTGCTCCAGCACGCGACCGGGAGCGCGATGATCTTCAACCCGAACCCGGTCGTCGAGCAGAACGGCTGGGACGGGCTCAAGGACCGCAACGACAAGGACTCCGACCGGCTCACGGCCCTCCGGCTGCCGGTGAGCCTGGAGCGGCTCACGTCGCCGAAGGGGTGCCTGGTCGGCGTGTACGTCGATGCACGCCAGGGCAAGAAGGCGAAGGCGGTCTGCTCGCCGACCTTCGACTTCAGCGGGCTGACGCGCTCCGACAACGACTTCGAGGCCGTCATGTCCTACTTCCACATCGACCGGACGCGCGCCTACGCCGACAGTCTGGGCCTCAGCGAGGCCCTGCGTGCGAAGCCGCAGAAGGTGCGCGCGAACGGCATCCGCGACGACAACTCCTACTACTCGAGCCTCACGCACTCGATGACGCTTGGCAGCGGCGGGGTGGACGACGCCGAGGACGCGGACGTGATCGTGCACGAGTACGGGCACTCGCTTCAGGACCAGGCGACGCCCGGCTTCGGCCGCACGCGCCAGAGTGCGACGATCGGCGAGGGCTTCGGCGACTACATGGCGGGCGCGATGTCGTCCCTCACCACCGGCCCGAGCCCCTGGGACGCCTGCATCTTCGACTGGGACGGGATCTCCTACTCGCCGTCGGGCTGCGGCCGCGTCGCGAATCGAACCTTCGACCTGAAGAAGGCCGAGCGGCGCTGCGGCAAGGAGATCCACTGCGTCGGCGAGGTCTGGTCCTCGACGCTGCTCGAGCTCCGCAACACGCTGGGCAATGACAGCGCCGGGCGCTCGATCGTCGATCGCGACGTCCTCGAGTCGAACTTCATGCTGAGCCCCCGCGCGGGCTTCAAGGACGTCGCGAGGGCCGTGATCGCCGCGGACCAGCTCCTCTACGGGGGCGCGAACATCCCGACGCTCGAGGCGGAACTCATCGCGCGAAAGTTCTGCAGGGCGGCGGGCTGCTGAGCAGGGCTCACGGCCACGCCGCTCGCCACTGAAAGGAGGTTCGGATGTCCGAGGAGAGCATGGTCGAGGCGGTCGAGGGGGCTCTGGCGGCGCGCGGTATCGATGAGCAAGTGGTCGCTGCCGGCCAGTTCAATCCGCGTGGGCACACCGGCGGTCTGTTCGTTGGTGGGATCGCGGGCGGTGACGCCGGGAGCCGACTCGGCGAAGTGGCGGATGCCGTCGGCACGGCCGCCGGCTCACTGGCCGGCATGCGGGCGGCCGACGCCGCCTCCGGGCTTCCCGACACGATGCTGGTCGGCGTGACCGACGCGACCGTGTACGGCTTCGCCGGGCGCAGCAGGCACGCGGTGCCAAGCGACCTCGTGTTTCAGGTTCCCCGCGCGGGCCTCACCGCGAAAGTGCACCAGAGGGTGAACGTCCGCGTCCTGGAGCTGATCGATGAGGCCAGCGGGTCAACGATCGAGCTCGAAGGGAATCGGCTTCCGGTGACTCACTCGAACGACGTGATCGAGGCGCTCACTGCCTGACGCGCTCAACGGTTTGAGCCCGCTCCGCCCTGCGCTAGGCACGGTAGCCACCTCGCGCAGGGCCGGAGCGGAACCGAGGCGCATTACGCGCCCTCACTCACCTCGTAGATCTCGTCGGCCACGAGTCCGTGCGCTTCCTGGTGGACGGTGCGCGCGGCCCCGGCGTCGGGCGCGTCGATGAGGCAGAAGATCTTTCCTTCTCCCTCGTCGACCCAGTAGCGCAGATAGCGCACGTCGTGCTTGCCCTGCACCTCGAGGTCCCGAGCGTGAGCCCCGGCGGCATCGGCGCGGCCGACGCCTCCGTCGATCGTGTGAATGTCCATGAACAGCGGCATTGGCTGCCTCCTTGATTCGCTGACTGGTCAGCGCGAGGCTTCCACCCGTCCATGTGAGCGGGCGTGTGATGCTCAGACGAGCGCAGCGCCTCGCAGATCGGCGACGCGCCCGCGAAGGGCCGGGTTCTCGACCTCCGCGACGAGCAGCTTTGCGGCGTCGAGCGAGCGCCTGTCGCCGAGCGCGGCGCGCAGAAGGGAGGCGGTGACCCCGAGCTCACGGATCCCGGTCCGCCCGCTCATCGAGGTGAGGTCGGCAACCCACTCCGGGGCCCGTCGATGTCCGACGTCCACGCCGGTCGCGGCGAGCGTGGAGAGGACATATCCCTCGCCCCACCTGTATCCGCCCGGGAAGAGCGACGCTCGACGCCGCGCCTCCTCGAGCCAACGCAGGCCAGCCGGGGCATCGTCCTCGCGCAAGGCAACCCGGCCGAGGCCCTGGCCGGCCATCCCCTGCCAGCAGGGGTCACCCAGTTCGGATCCGAGGGCCCACGAGTGCTCGAAACCGTCGCGTGCGGCTTCCACCTCGCCTGCCGCGAGATGAACCTCGGCCAGCCATGCCTCCGGCCACGGCTCGAACGCGATCCACCTCGCGTCCCGCGCGATCGCCAGGGACTCCTCGAGGGCCGCGGCGGCCTCGTCGTACTCCTCGCGCAGGACGTGCGAGCGCCCGACGAACGAGAGCGAGTAGGCGGCCTGCCGAACGCTGCCGGCGCCCTCGGCGAGCGCGACGGATCGCCGCAGGTGCACGAAGGCGCGTTCGTGCGCGCCGGTGTCCGCGGCGGCGATCCCGAGCATCGCCTCGACGCCGGCCCGTTCCTCGTCCGATTCGGCGAACTCGCCGGCGCGAGCTAGGCGCGGCGCGCAGCGCGAATAGCGCGCCTGCAGGATGTCGATGAAGGCGAGCTCGCGGTGGGCGGCGGCGGCGAGATCGCCGAGTCCATTCCGCTCGGCGAGGAATGCGGCGCGGAGCAGCGCCGTCGCGCCCTCCTCGTCGCGCCCGCGGGTCGAGTGCACGAGCGCGGTCCCGAGCGCGAGCCGCGCCTCCGCTTCGAGGCCCGGATCCTCAGAGACCATCGCCTCCGCGGCGGCGCGGCCGAGCGAGCGTGCGCCGGCATCGAAGCTCCCGGCGCCCACGGCGGACCGGCCGGCCTCGAGCCGGGCTCGCGCTGCCTGCCTGCTCGCGGTGGCGGGAATCGGCGGCGGCGGTGCTGCCTCCGCGGCGCGGAAGACCGCGGCTCCGGGGTCCTGCCCGAGCTCCGCCCGGAAGAGCTCTACGCACGCGGCGAGCTGCCGATGCGCAGCCTCGCGATCACCGGCTTCTGCATACGCGCGGACCAGGAGCTCCTGGAAGTTCTCGTCGTACGGGTTCAACCCGACGAGCCGCGTCGCGTAGGGGACCGCGGCCTTCGCAGCTCCGGTGGCGAGGCTGTCCAGGGCCGCTTCATGGAGGGCGGACTCCGCGGCGCCGAGCAGGCGGCGGCGCTCTGCGAGCACCCAGGTCTCGAAGGCGGGCGACGCCCCGAAGTCCATGCCCTCGAGCAGCTCGCTGCCGAGCCCAGGGATGCTGACGGCCTCCTGCGGCGTCGCCTGCACCAAGGCGTGGACGTCGAGGAAGACGTCGGAAGGGAGCACCAGGCGGACCTCTCCCTGGGGCAGAGCGGCGGGGCCGAGAAGCCGACGGAGCTCGGCCAGGTTCTAGCGCACCGACCCGAGCGGGTCGTCGGCGGTCGCAAAGAGCAGCTCCGCCAGATGCTCCCGTGAGGGAGCGCGAACCCGACTCAGCGCCAGATACGCGAGGAGCGCCCATGCCTTGCGGCCGCGCGGAGGAGGCACGTGCTCGCCGTCGTGCTGCCTGCCGAGCAGATGGATGGCGAGTGACATGGGACTATCGATGATGCTACTCGGAAGCCGGATTCCCGCCGGCGGCCTTTGGCCGCAAGACGGCAATCCGGCGCCTGCGGCGCACCGTGTGGGGCGCTGCCGCGTCAGCGAGCTGTTGGGCCCGCGCCTCGAGGATCGTCAAGAGCTCGCTCGTCCGATGGAAGGGATCCGCGATCGCCGCACCGCCGAGAAGCGGCACGGCGGCGCGCAGCTCGCCGTCGACTTCTGCGACCAGCATCGCGACCGCATGCGGCGGGTGCGCTGAATCACGCTGCGCGAGCCTCGTGAGCGCCGCGGCATCCGCTGGAGCCGCGGCGCGGACCGTGAAGCTCGAGCCGGGGTCTAGGGAGCGGTGGCGCTGGTTTCGTGACGTGTGCTTCATCGGGCTTTCCTCCAGTGGCTGAGTGACGCCACCACCGTCCCGCGTCCGCGTGTGAGCGGGCGTTTGAAGCCGATCTTGGACACTGGTCTTGCTACAGGCAGGCCGCTTGGAGAGCCTCGCGGCGATCCATGCACCACCCTCGTTCAGCGCCAAAGAAGAGGCCCGCCGGAGCTCAGGGAGGGGGATCTCCGGCGGGCCGATTGGCTCAGAGTCAGACTGGCCAATGTGCTGCCCGTCGAGGCTATGTCGGGGGCGCCTCGGCGGGCGGGTGTCTCGTCCTGTTTGAAAGCTACGGCGCCAATGTAAATGGACGCTAAAAGTTCCTAGGCGATGTCGGCGCCTCGAGCTTGCGCTCACGAGCCTCGAGTGGCAGATGGACTGTGAACCTGGCGCCGCCGGCCTCCGAGGTCCCGACCTCGACGTCGCCGCCGTGCGAGACCGCGACGGCTTTCACGATCGCGAGGCCGAGTCCGGTCCCGGGGCTGCCGGCAACGTCGGCCGGGCCCTCGCCGCGGACGAACCGGGCGAAGATCTGGGCGCCGAGCGCGGGCGGGAGGCCGGGGCCGTCGTCGCTCACGTCGAGCACCGCCTGGCCGTCGCTGCGCGAGATCGTCACCCGCACCTCGGAGCCTGGCGGGGTGTGCCGGACGCCGTTCTCCACCAGGTTTACGACCAGCCGGTGGAGGTCGTCCGGGTTGCCCTGCACCGTGACCGGGTCGGACGCGCCGAGGACGATCCTGTGGTGGCCGGCCACCGGGCGCACCTCGGAGATCGCGGCGGCGGCGATCTCGTTGAGGTCGCCGCTCCGCCGCGGCCCGGCTCGGCCCGCGTCCGCCTGCGCGAGCAGGAGGAGGTCCGCGACGAGGCGCCGCATCCGCCGCGAGGAGCCGAGGGCCCCTGCGACGATCTCGACGTCTTCGGAGTCGCCCTCAGAAGCGAGGCTCTCCTCGAGCAGCTCGAGGTTGGCGAGAATGCTGGTGAGCGGCGTACGCAGCTCGTGGGACGCATCGGCGACGAAGTCGCGTTGTGCCTGCATCGCGTGGTCGCTCTCCGCCCGTGCGGCGTCGAGCTCGCGGAGCATCTGGTCGAGCGTCTCCGCGAGCTCCGCGACCTCGTCGTGGCTCTCCGGCCGCGGCACTCGCTGAGACGGGTCGCGGGTCGCGGCGATCTCGCGCGCCGTCGCAGTCAACGAGGCGATCGGGCGCATCGCGCGCCGGGCGACCGCGACGCCGGCCAGCGCGGCGAGGATCGTCCCGCCGAGCACGCCCCCGGCGAGGAACAGCCAGAGGCGGTTGACCGTGTCCTCGACGGAGGCGCGGCTGCGCGCGTACTGGAGGAAGGTCGGCTCTCCCGTGATCGAGGTGGTCGCGAGCGGCACCGAGACGACGTCGAGGTTCCCGGACCGCACGACCTCGTCGACCTCGGGCGCGCCGAGGTCCGGCGCGTTGGGCGTCTCACCGGTCCTCGTCCCGCCGCTCTGCAGTAGGATCCTCTGCACCTCGCCGGCGCCGTTCACGATCCGCACCGCGTACTGGCCGACGAGCGGCAGGTGGACGATGTTCGGCCCGGAGATGTTCCGCTGCTGCAGCTGGAAGTCGGTGGCGAGCTGGTTCGCGGTCGTCTTCAGGTCCTGAGCGAACTCGCCGTTGATCTTGTTGGTCGCAAGGCGCCCGACGACGAGCGCGAACGCGAGCAGGATCAACAAAGTGAGCCCGGCGGAGACCCCGGCGAGCTTCCAGCGGACCGACCAGCGGCGCGGCGAGAGCGGGCTCGGGGCGCGCCCCTCCGGCATCTTCACGCGGCGCGGAGCACGTAGCCGGCGCCACGCTTGGTGTGGAGCACCCGGGGCTCGCCGTCCTCCTCGAGCTTTCGCCGCAGGTTCGAGATGAACACGTCGATCGTGTTCGTCATCGCGAGCGGGTCATAGCCCCAGACCTCCTCGAGCAGCCGCTCGCGCGAGACGACGAGGCGCTCGTTGCGCATCAGGTACTCGAGGAGCTCGAATTCGCGGTTCGTCAGCTCGATCTGGCGGTCCGCGCGGCTCACCTCGCGCGTGTCGGGATTGAGGCGCAGATCACCCACGACGAGCGCCGCGCTCCCGCGCGGCGGCCGGCGGCGCATCAGGGCGCGCATCCGCGCCAGGAGCTCCTGGCGCTCGAACGGCTTCACCAGGTAGTCGTCGGCGCCCGAATCCAGGCCGCCGACACGGTCGTCGAGGTCGCTCCGGGCGGTGAGGATCAGGATCGGGACGTCCGACTCGGCGCGCAGGCGGCGCAGGACGTCGACCCCGTCGAGCCCGGGCAGGCCGAGGTCGAGGATGACGAGGTCGGGCACGAACTCCTCGGCGGCACGCAGCGCGTCCACGCCGTCCTCGGAGGAGCGGACCTCGTGCCCCTCCTGCCGCAGCGTGCGGCGCAGGACCTCCGCGATCGCCGAATCGTCCTCTACGACGAGCACGCGACCGGACTGTCCGTGGCTGGCAAGCACATCGCCCAGGGTAGAGCCGAAACCCGCCGCTCACGCGGATATTTAGCCGCGGTTTACGCATGCGCAGGGGTCCGCCCGCGGCCGTCGAACTCCCAGGCACGGAGCGGTCGCGCTCCGGCGTCAGCATGAAGCTTCCCTGGACAAAGCCGGCTCCCCGCTCCGCCTCGCGTGGCGGCCGCGGCGTGGGCGCGCGGCGCAGGCCTCCGGCTCGCGAACGGCGCGAACCTCGCGAGCTCATCGAGCGCCTCGACCAGCGCCATTACGACGTCATCGGGCTGGCCCTGGTCGCGGCCGGCGTTTACCTCGCGTTCGTCCTCTATCTCGGCTGGGACGGGGGCAGGGCCGGCGCGTGGCTCGCCGACGCGCTCGCGCTCGTCGCCGGTCAGGTCGCCTACTTCGTCCCGATCGCGCTCGCCGGCTTCGGCGGGGCCCTGATCTCGCGTCCCCTGCTGCGCGCCGGCACGGCGCTCAACGCCGGCGCGATCCTCCTGATCACCGGGCTCCTGCTCGCGTTTGCGGCCGAGACGGCGGGCCTCGGCCCGGACCACCCGAACCGCCACGACTACTTCCAGCACAAGTTCATGGTCGAGCACGGCGGCGCCGTCGGCGAGGCGCTCTACTGGGCCTCGACCACGCTCTTTCAGCGGATCGGCGCCCACATACTGGCCCTCCTGATGGCGATCTCCGGCGTCCTGCTCCTCACCGGCACGACCGTCGCCGGCGCGCTCGGCACGACCGGAAAGGCCGTGCGGCGGGCGGGTTCCGGGACCCGTGAGCTGACCCGGACGATGCGCACGCAGCGCCGGCCTGAAGCCGAGGAGCCGTGGGGCGACGAGGACGCGGCCGACATCGCCATCACCCGCCACGCTCCCACGGAGCCCTTCGACGTCGACGGCGACGCGGCGGACGACGAGGCCGAGACGATCGCGGTTGAGCGGGCCGAGGACGAGGCCGGCTGGGCGGCCGAGCCCGACGAGGTCGACGAGTTCGCCTACTCCGACGGCGCCGAGGTCGCCCCGCGGCCCGAAGCCGGGCCGACGGGCCATGGCACCACGCCGATGGGCAACCCTCGCCACGCCCACGGGATCACCGCCTCGGACGAGCTCGACTACAAGCCGCCGCCGGTGAAGGTCCTCGAGCGCGGCAAGGCCGACCCCGGCCCCGATACGCGCGATCGCGATGCGACCGCGAGCGCCCTGCTCGAGTCGCTTCGCCACTTCGGGGTCGAGGCGCGGCTCCTCGGCACCGTGAGCGGGCCTCACGTGAGCCGCTACGAGCTCCAGCTCGCCCCCGGCACCAAGGTCGGCAAGGTGGCGCAGCTCAAGGACGACCTCGCCTACGCGCTCGCCTCGACCGACATCCGCATCCTCGCCCCGATCCCGGGCAAGAAGGCGGTCGGCGTCGAGGTCCCGAACCAGCGCCGGCGCCTCGTCCGGCTCGGCGACATCTACGGCGACCCGCCGAAGGCCGCCTCGCCGCTTCTCTGCTGGCTGGGCAAGGACGTCTCCGGCCTGGCGGTGAGCGCCGATCTGGCGCTGATGCCGCATGTCCTCGTCGCCGGGACGACCGGATCCGGGAAGTCCGGCTGCATCAACGCGATCCTCGCCTCGATCCTCATGCACGCGTCCCCCAACGAGGTCCGCCTCGTGCTGGTCGACCCGAAGCGGGTGGAGCTCAACCACTACGAGCGCGTGCCGCACCTGCTGACACCGGTGGTCACGAATCCGCGCCTGGCCGCGAACGTGCTCGCGAACCTGATCACGGAGATGGAGAGCCGCTACTCCGTGATGAGCGAGGCGCGCGCGCGGAACCTGGTCGAGCTCAACCGGGCGCGCAAGCGGGCCGGCGAGCCGCCGCTCCCGCACATCCTCTGCGTGATCGACGAGCTCGCCGATCTGATGATGGTCGCGCCGGCCGAGGTCGAGGACTCGATCATCCGGCTCGCACAGAAGGCGCGTGCGATCGGCATCCACCTGGTGCTGGCGACGCAACGGCCTTCCACCGATGTGATCACCGGCACGATCAAGGTCAACATCCCCTCGCGCATCGCGTTCGCGGTCGCCTCGCAGGTCGACTCGCGGGTCATCCTCGACCAGGGCGGGGCGGAGACCCTCCTCGGGCAGGGCGACATGCTGTTCAGGCCGGTGGGGACCTCGAAGATGAACCGCATCCAGGGCGCCTTCGTGAGCGAGGAGGAGATCGCGCGTGTCTGCGGGCACTGGACCAAGCAGGGCGAGCCGGAATTCGACGAGGAGCTCCTCGAGGCCAAGGAGCCGGAGGTCGAGGAGAGGGCCGAGGGCGAGTTCTCCCCCGATCAGGACGACCTGCTCGCGGATGCGGCGCGGATCGTCGTCGAGTCCGAGACCGCGTCGGTCTCGATGATCCAGCGGCGTTTGCGGGTCGGCTATACACGCGCCGGACGCCTCATCGACATGCTCGAGCGCCGCGGGATCATCTCCGGCTACGAAGGCTCCAAGCCGCGCCAGGTGCTCGTCTCACAGGCTGAGCTGCCACGCGTCCTCGGGCGCGTCGAGAGCGGCGCGGCCGAACCCGCCGCCGGGGGCGAGGGCGAGCCCGACGGCGCGACCACGGATACCGAGCTTCAGCGCCTCGGCGGCTGAGCCGCGGGGCGTCCGGACCGGCCCGCCGCGAGAATACGCGCGCAATGGACGGTGGACCGGGCCAGATGCGAATCGGCGAGGTGCTCCAGCGCGCCCGCGAGCGAGCCGGCTATGACCTGGAGGCCATCCAGGAGCAAACCAAGATCCGCGGCCGCTACCTCACTGCGCTGGAGGCGGAGGAGTGGGGGGCGCTGCCCAGTGACGCCTACGCGAAGGGATACCTGCGCACCTACGCGGAACTCCTCGGCCTGGACGCGGATGCGCTCGTCGACGAGTACCGGCGCCAGGTGGAGGGCCCGGGCGCCGGGGGCGCGCAGCCGGTCGGCGAGCGGGTGCTGGAGCGCCGACGCCGCCCCGGCGAGGCCGAGGCTGGCGTGCGGTGGTGGCAGGTGGCGCTCGGCGTCCTGGCGGTCGTCGGGGCGCTTGTCGTCGTCGGCCTCATCGTCGGCGGCGACGACGATGGCGAGGGCCGGCGGCAGCAGGCGACCGCGGGCGGACGCAAGCACGACCGGCACGGGCGCAAGGGCGGCGGCTCCGGCGCTGAGCACGAGGGCGGGATCGTGTCGCTGCGACTGAAGGTCCACGACGCCGTCGAGGTGTGCCTGGTCGGAGGTGGGGGCGAGGCGCTGATCGACGGTCAGGTCCTTGCCGCGGGGACCGAGGAGCGTTACAAGCGCCAGCATTTTTCGCTTCGGTTCCCCTCGGGATTCGCGCCGAGCGAGCTCAAGCTCGAGATCTCGGGGCGCAAGCGCATCCTGCCGAAGGTGAAGGGGCCGGCAGCGTTTCGGATCAGCCCCCCTCGCCACCTGCGGGCCGCACCTCGGCCGGGCGAGGGGTGCCCGTGAGCGTCCGCGCCGGCATCCTCGTGACCGGGACCGAGGTGATCACCGCGACGATCACCGACCGCAACGGACCGTGGATCTCCCAGCGCCTCGCCGCGCTGGGAGTCGAGGTGGCGCACATCCTCGTCGTCGGCGACCGCCCGGACGACCTCGAGGCCGGCCTTCGGTTCATGGCCGCCGACGGCTGCGATCTCGTCGTCACGAGCGGTGGGCTCGGCCCGACAGCCGACGACCTCACCGCCGAGATCGTCGCCCGGTTCGCCGGGGTGCCGCTCGAGCTCGACCCGGAGATGGAGGAGAGGATCGCGGGGATCATCGCCCGCTACGCGCGGCGGCTCGGGTTCGATCCGGAGGCCGTCCGCGAGGCGAACCGAAAGCAGGCGATGGTGCCACGGGGGGCCGAGGCGCTCGACCCGGTCGGCACCGCGCCCGGGCTCGTCGTCGCCGCCGACTCGGGGCCGACGGTGATCGTCCTGCCGGGGCCGCCGCGAGAGCTTCACGCGATGTGGGATCAGGCGATTGCGACCGACGCTGTGGGGGCCGTGCTCGCCCGCGCCGAGCCGTATGCGACACGGACGCTGCGGCTGTTCGGGATCCCGGAGTCGGAGATCGCCCAGTCGCTGCGCGAGATCGAGGCCGAGACCGACCTCTCCGGGCTCGAGATCACCACCTGCCTTCGCCGCGGCGAGCTCGAGGTCGAAATCCGCCACCACCCGGGTGCCGAGGCTGCGCGGGAGACACTCGTCGACGGGCTGCTGGCCCGCCACGAGCGGTTCGTGTTCAGCCGCGACGGCTCGACGATCGACGAGCAGGTGGCGGAGCTCCTCCAGGGCCGGCGGCTGGGGCTCGCGGAGTCGTGCACCGCCGGGTTGCTCGCGGCGCGAATCACCGACATCCCCGGGTCCTCCGACTACTTCGCCGGCGGCATCGTCTCCTACTCGAACGAGTCCAAGGTCGAGCTGCTCGGGGTGCCGGCGGAGCTGATCGAGCGCCACGGCGCCGTCTCGCCGGCGGCCGCGCGGGCGATGGCCGAGGGAGCGCTTGCGCGATTCGAGGCCGACGTCGCGTGCGCGGTCACCGGGATCGCGGGCCCCGGCGGCGGCACCGAGGAGAAGCCGGTCGGCTACGTCTGCTGGTGCGTGCTCGACTCCTCCGGACGGGCGCTCGCCCGCGACACGGTCGTCCCGGGCGAGCGCGCGGACATCCGCGACCGCTCGACGACGGTCGCAATGCAGCTCCTGCGACGCGTCCTGCGCGGCGAGGACCTGCCGCTCTGACAGCGACGATCGCCGTGATCGCGGACACGCACCTGCCGCGCGGGCGGCGACGCCTGCCCGAGGAGTGCCTGCGGCGGATCGCGACGGCGGACCTGGTGATCCACGCCGGGGACTTCTCGAGCGTCTCCGCCTATGAGGAGATCGCTGCGATCGGACCGCGACTCGCTGCCGTGCACGGCAACGTGGACGAGCCGGCCCTGCGCGAGCGCCTCCCGGAGCGCGAGCTGGCGGTGGTGGAGGGCGTGCGGATCGGCGTCGTTCACGACGCCGGGCCGGCGCGCGGGCGGCTGGCGCGGATGCGCCGAGCGTTCCCGGGCGCCGAGGCGGTCGTCTTCGGCCATTCGCACCTGCCGCTGCTGGAGCGCGACCGGGACTTTCAGATCTTCAATCCCGGCAGCCCCACGGAGCGCCGCCGCGCGTCGGCGCACACGATGGGCACCGCCCGGGTCTCCGAGCGCGGCATCCGCTTCACCCTCGTGCGGCTTTCCTGACCTCCCGCGCGCCCGTTGCGCCGCGTGAGCGCCTAGCGTTCGCGCATGGCCAAGGAGCGCCTCAAGAGCCCGCGCGCGCGGCTCTTCGTCGCCCTGGACCTGCCCGACGAGGTCCGCGACGCTGTCGCGGCCTGGCAGGCGCGGGCGCTCAAGGACCCAGCGCTGCGGCCGACGCGGCCGGAGTCGCTTCACGTGACGCTCTGCTTTCTCGCCTATCACCCGGAGAAGGCGATCCCGCGGATCCTCGAGGTCATCGGCTCCGTCAAGCCGCGTCCGGCCGAGCTTCGCTTCGATCCCGAACCCTCACCGATCCCGAAGGGACGGCCGCGGCTGTACGCGATCGGCGGTCGGAGCGAGTCGGTCGAAACCCTTGAGGCCGAACTGTCGGACGCGCTCGAGGCGGAGCGCTTCTACGAGCCCGAGAAGCGCGGCTTCTGGCCGCACGTCACCGTCGCGCGCGTGCGCAGCGAGCGGCTGCCGCCGGCGCCCGGAAAGCGCCGCGGCAAGGGGAGACCGAAGCGGGTGAACAAGCCACCGAACCGTCTTCCGAAGGCGCTCGAACAGCCGTTCGGGTTCGTCCGAGTGGCTCTATACCGTTCGAATCTCAAACCCCAGGGCGCCGAGTACGTGCGCCTTGGCGGCATCGACTTGCCGTCCCCGCAGGGACAGAAGAGGTGATGAAAGAAGATGGCTGAAGCAAAGAAGGCGGAGCTGAAGGCGGCCGACAAGGAGGCCAAGGCGAAGGACGCGGCGCTCCAGGCCGCCGTCTCGCAGATCGAGAAGGAATACGGGCAGGGCGCGGTGATGAGGCTCGGCGAGCGGGCGGCGGTCCCGGTGGACGTGATCCCGACCGGCGCCCTGGCGCTCGACCTCGCGCTCGGAGTCGGCGGCGTGCCCCGCGGGCGAATCGTCGAGATCTTCGGCCCAGAGTCGTCCGGTAAGACGACGCTCGTCTACCACATCATCGCCGAGGCCCAGAGACGGGGCGGAGTCTGCGCCTTCGTCGACACCGAGCACGCGATCGACCCGATCTACGCGAAGCGGATCGGCGTCGACACCGACGAGCTGCTCGTCTCACAGCCCGACTACGGCGAGCAGGCGCTCGAGATCGTCGACGTCCTCACCCGCTCCGGAGCGGTCGACGTGGTCGCCATCGACTCGGTGGCCGCGCTCACCCCACGGGTCGAGCTCGAGGGTCAGATGGGCGAGCAGCAGGTCGGCCTCCAGGCGCGGCTGATGTCGCAGGCGCTGCGAAAGCTCGCCGGCAACCTCAACCGGGCGAAGACGGTCTGCATCTTCACGAACCAGATCCGGGAGAAGATCGGGGTCATGTTCGGCTCGCCGGAGACGCAGCCGGGCGGCCGGGCGCTGAAGTTCTATTCCTCGCAGCGGCTCGACATCCGCCGCATCGAGACCCTCAAGGAGGGCACCGAGGCGGTCGGCAACCGGGTCCGGGTGAAGGTGGTCAAGAACAAGGTCGCGGCGCCGTTCAAGCTGGCCGAGTTCGACATCGAGTACGGGGCCGGGATCTCCCACGAGGGTGGGCTGCTCGACCTGGCGCTCGAGCACGACCTGGTGCAGAAGTCGGGCTCGTTCTTCTCCTACGGCGAGCTGCGCCTCGGCCAGGGCCGCAACAACACCAAGCAATACCTGGTCGAGAACCCGGAGCTCGCACAGGAGATCGAGGCGAAGCTGTTCGCCGAGCTCGGTGTCGACCGCACGCCGACGCCCCCGCGCGCGGTGCCCGAAGCCGACGCAGACGTGGAAGCTCCGGTGGCCGCGGTCGAGGAGGAGCGCAAGGCGGCCTAGCTGCGGATGGGCACGCAGGAGGCGTTTGAGCGGGCGCTCGAGGCGCTCGCTCGGAAGGAGCGCACGAGCGCCGAGCTCACGGCGTGGCTTGCCGAGCGCGGCTTCGGAGCCGACGAGGTCGATGCAGCGCTCGCGCGGCTGATCGAGGACGGCGCGATCGACGACGAACGGTTCGCGCGTCGGTTCGCCGAGGACAAGCGCGAGCTGCGGGGCTGGGGCCCCGATCGGATCCGCGAGGCGCTCGCCGCCAAGGGCCTCGAGCGCGAGCTGATCGAGGCTGAGGTCGGTGCCGAGGACCCGGGGGCCCAGCTCACACGGGCGATCGAGCTGCTCGAGCGCCGCGGTGGTCCGCCCGATGACGAGGCCGGACGGGCCCGCGCGCTCGCGTACCTCGCGCGGCGAGGCTACGACTCCGAGCTCGCCTACGAGGCGGTTCGCGGGTTCGAGCGCCGAGCGGCCTGAACGCCCCGGCCCGGCCGGCGCTGCGCTTGCCAGATCGGGTGCCCGCGACTACGATCGATGAGCGGCACGCTGCCGCTTGAGACGACGCGAATGGCAAGCTGAAACGAAGAGTTCTTTGCTGACCACCGTTCAGATCGGGGTGCGAAGCCCGGCGGAGTCGATCCGCCGACGATAGGCGCGCGCGGCGCGTTGAGATCCAGCCAGCCATCGTGCGCTTCGGCGACGCGGGCCGCGGCGATCGCAGCGATCGCCGGATAGCGGGACCAACCTTGCGGCCCCCGGACGGGCCGCGGAAAGGAAGCGATGGCTCAACGCGCGCTCTGGCTACCGTGGCGGCGCGATCGCGCCGCGCCGCAGCAGCCGGCGAACGCGGGTGCGAAGCCGGCCGCGCCGAGCATGGACGGCGAGCTGCGTGCCCGCCGCGAGGAGATCGCGCGCATGGAGGAGCGGGCCCTGCGCGAGCTCGAGTCGCTGGCCGTCAAGCACGCGGACGTCGATCGGCGCCTCCAGGTGCTCGAGGACCGCGAGCGGAACCTGGCGAAGGAGTCCGAGGAGCTCAAGCAGGCGAAGCGGTTCCATCGCCGTGAGCTCGAACGCCTCTCCGGACTGAGCGCGGCGCAGGCGAAGCAGCTCCTGATCGCCGAGGTCGAGCAGGAGGCCAAGCAACAGGCGGGGCTGCGGCTGCAGGAGATCGAGGCGCAGACGAAAGTGGAGTCCGAGCGGCGGGCGCGGAACATCCTCTCGGTCGCGATGCAGCGGCTCGCCGCCAAGCACTCGGCCGATTCGACGACGCGCCTCGTCGAGCTTCCAAACGACGAGATGAAGGGCCGGATCATCGGCCGCGACGGGCGCAACATCAGGGCGCTCGAGAAGCTCACCGGGGTCGACGTGATCATCGACGAGACTCCATCGGCCGTCATGCTCTCGAGCTTCGACGGCGTCCGCCGCGAGGTCGCCCGGATCACGGTGGAGCGGCTGATCGCGGACGGCCGCATCCACCCGGCGCTGATCGAGGAGACCTACGAGCACGCTCGCGAGGAGATCGAGACCAGGGTCGCGGAGGAGGGCGAACGCGCAGCGCTCGAGGCGCGCGTCGCGGGCCTCGATCCGGAGCTCCTGCGGCTCCTCGGCGAGCTTCGCTTCCGCACGAGCTATGGCCAGAACGTGCTCGATCACCTGGTGGAGTGCTCTCACCTCGCGGCGCTGATCGCCGAGGAGCTCGGCGCCTCGGTGGAGACGGCGCGGCGGGCGGCGCTCCTTCATGACATCGGCAAGGCGGTCACGCACGAGGTCGAGGGCCCGCACGCGCTCGTCGGCGGTCGGATCGCGCGCCGCCATGGCGAGTCGGAGGCGGTCGCGCATGCGATGGAAGCGCATCACGGCGAGGTCGAGCCGAAGACGGTCGAAGCGGTGATCGTCCAGACGGCGGACGCCGTCTCCGGCGCGCGGCCCGGCGCGCGCGGCGACGCCCTCGAGCAGTACGTCGGGCGGCTTCGCGACCTCGAGGAGATCGCGTCGCGCCACCGTGGCGTCGAGCGGGTCTTCGCGATGCGGGCCGGGCGCGAGATCCGGGTGATCGTCGATCCGGGTGAGGTCGACGACGACCAGGCGGCGGTGATCTCGCACGAAATCGCGCAGGCGATCGAGAAGGAGATGGACTACCCGGGCAGGATCAGGATCACCGTGATCCGCGAGAGCCGGGCGACGACGTACGCGAGCTGATCGCCCTGCCATTCACGCCGTTCTTTTAGGATCCCGCCCGCGTGGACGAGACCCTCTTCTACATCCTTGGGCTGGCGCTCGTGGCCCTGGCCCTCGTCGCTTCGTTTGCCGGGCTCAGGTCCGAGAAGTTCCCGCCGACGCGGCCACTGCTGCTCGGCGGGATCGCTGTCTTCGCCCTGCTCGTCCTCGCCACCGCGACCTTCGCGTGGCGACAGGCCGAGGACGAGCAGACGGAGCGGGAGGCCGAGCTCGCCGAGGCGACGGAACAGAGCGAGGCTGCCGGAAACGCCGCCGAGGCCGGCGAGGAGGAGGGCAGCGAGGCCGCCGCCACCGAGACCACGACCGGGACCGCGGCCACGCAGGCGTCCGCCGAGCAGGGCGCGCAGGTGTTCGAGGCGAACGGCTGCGGCGGCTGCCACACGCTCGCCGCCGCCGGCTCGGGCGGGACCACCGGCCCGAACCTGGATGGCGCGCTCAAGAGCGAGAGCACCGACTTCATCAAGACGTCGATCATCAACCCGAACAAGGTGATCGCGAAGGGCTATCCGCCTAACGTGATGCCGCAGAACTTCGGTGAGACGATCAGCCCCGAGGACCTCGACGCGCTCGTCGAATACCTGGCGCAGTCGACCGGCGCCGGCGGCTGAGCCACCGTCCCTAACATCCGGGCGCGTGGGAGGCAAGCGCTTTCACGTGACCACGTTCGGGTGTCAGATGAACGCCCACGATTCCGAGCGCATGAAGGGGATGCTCGAGTCGCTCGGCTACACCGAGGCTGCCGAGCGCGCCGAGGCCGACCTGATCCTCTTCAACACGTGCTCGATCCGCGAGGCGGCGGACAACCGCTTCATCGCGCACCTCGGTGAGGCGAAGCGGCTCAAGTCCGAGGACCCGGAGCGTGTGGTCGGCGTCGGCGGGTGCTGGGCGCAGTCGGTCAAGGACGAGGTGTTCGAGCGCTTCCCGTTCGTCGACGTCGCCTTCGGCCCGGGGCAGATCGCCCGGCTCGCCGAGTTCCTGACCTCCGACTCGCTGAGCGCCCAGGGCTACTTCGAGTTCGAGGACTTCTCCGGCCATCTGCCGATGAAGCGCGAGCGCGAGTTCCAGGGCTGGCTTCAGATCTCCCAGGGCTGCAACTGCCGCTGCTCCTACTGCATCGTTCCCTCGACCCGGGGGCGCGAGCAGAGCCGCGAGCCGGCCGAGCTCGTCGCCGAGGCCGAGCGCCTCGCAGCCGACGGCGTGGTCGAACTCACCCTTTTGGGGCAGAACGTGAACAGCTTCGGCCGCGACCTGCCGCGGGAATCGCGGATCACATTCGCCCAGCTCCTGGCGCTGATCGACGCTGTCGACGGCATCGAGCGGATCCGCTACACGAGCCCACACCCGAAGGACATGCGCGAGGACGTGATCCGCGCGCACGCGGACCTGCCGGCGCTCTGCGAGCACATCCACCTGCCGCTTCAGTCGGGCTCGAGCCGCATCCTCAAGGCGATGCGCCGGACCTACAACCGCGAGCGCTATCTCGACCGGGTGGCGATGATCCGCGAGCACGTTCCGGACTGCGCGCTCACGACGGACATCATCGTCGGCTTCCCGGGCGAGACCGAGGCGGACTTCGCGGCGACGCTGGAGGTCGTCGAGCAGGTCGGCTACGACGGCGCCTTCACCTTCATCTACTCACCGCGTCGCGAGACGGAGGCGGCGACGCTCTCCGAGCAGGTGCCGCACGTCGTGAAGCGCGAGCGGATGCAGCGGCTGGTGGAGGCCGTCCAGCGCCGCGCCCGAGAGCGCGCGCAGCGCTTCGTCGGCCGGACGCTCCAGGTGCTGGTCGAGGGCCCGAGTCGCACCGACGCCACGCGCCTGCGCGGCCGGACCCGCCACAACAAGGCGGTCAACTTCGAGGGAACCGCGCAGCCGGGCGAGTTCGCCGAGGTCGAGATCGCGGCTGCGAGCTCGCAGACGCTGAGCGGACTCGAACGGCTCCTGAGCCGCGCCGGCTGAGCCCGGCGGTGCGCGTCCTCGCGATCTTCGGCCCGACGGCCGTCGGCAAGACAGGGGTCGCGATCGAGGTCGGGGAGCTCCTGCGGGCGCGCGGCGAGGACCCCGTGGCGATCTCCTGCGACGCGATCCAGGTCTACCAGGGCCTCGAGATCCTAAGTGGGGCGGCGACCGCGGAGGAGCGGGAGCGGCTCGAGCACCGGATGCTCGGCATCGTGCCGATCGACGGCGAGTTCTCGGCCGGGAGGTTCGCCAACCTGGTCCATCCGGAGATCGACCAGCTCCTCGCCGAGGACCGGCGTCCGATCCTGGTCGGTGGTACCGGCCTCTACATGCGGGCAGCCCTCTCGGAGCTCGAGCTGCGCCCGCCGGTGCCGGCGGAGGTCCGCGACGCCGTCGAGCGCGAGATCGCCGAGCGTGGCCCGGCGGCGCTTCACGCCGAGCTCTCGCCGGAGCTCGTCTCTGGCGTGCATCCGAACGACCGCAAGCGAATCGCGCGGCTGACGGAGCTGACCCGCCTCGGGATCGCGCCACACTCCTCCGCGGAACGGCTCTGGAGCGAGGACCTGCGCGTGGCGGCGACCCTGATCGGCCTCACCGTCGATCGAGAGGAGCTTCGCCGCCGCGTGCCGGTCCGGGTCGAGGAGATGTTGCGGCGAGGGGCGGTCGAGGAGGTACGGGCCGCGGACGCAGCCGGCGCCTCGCGGACCGCCCGCGCGGCGATCGGCTTCGAGGAGCTCCTCGCCGGCGACGTCGAGGGGATGAAGCGCGCGCAGCTTCGTTACGCGCGCCGCCAGCTCACCTGGATGCGCCGCATGGAGGGCGTGACGCTGATCGACCGGGCCGGGCGAAGCGACCGCGAGGTCGCCGGGGAGATCGTCGGCCTGCTCGACCGCGAGGAGGAGGGCGAGCGATGAGCCGGGGTCCGGCCGAGGCGGTGCTGTTCGACTTCGACGGTGTGCTGGTCGACTCCGGACGCCAGGTCGAGCTCGCCTGGGGGCAATGGGCGGACAGGCACGGGATCTCGATCGACGCAATGCGCGCCGTCTGGCACGGCCGCCAGACCGAGGAGGTCGTAAGGATGCTGGCGCGCGAGCTCGACCCCGGCGTCGAGGCCGCGTGGGTGGAGGAGCTCGTGCTGACCATCGACGGCGGCGGCACCGCGATCGACGAGGCGGTCGAGCTCTATCGCCGCCTCGCCGAGGGGCGGCGAGCGATCGTCACCTCCGCACGCATCGAGACCGCCCAGGCGCGGATCGCCCGCCAGGCCCTGCCGCCCCCGGCGGCGCTCGTCACGGCGGGCGATGTCGAGGCCGGCAAGCCGGCGCCGGACTGCTACCGGCTCGGGGCGCGGCTGCTCGGCCTCGATCCGGAGCGCTGCCTGGTGATCGAGGACGCGCCCGCCGGGATCGAGGCGGCGCTCGCCGCGGGGATGACCGTGATCGCGTTGACCACCACGCATCCGGCCCAGGAGCTCGCCGCCGCTCACCAGGTGATCCCGCCGACTGAGCTCGACTCCACCGCGATGGCGCTGCTCGCTCCCGGGGTCGCCGCGCTTTAGGCTCACGCCGCCATGAGGTTCGAGAAGTGGCAGGCGCTCGGCAACGACTACATCGTGGTCGAGCGCGAGGTCCTGCCCTGGGAGTTGACGCCGGAGCGGGTGCGACGGATCTGCGAGCCGCACTTCGGCGTCGGCTCGGACGGGATCCTCGTCCTCTCGCCGGCCGCCGACGAGCGCCACGTGGCCGAGCTCCGGATCTTCAACCCCGACGGCTCGGAGGCCGAGCTGAGCGGTAACGGAGCCCGCGAGGCCGTTCTCTACCTGCGCGCCGCCGGCTGGACCGATGCGGATACGTTCACGATCCTCACCAAGGCCGGCGAGGTGACGCCGACGATCACGGCGCCGGGCGAGGTCTCGATGGCGATCGGCCGCGCCTCGGTGCGCTCCGCGGATTATCCGGACGGGCCGGAGGACGGGACCGGCGCCGTCGAGTCGGCCGGCCGGAGGTGGGCCTTTCAGCACGTGAGCGTCGGCAACCCGCAGTGCGTGATCGAGGTCGGCGACGAGCTCGAGGCGCTCGACGTGGCGCAGATCGGATCCGCGATCGAGTCAAACACCGCGCTCTTCCCGAACCGCACGAACGTCTCCTTCATCCGCGTCAACGGCTCGACTGTGCGCGCGCGCATCTTCGAGCGGGGGGTAGGGGAGACGCTCTCCTCCGGCACTGGCGCAAGCGGCGCCGCCGCGGCCGCGTTCGTGCGCGGCGCCCGGAGCCCGCTCAGGGTCGAGCTCGACGGCGGCACGCTCACCGTCGAGATCACCGACGAGCTCGACATCACCCTGATCGGCCCCGCCTCGCGCGTTTACGCTGGGGAGCTCGATGCGGACTTCGTGAGGTCACTGGCCGGGCCTTGACCATCGCCTTCCACATGGGAAGGCATCGCGAATCGGATGGCCCTGGGGCGTGCCGCCGCCGGTTGGGCCGCGCGGGCCGCGGGTACGGCGCCCGCGATGCACTCGTCCGCGCCAGCCGGATGGACGCGCGCCTACGCCCCCGAGCCGGACGCTCCCGATGAGGCGTTCAGCGCCGTGGACGAGCCGCGGCCACTTTATGAGCCGCTGCTCGCCAAGCTCGCCGGGCATGATCCCGACCGGCTCGTCGGCCGGATCGCCGAACGGCTCGAGCGCGAGCAGGTCACGTTCGGCTCGCTATCCGGACTGTTCCGGCTCGACCCGGTGCCGCGCCTGATCGAGGCCGCAGAGTGGGAGCGCCTCGAGCCCGGGCTCTCGCAGCGCGCGCGGGCGCTGGACGCGTTTGCGGCCGACGCCTACGGGGAGCGCCGGATCTTCTCCGCGGGGCTGGTCCCGGACCGCGTCCTCGAGGGCTCGCCGGTGTACGAGCCGCGGATGCGGGAGATACCGCATCCCGACGGCCGCTGGGTCCACGTCTGCGGCTTCGATGTCGCCCGCCGCGTCGACGGCGACCTGGTCGTGCTCGAGGACAATGCACGGACGCCATCCGGCATCTACTACGCGATCGTGGCACGCCACGTGATCGTGGACGAGCTTGCCGTGCCGGGCATCGACCCGCGCTCGATCGATCCCACGCTCGAGCAGCTCGCGGCGACGTTTCGGGACGCGTCGCCCACGAAAGGGGACGGCCGGATCGCCGTGGTCACCGATGGCCCGGAGAACGTCGCCTTCTTCGAGCATCGGGCGGTCGCCGAGGCGATCGGGGCGTCGCTCGTCACCCCGGCCGACCTCGAGTCGGCCCGCGGACGGCTCTGGCTCCGTGACCCCCGCGACCGTGAGCCGATCGACGTCGTCTACCGCCGTACCGACGACGCGCGGCTCACGGACGACGACCGCGCTCTTACGCCGCTCGGCGAGCTCCTCTTCGAGCCGCTTCGATCCGGGACGCTGGCGATGGTCAACCGGTTCGGCTCCGGCGTCGCCGACGACAAGCTGAGCTACGCCTACACCCCGGCAATGATCCGCTTCTACCTCGACGAGGAGCCGATCGTCGACTCGATCCGGACCTACGACCTGGCCATCGACGAGCACCGCGAGGAGGCGCTGGAGCGGATCGACGAGCTCGTGCTGAAGCCCCGCTTCGGCTCCGGCGGCGAGCAGGTCGTGATCGGTGGCGACGCGGACCGGGAGGGCCTCGGCGACGCCCGCGACCGGATCCGCGAACGCCCCGAGGACTTCGTGGCCCAGGAGCAGATCTCGCTCTCGACCCATCCCTGCGTGCGCGGGGGCGGCCTCGAGCCGCGGCGCATCGATCTGCGCCCGTTCTCATACGCCTCGGAGGGCGGCTACGCGATCTCGCCCGGCGGCCTGACCCGCTACGCCGCGGAGCGCGGCGAGATGATCGTGAACTCCTCGCAGGGCGGGGGCGCGAAGGACACCTGGGTGCTCGGCCCCCGATAGCCTCCCGCGGCCATGGGGCTCACGGATCCGTCCAAGCGGCTCGAGGCAATCGAGCCGTACATGTTCGCCGAGCTCGAGCGCAAGGTCGCCGAGAAGCGAGCGGCCGGCATCGACGTGATCAGCCTCGGGATCGGCGATCCGGACACGCCGACCTATCCGCACATCGTCGAGGCGATGCAGGACGCCGTCGCCGATCCCGGAACGCACCGCTACCCGTCGAATCGCGGGCGGGAGGAGTTCCGCCGCGCGTTCTCCGACTTCTACGCGAGCCGCTTCGGCGTCGACATCGACCCCGAGACCGAGGTGATCCCGGCGATCGGCGCGAAGGAGTGCATCTACCACCTCTGCTTCGCGTTCCTAGACCCGGGCGACGTCGCGCTCGCCTCCGACCCGGGCTACCCGGTCTACACCGGCGGGCCGCTCCTGGCCGGCGCCGAGGCGGCGCTCCTGCCGCTCATCCCGCAGCGCGGGTTCGCCCCCGACCTGGACGCGATCCCCGCGGACGAGCTCGCGCGGGCGCGACTCCTGTTCATCAACTATCCGAACAACCCAACGGGCGCCATCGTCTCCGAGGGCCTCTTCGAGCGGGTCGTCGAGCTCGCCCGCGAGCACCAGATCCTCGTCGTCCACGACAACGCCTATTCGGAGACGACCTACGACGGCTACGTCGCGCCGAGCTTCCTCGCAACGCCCGGGGCGAAGGAGGTCGGAGTCGAGGTCTTCTCGCTCTCCAAGGGGTACAACATGACCGGCTGGCGCTGCGCCGCGATCGTCGGCAACCGCGAGGCCGTCTCCGCCTACTGGCGGCTGAAGACGAACGTCGACTCGGGGCTCTTCGAGGCGGTGCAGCTCGCGGGCGTCGCGGCGCTCAACGGCCCGCGCCGCGCGGTCGAGGAGATGAACGCCATCTACGAGCGCCGGCGCGATCTGGTCGTCGACGCGCTGCACGAGATCGGGGTGGACGTGGCGGCGCCGAAGGGCACGATCTACGTATGGGCGCCGGTCCCCGACGGACATACGTCCACCTCGTTCGCGGAGCTCGTACTCGCGGAGGCCGCCGTCGTGGTCTCGCCCGGCTCGATGTACGGGCCGTCGGGGGAGGGTTTCTTCCGGATCTCGCTGACGACGCCCGACGAGCGCATCACCGAGGCGGTTGAGCGCCTGCGCGAGCACCTCTCCTAGTGGGCGGCCCGGGCGCGCGCCGGCGGACTGGGTCGGAGTCGCCCTATGAGGCCCGCTACGGGTACTCACGCGCGGTTCGGGTGGGCGACCGGGTGATCGTCTCCGGAACGGCGCCTGTGTGGCCCGACGGCTCCTGTGACCTAGATCCGCGAGCCCAGGCGCGGCGCTGTTGCGAGATCATCGTGGCGGCGCTCGCGGAGCTCGGGGCGCGGCCCGAGCACGTGGTGCGCACCCGGATGTTCATCAGCGATCCGGAGGTAGCGGACGTGGTCGGTGACGTCCACCGCGAGCACTTCGGGGCGGCGGCGCCGGCGGCGACCATGGTCGTCGCGCGGCTGCTGGACGCCCGTTGGGCGGTCGAGATCGAGGCCGAAGCGTTGGTCGGCTGAGTCCGGATCCTCACAAAAGATTTAGGAAGGATCGCCCACGAGCGCCGCAAAACCTGTTAGCAATCCCTAACACAGCACCCGGCGCGCGTCGTTAGGGGAGATTCAGGGCGCCCGGGAAACTCACCGATTCAGATAACTGATGACGACTCTTGGCATTGCACTCGCGCTCGGTTGCGCTGCGACCGCCAACCTGGGGATGCTCTGCAAGCACCGGGGCGCCTGCGAGGCCCCGGAGATCCGCCTTCGGAGTCCGTGGCGTAGTGCCGCGGCACTCTTTCGCTCACGCTGGTGGACGATCGGCTTCGCGATCGCGGCGATCGCGTGGATCCTCCACGTCGCGGCGATGGCGATGGCGCCGCTCTCACTCGTCCAGGCGGTGATCGCCGGCGGCCTCGTTCTGATCGCCTTCCCAGCGCAGCGCTACTTCAACCACCGGCTGAATGCGCGCGAGTGGCTC
>DATHAL010000082.1:0-2939 GCA_035296705.1 Solirubrobacterales bacterium
ACGACGGGATCGCCGTGGTGACCGACAAGGGCACGGCGATCGACTGCATGACGACCGACCAGCTCCGGGAGATCTTCGGGCCGGACGCCGACGCGCGGACGTTCCGGGACGTCGACCCTCGGTTCCCGGCCACGCCGATGACGCTCTTCACCCCCGGTGAGGAGTCGGGCACGTTCGACTTCTTCACCGAGGAGGTCAACGGCGAGGAGGGCGCCCAGCGCACCGAGGGCGTCCAGACCTCCGCCGACGACAACCAGCTCGTCACCGGCGTCTCGGGCACGCGCGGCGGGATCGGCTACTTCGGGTACGAGTACTTCACCCAGAACGAAGGCAAGCTCAACGCGACCGCGGTCGACGGCGGGTCGGGCTGCGTCCGCCCGAGCCCGAAGACCATCCAGGACGGCAGCTACAGGCCGCTGTCCCGGCCGATCTTCATGTACCCGAGCGAGAAGTCGCTCGCGCGACCCGAGGTCCGGGAGTTCATGCGCTTCACCGTGGCGAACGCGCCGCGAATCGCCGAGGCGGCGAAGATCGTGCCGATGACCGGCGAGCAGGTGTCGGATTCGCGGCGGTCGCTCGAGCGGCTGACCGGCCGCTAGCGACCCTTGGCGGCCCGCCCCGAAGCGGCGACCGCGCCCGGCGGTCCGCCCCCGAGCCTCGTGCGGGGCCGGACCCGCCGGTCCGTCGGGGAGCACGTGATCAAAGGGTTGCTGCTCGCCGCGGCGGTGCTGTCGGTCGCCACGACGGTCGGGATCGTGGTCTCGCTGCTCGGCGAGACGATCGAGTTCTTCGGGCAGGTGAGCGTCGGCGAGTACCTCCTCGGGACGAAGTGGACGCCGCTGTCGTCCGGCGAGCAGCAGTCGTTCGGGGTGATCCCGCTGATCACCGGGACGCTGTACCTGACCGCGCTCGGGCTGATCGTCGCCGTCCCGCTCGGGCTGGGATCGGCGATCTACCTCGCCGAGTACGCGTCTCCGCGCGCGCGTAGGGTGATCAAGCCCGTGCTCGAGATCCTGGCGGGGATCCCGACGATCGTCCTCGGCTACTTCGCGCTGACCTTCATCACGCCGGTCGTGCTCCAGGGCATCTTCGGCATCGACGTGCAGATCTTCAACGCGCTGTCGGCGGGCCTCGCGCTCGGCGTGCTGATCCTGCCGGTGGTGGCCACGCTCGCCGACGACGGCCTGCGCGCGGTGCCCGAGGCGCTGCGCGAGGGGGCGTTCGGGATCGGGGCGTCGAAGCGCCAGGTCGTGCTGCGGGTCGTGTTCCCCGCCGCGCTCTCGGGCATCGTCGCCGCGCTCGTCCTCGCCGCCTCGCGGGCCATCGGCGAGACGGTGGTCGTGCTCGTCGCCGGCGGGGCGAGCGCCAACCTCGGGATCGACCCGCGCGAGAGCTACCAGAACATGGCGGCGTTCATCGCCCAGACGGCGCGCGGCGACATCGCCGTCCGGTCGGTCGAGTTCCTGACGATCTTCGCGGTCGGCACGACGCTGTTCGTGATGACCCTGATCCTCAACGCGATCTCGATTCGCTTCGTCCGGCGCTTCCAGCAGGTGTACGAGTGAGCGTCGCCGAGGCACCGGTCGCGCGCGCCGTCGTGCGCGGGTCCGTGCGCGGCGCCCGCGTCCGCGAGGCGCTCTTCCGCGCGGCCCTGCTCCTGTGCATCGGCTTCGCCATGCTCGCGCTCGCGGTGCTGCTCGCCGACGTCGCGGTCGACGGCCTGCCCGTCCTGTCGCTCGACTTCCTGACGAGCTTCCCGTCCCAGGTCTTCCCCGAGCGCTCGGGCATCCAGTCGGCGCTCGTGGGGACGCTCCTGCTCATGGTCGTGTGCGCGGTGTTCATCGTCCCGGTCGGCACCGCCACGGCGATCTACCTCGAGGAGTACGCCGACCGCGACCGGTGGTGGAACCGCCTGATCGAGGTCAACGTCCAGAACCTCGTCGCGGTGCCGTCGATCGTCTACGGGATCCTCGGGTTGGCGTTCCTCGTGCGCGGGCCGCTCGGGCTCGGGCGCGTCCTCCTCGCCGGCGCGCTCACGCTCGGGCTGCTCGTCCTCCCGGTGGTGATCATCGTCGGGCGCGAGGCGATCCGCGCCGTACCGAGCTCGATCCGCGAGGGCTCCCTGGCGCTCGGCGCGACGCAGTGGCAGACGATCTGGAAGCAGATCCTCCCCGGGGCGCTGCCGGGCATCGCCACCGGCGTGATCCTCGCGCTCTCGCGCGCGATCGGCGAGACCGCACCGCTGATCGTGGTCGGCGCCGCGGCGTTCGCCCGCTTCAACCCGAACGACCTCACGAACGACCCCTTCTCGGCGCTGCCGATCCAGATCCTGGCCTGGGTGCAGGCGCCGCAGGAGGAGTTCCGGGTGCTCGCCGCCGGCGCGATCCTCGTGCTGCTCGCGCTGCTCCTGGTGATGAACGCCGGTGCGATCCACCTCCGCAACCGCTACGAGCAGAGGTGGTAGCCCCGTGGGGCGCGACGATGGAAAGGACGGCACAATGCGACAGGTGACCGAGCCGGAGAAGGAGCGGGCGCAGGCGCCTCCACCCGAGGCGGTGGCGAGCGGCGGGCGGCCGCGGATGCTGGCGCCCGAGCTCGGGCACGCCGCGGTCTCGGGCGCGCGGCATGCGACCGCGGACGCCGGCGCCGCCGAGCGCGAGCCGCTGTTCGAGATCGAGCACCTCACCGTGCGGTACGGCGGCCGCCCGGCGGTCAACGACGCCTCGCTCGACGTCGCCGAGCGCCAGATCACCGCCCTGATCGGCGCCTCGGGGTGCGGCAAGAGCACGTTCATCCGTGCGCTCAACCGCATGAACGACCTGATCCCGACCGCCACCGTCGAGGGCACGGTGCGCTACCACGGACAGGACCTGTACGCGCCCGAGGTCGACCCCGTGCTCGTCCGCAAGCGCATCGGGATGGTGTTCCAGAAGCCGAAC
>DATHAL010000083.1:0-14737 GCA_035296705.1 Solirubrobacterales bacterium
ACTTGATGATCGCCTCGGCGAGGTCGACGAACGGCTGGAAGATCCCGATGACCGCGAGGACCGTCACGCCGCCACTCCGTGCCCGTGCTCGTGGTCACCGTCGGCCGAGTGGCGGCCGCGGAAGAGCTTGCGGTCGGCGAGCTCGTCGACGCCGCCGAGGCTCCACGGATTGCAGCGCACCAGCCGCCAGCCGGCGACGATCGTGCCCCTGACCACGCCGAGCTCGCGCACGGCCTGAACGGCATACGTGGAGCAGGTCGGGTAGTACTTGCAGCGCGGCGGCAGCGCCGGGGAGATCAGCTTCCGGTAGACGAGCAGCGGCAGCAAAAAGAGCTCGCGAAGCGCCCAGCGCAAGCGGCCCCCGATCCCGTTCAGGCGTTTCACGTGTTACGCCGCCCCCACGCGGCCCGACTGCTCGACGAGCTCGACGAGCGCGGTCTCGACGCCGCGTGTGCCGTCGCGCTCGACCAGCGCGGCGGCATCGGGGCGGGCGACGACCACGAAGTCGTGGTCCGCCGGCAGCCGGTCGCGCTGCGCCCAGAACGCCTCGCGAAGCGCCCGCTTGACGGCATTTCGCTGCACCGCGCCGCCGACCTTGCGGCTGACCGAGACGCCGAGACGCACGTCGCCCTCGGCCCCCTCGCCCCGCGGGAACGTGTAGAGGACGAGGTAGCGGTTCGCGTGCGATCGGCCCTCGCGATACACGCGGTCGAAGTCGCCGCTTCGTGACAGCCGGCCACGTCTGCGCCGCTCAGCCATACCCCGCGCCTCACCCGGCCTATGGGGTGAGGCGCTTGCGGCCCTTGCGCCGACGGCGCCGGATCACGTCGCGACCGGAGCGCGTTCGCATGCGGGCTCGGAACCCGTGGGTACGCGCGCGCTTGCGCTTCTTCGGCTGCCAGGTGCGCTTCATAGGGGCGCGCAGTCTACAGAGCGTCCCTTGACGCGGCGCGCCACTCGGGGCGCCCGCCGCGCGTCTTTCCCGCGAAATGCGAGGTGGCTTCGGAAGCGTCTCTGCACCGGATGTATGGTCGATCGCCGTGTCCTCCCAAGCACCCGCCGACGACCTCTCCGCCCTCTGGGCGCAGGTCCGCCGGGAGCTCCAGCGGTCGCTTCCGGAGTCGACGTTCAGGCTCTGGCTCGAGCCGCTCCGCGCGGTGAGCGCGCACGGCACGACGCTGCTCCTGACGGGTCCGCCGGCGGTCCGCACCTGGGTCGAGCGCCGGTACGCCTCCGCCGTCGCCGAGGCGGTCCGCGAGCACGGCAGCGGGCTCGAGGAGGTCGCCTTCGTGGACACCGCCGAGGCCACCGCGGACGTCGCCAAGAAGCCCGGGCCGCGCTCCCTGCCGCTCGACGCGCGCCACACCTTCGACAACTTCGTGATCGGCCCCGGCAACCGCCTCGCCCACGCCTCCGCCCTCGCGGTCGCCGAGCTCCCCGGTGAGGCCTACAACCCTCTGTTCCTCCACGGCTCGCCCGGGCTCGGCAAGACGCATCTTCTCGGCGCGATCGCCGAGTACATGCGGCGCAACCACCCGACCCTGACCGTCCACTACACGACGGCGGAGCGATTCACGAGCGAGTTCGTCACGGCGCTTCGCCGCGAAGGCCCCGATGCCTTCAAGACCAGGTACCGCGAGCTCGACGCGCTGCTCATCGATGACGTTCAGGTGCTTGAGGGCAAGGAGCACACCGAGGAGGAGTTCGTCCACACCTTCAATGCCCTCTACGCCGCCGGCAAGCAGATCGTGCTCTCCAGCGACCGCCCGCCCGAGGCCCTCTCGCGCCTCGCCGAGCGACTCCGCGACCGCTTCCGCTGGGGCCTCACCGTGGAGGTCGAGCCACCGGACCTCCGGACCCGCATGGCGCTGCTGTGGCGCCTGGCGGACGAGACGATGCCGAGCGTCGAGCCGACGGTGATCTATGAGATCGCCAATCGCGTCCCGGACAACGTCCGCGTGCTGGAGGGGGCGATGACCAGGGTGCTGGCGATTGCCTCGATGTTGAGTGAGCCGCTCTCCACTCCCGTCGTCCGGCGTGCGCTCGGGGCCCACGGCGAGCGCTCGCCCGCCGCCCCGCCGACGCCCACGCTCGCCGCGATCCAGGACGCCGTCTGCCGCGTCCACGGCCTCAGCCGTGCGGAGCTCGTCTCCGCCGGGCGCTCGGCGCGCGTCGTCCGCGCCCGTCAGGTGGCGATGTATCTCGCGCGCGAGATGACGGCGCTCTCACTCGCCGAGATCGCGCGCGGCTTCGACCGCGACCACAGCACCGTCCTGCACGCGATCCGCAGCGTCGCGGGGAAGCTCGAGCCAGGATCGGAAACCGCCCAGGCCATCCACAACGTACGCTCCGAGCTGGGGACCGTCGAGGAGGGATCCGGGGAGAGATCCACCGATCCGGAGCCTCGTCCACAGCGGGACGACGACTGATCCACAGGCCGCATCCCGCTTGCCGAGCGGAATCCACGTTTCCGATCCACAACCGTCAACGCAACAGATACATCTGATCCAAGTAGGAAGATGAGCGACCTTCAATGAAGCTTTCTGTCTCCCGCGACTCCCTCTCCACTGCGCTGCAGCTTGTCGGCCGCGCAGTCTCGACCCGCGGCACCCTCCCCTCGCTCGGCGGCATCCTCGTGATCGTCGTCGACGGGTCGGTGACCCTGCGGGCGACCGACATGGAGCTCGGCATCACGCGCACGCTCGACGACGCGACGACCGAGTCCGACGGCACCGTGCTGCTGCCGGGGCGCCTGTTCAGCGACGTGGTGCGCAGCCTGCCCCCCGGCGGCGTCACCCTCGAGCTCCGGCCCGAGCAGCGCGACGTCGAGATCGCCGGCGGTGGCGCCCGCTTCCACCTCCGGACCCTGCCGGCCGAGGACTTCCCGCGCCTCCCCGATCCCGAGGGGGACCCGGTGAAGCTGCCGGCGACACCGCTTGCGACGACGATCGACCTCGTCGCCCGCGCCGCGTCGCGCGACGAGATCCGGCCGATCCTGACCGGCGTGCTGATGCAGGCCGAGGATCAGACGCTCACGATGGTCGCCACCGACTCGTACCGGCTCAGCGTCAAGCACACCGACCTCGAGGCAACGGTCGCGCAGACGCTCGAGGCGAACATTCCGGCGCGCGCTCTGCGCGAGCTGGCCCGGATCGCGAGCGCTGCGGGAGCCGAGGAGGTCGAGATCTCGATGCTGCGCAACCAGGTCGTCTTCCGGACCGCCGGGGTCACGCTCTCGTCACGGCTGATCGAGGGTCAATTCCCGAGCTGGCGGGTGCTGATCCCGGAGTCGTTCGAGCACGAGGTACGGCTGCCGCGCGAGGAGTTTCTGGAGATCGCGCGCCGGATCGGCCAGCTCGCGCAGCGCAACGCGCCGCTGCGGCTCGCGTTCAGCGAGGGGGAGCTCACGGTCGCGGCGGAGACGCCGGACATCGGCGATGCGAGCGAGGGGATGCCGGCGCCGTACTCGGGCGAGCCGCTCGAGATCGCCTTCAATCCACAGTTCCTGATCGAGGGCATCGAGAGCGTCGCCACCGACGAGGTCGCGGTGCAGCTCAGCTCGCCCCTGCGCCCGGGCCTCCTCCGTCCGGTCGGCGACGAGCAGTTCAGCTACCTCGTGATGCCGATCAGGCTCAACGTCTAGGGCCGTGGCAGTCCAATGGTGGTCGAAGCCGTCAGCGTCCTCGATTTCCGCAACCTCGCGGACTTCGAGCTCGAGCTGAGCCCGGGCCTCAACCTGCTCTGGGGCCCGAACGGCGCGGGCAAGACGAACCTTCTCGAGGCGACGTACATGGCGCTCGCCGGCCGCTCGTGCAGGACCCGCGACGACCGCGAGGCGATCGCCTTCGGGCATTCGCTGGCGCGAGCGGAGGCGCGGGTACGCGACGGCGAGCGCACGCGGCGGTTCATGCTCTCGGTCAGCCGGGGCGGCGAGGGCCGCCGGCACCTCCTCGATGGCTCGGCGGCCGGCTCTGAGAGCACGCGGCTGCGCCCGGCGATCGCCGTCTTCATGCCCGATCGCCTAGCGCTCATCAAGGGCCCGCCGTCGGCCCGCCGCACGCACCTCGACGGGTTCTGCGCCGCGCTCTGGCCGGCGCGCGAGGAGTCGCGGCGCCGGTACGCCCGAGCGCTCGCGCAGCGAAACGCGCTCCTCGGCCGGATCCGCGCCGGCGTCGCGAGCGCGGAGACGCTCGACGCCTGGGATGCCGAGCTCGCCGGTGCCGGGGTTGAGCTGGCGGCTAACCGCCACGCGGCCGCCACGCGGCTCGCCGACCCCTTCGCCGAGGCGGCGCGTGAGCTTGGACTCGGCGAGGACGCCGCGGTCTCTTACCGGCCGCGCAGCGACGCCTCGGATGCCGGCGAGCTTGCCGCCGAGTTCGCGGAGCGCCGGGAGTCCGACATCGCCCGCGGCTACACGGGCTGGGGCCCGCATCACGACGAGCTCGCCTTCGAGCTCGGTGGCCGCTCGCTTCGCCGCTACGGCTCCCAGGGTCAGCAGCGGGAGGCGCTCCTCGCACTGCTCTTCGCAGAGCGCCGGGTTCTGATCGCCGACGGCCGCCCGGCACCGCTGATGCTCCTCGACGACGTGACCAGCGAGCTCGACGCCGAGCGGCGCCGCCTGCTCGTCGAGCACCTGGCGATCGGAGGCGGGCAGGCGCTCGTCACCGCGACCGAGTCCACTCACCTGCCCTCAGGCGCCGGCGACCGCCGCGACATCTCGATCCGCTCGGGGAGGCCGCTCGGTCCCGCGGGCGCCGCGGAGGGCGCCGCCGCGTGAGGGTCCTGGCGTGAGGCCGCTGCTGTGAGGCGGAGCGCCGCAGCGCGAAGCCGAGCCCGGCCGCCGTTGAGGCCGCTGCTGTGAGGCGCCATGGCCGGCGCCTGCGCCCTCTCGGCGAGATCCTCGAGCTGACGCGTGCCGAAGCCGAGCCCGCGACCCTCCTCGCCGCCGTCCAGGGCGCCTGGCGGCGAGCGGTCGGGGAACGGATTGCCGCGGAGGCGACGCCGGTCCGGGAGCGCGAGGGCACGATCACGGTCGCCTGCCGCGCCGCGACCTGGGCTCAGGAGCTCGATCTGCTGCAATCCGAGCTGCGCGCGAACCTCAACGCGGAGCTCGAACGGGGCGAGATCGCGGGATTCCGCCTCGTGGTCGCCTCAGAAGAGGATTTCGACACAAATTAATCCCTCATTTGCAGGGATTTTGTGTCCAGGCGCGCGACGTTCCGGGGGGCGCGGCTGGTATCCTTATGTGAAGTTGGACGCCCGCCCCGAGCCGTCTGGATTCGGCCCATTTCGCCGGGTCAGCCGGTCGGGGTTTCTCATGAAGTCGACCGAAGGGGCCTGAACCGAGTGGCAAGCGAGGCGGGTGCCGGCCGCGAGCGCGCGGCGGCCTCGAAGAAGCAAGACAACGGCTACACGTCCGCCGAGATCACGGTCCTCCGTGGTCTCGATCCGGTGCGCAAGCGCCCGGGGATGTACATCGGCTCCACCGGGCCGCGCGGCCTCCATCACCTGGTATACGAAGTCGTCGACAACTCCGTCGACGAGGCGCTCGCCGGGCACTGCGACAAGATCGAGCTCAGGATCCACCCGGACAACAGCGTCACCGTGACCGACGACGGTCGCGGGATCCCGGTCGACGAGCATCCGGAGGAAAAGCGAGCGACCGCCGAGGTCGTGCTCACCATGCTTCACGCGGGCGGCAAGTTCGGCGAGGGCGGCGGCTACAAGGTCTCAGGCGGCCTGCACGGCGTCGGCGTCTCCGTCGTCAACGCGCTCTCCGAGCGGCTTCACCTCGAGGTGCGCCGTGACGGCCACGAGTGGACTCAGGACTACGAGCGCGGCGAGCCGAAGGCGCCGCTGAAGCGCGGCGAGCAGGTCAAGGGAACGGGCACCACGATCACCTTCCTGCCCGACGACGAGGTCTTCGAGACGCTCGAGTTCGACTACTCCACGCTCGCCGAGCGGATGCGCGAGACCGCGTTCCTAACCCGTGGGCTCGAGATCGATCTGATCGACGAGCGCGCCGCCGGCCAGCGCGACACCTTCCGCTATGAGGGCGGCATCGTCGACTTCGTCAAGCACCTGAACGAATCGAACGACCCGCTGCACCGGAAGATCGTCTACTTCGAGAGCGACGCCCCGGACGGCCAGGTCGAGGTGGCGATGCAGTGGAACGCCTCCTATCAGGAGTCGGTCTTCTCGTTCGCGAACAACATCAACACGCACGAGGGCGGCTCCCATCTCTCCGGCTTTCGCTCCGCGCTCACGCGGACGCTCAACGCGTATGCCCGCGAGAAGGGCGTGCTCAAGGAGAAGGACCCCAACCTCAGCGGCGAGGACGTCCGCGAGGGGTTGACCGCCGTTATCTCGGTGAAGCTCGCCGATCCCCAGTTCGAGGGCCAGACCAAGACGAAGCTAGGCAACCCGCCCGTCGAGGGACTCGTCAAGGAGACCGTGAACCGTAAGCTCGCCGAGTTCCTCGAGGAGAACCCGGCCGAGGCGCGGCGGATCATCACCAAGGCGGTCGACGCGGCGCGGGCTCGCGAGGCGGCGCGCAAGGCGCGCGACCTCACGCGCCGCAAGTCGGCGCTCGAGAACTCGACGCTGCCCGGAAAGCTCGCCGACTGCACGGTGAAGGATCCCGCCTTGGCTGAGATCTTCGTGGTCGAGGGCGACTCGGCCGGCGGCTCGGCTAAGCAGGCGCGCGACCGCAACACGCAGGCCGTCCTGCCCCTGCGCGGCAAGATCATCAACGTCGAGAAGAGCCGCATCGACAAGGTGCTGGCCAACAACGAGATCCAGGCGCTGATCACGGCGATCGGCACGGGCGTCCACGAGGAGTTCAACCTCGAGGACGCCCGGTACCACAAGATCATCCTGAGCACGGACGCCGACGTCGACGGCGCGCACATCCGCACGCTGGTCCTGACCTTCCTCTACCGGCAGATGCCGGAGCTGATCGAGGCCGGCTACGTCTACATCGCGAAGCCGCCGCTCTACCGCGTGAAGAACGGCCGCCAGGAGACCTACGTCGAGAAGGAGTCCGAGCTCGAGGCGCTGCTCCTGCGCGACAAGCTGGAGCAGTTCCGGATCGCCGACTCCGAGGGCAAGCGCACGAAGCTGACCGAGGCGCGCTGGACACGGTTCAACCGCCGCCTCAAGGAGTACGAGGGTTGGTCGGAGTCCCTGCAGGCCGAGGTCGGCCACGAGCTCGTCGCATTCCTCGCCGAGTCCCAGATCCTCGACGCCGGGGTCGCGACGCTCGCCGGGGCCAAGAAGCTGATGGAGGCGGAGGACCCTGAGGGCGAGGCGTTCGAGACCGAGCTCGTCGCTGCGCGCGACGGAGCGCTCGAGGTGAAGGCGATCCACCGCCGCAGCGGCCTGGCGCGCTACCACACGCTCGACGAGGAGCTGTTCTCCTCCGCTGACTACCGCCACCTGGTCGAGGTCCACGCCGACCTCCTTAAGCAGGTCGGCCGGCCGCCGTTCAAGGTCGCGCTCGGCGAGCGAGAGCGAGACGCCGACTCCTTCGTAGAGCTCCGCCGCCAGATCGTCGACCTCGCGCGGCATGGCGTCACGCTTCAGCGCTTCAAGGGCCTGGGCGAGATGAACGCCGAGCAGCTCCGCGAGACGACCATGGACCCGGCGTCGCGCACGCTTCAGCGGGTGACGATCGAGGACTCCGAGGAGGCGCTCACCAAGCAGCTCTTCACGGAGCTCATGGGCGACAAGGTGGAGCCGCGCAAGGCGTTCATCGAAAAGCACGCGAAGGAGGTGAGGTTCCTCGATGTCTGATGGCGGGCTCGAGGCGCTGACCGGCCACATCGAGGACCGCGAGCTCGCCCGGGAGATGCGCTCGTCGTATCTCGACTACGCGATGTCCGTGATCGTCGGGCGCGCGCTGCCCGACGTCCGCGACGGGATGAAGCCCGTGCACCGCCGGGTCCTCTACGCGATGCACGACCTCGGGCTGCAGCCGAACCGCCCGTACCGCAAGTGCGCGTTCATCGTCGGCGAGGTGATGGGTAAGTACCACCCGCACGGCGACTCCGCGATCTACGACACGCTCGCCCGCATGGCGCAGGACTTCTCGCTGCGCTATCCGCTCGTCGACGGCCAGGGCAACTTCGGCTCGATCGATGACGACCCGCCGGCCGCGATGCGCTACACCGAGGCCCGCCTCGCCCGCCTCGCCACCGAGATGCTGCGGAACATCGAGGCCGAGACGGTCGACTTCGGGCCGAACTACGACGAGTCGCAGACGGAGCCGCTCGTGCTCCCCGGCCGATTCCCGAACCTCCTCGTCAACGGTGCCGCCGGGATCGCCGTCGGGATGGCGACGAACATCCCGCCGCACAACCTCACCGAGACGATCCACGCGGTCAAGGCCTACATCGAGAACCCCGAGATCGACCTCCAGGGCCTGATGAGGCACATCAAGGGCCCGGACTTCCCGGGCGGTGGCACGATCATGGGCACCGACGGGATCCGCGACGCGTACGCCTCCGGCCGCGGCTCGATCCGCGTTCGCGCCAAGGCCCACGTGGAGCCGCTCAAGGGCGGCAAGGACGCGATCATCGTCTCCGAGCTCCCGTTCATGGTCAAGAAGGGCGGCGACGGAGGCCTGATTCAGAAGATCGCCGACCTCGTCCGCGAGAAGAAGATCAACGGGATCTCCGACCTTCGCGACGAGACGGACCGCTCCGGCATGCGCCTGGTGATCGAGCTCAAGCGCGGCGGCGACCCGCCTGCGGTCGTGCTCAACCAGCTCTACAAGCACACCCAGATGCAGACCTCGTTCGGCGTCAACATGGTGGCGCTCGTCGACGGCGTGCCGCGGACGCTGTCGCTCAAGGAGGTCATCCAGCACTACGTCTCACACCAGCGCGAAGTCGTCACGCGGCGCACGCAGTTCGAGCTCCGCCGAGCCGAGGCTCGCGCGCACATCCTCGAGGGCCTCCTGATCGCGCTCGACAATCTCGACGAGGTCATCGCGCTGATCCGCGGGTCGGCCGACCCGGACGCCGCGCGCACCGGGCTGATCGAGAAGTTCGAGCTCACGACCGAGCAAGCGCAGGCGATCCTCGACATGCGCCTGCAGCGGCTCACCGCGCTCGAGTCGGGCAAGGTGCGCTCCGAGCACGGCGAGCTCATGAAGCTGATCGGCGAGCTGCGGGAGATCCTCGGCGATCCCATGAGGATCGACGGCGTCGTCGTCGACGAGCTGACCGAGCTCGAGCAGCGCTACGGCGACGGCCGCCGCACCGAGATCACGCACGCGGAGGGCGACCTCGACATCGAGGACGTGATCGCCGACCAGCAGATGGTGATCTCGATCACCCACTCCGGCTATGTGAAGCGCCTGCCGCTTGCGACCTACCGCCAGCAGCGTCGCGGCGGCCTCGGCGTGATGGGGATGAACCTGAAGGAGGGCGACTACATCGAGCACCTGCACATCTGCTCGACGCACGACTTCATGCTCTTCTTCACGAACCGCGGCAAGGTGTACCGGCTCAAGGTCTACGAGCTGCCCGAGGGCTCCCGGACGGCGAAGGGGAGCGCGCTGGTCAACGTGCTGCCGCTGCGCGACGGCGAGCGCGTGATGGCGGTGAAGCCGACCCGCGACTTCTCCGAGGGCAAGTACCTGGTCTTCGCCACCGCCAAGGGGCTGGTGAAGAAGACCGAGTTCATCGCCTACAACACCCCGATCCGCGCCGACGGGATCATCGCGATCAAGGTCCGCGACGGAGACGAGCTGGTCCAGGTCCGGCTGACCTCGGGCGAGGACGACCTGCTGCTGGTCTCGAAGTCAGGCCACGCGTCCCGGTTCTCGGAGTCGGCGGTGCGGCCGATGGGCCGCGACACGTCCGGGGTCAAGGGGATGAACGTCGCCGCCAAGGTCAACGGATCGGCAAACCGGGTCCTGACGATGGACATCGCCCGCGACGACGCCGAGCTGTTCGTGGTCACCGAGAACGGCTACGGCAAGCGCACCGCCGTCTCCGAGTATCCGGTCAAGGGCCGTGGGACCAAGGGCGTGCTGACGATCAAGCTGGTCGAGAGGAAGGGCGGCCTCGCCGGCGCGCTCACCGTCCGCGAGCACCAGGACCTCCTGTTCATCTCCCAGAACGGGATGGTGCAGCGGACCAACGCCGGCGGGATCTCGCAGATGGGCCGCGCGACCCAGGGCGTCAAGGTGATGAACCTTCGAGACGACGACCGGGTCAGCGCACTCGCGCTCGTCGTCGAGTCCTCAGCCGATGTCGCCGCCGAGGCCGAGGAGGTGGCGGAGATCGCCGCCGAGGCCGCGCAGCCAGCCGAGACCGCTTCTGGCACGGACGGCGCCTCGGAGGCGTAAGCCCCAGGCCTAGGCCGGCTCGAGCTCGAGGCCGGCGCGGAGCGCCGGCTGCGAGACCTCGCGCTCGGCCTGGCTCGGCGCGGGCCGAGGTTGCGGCGGAGCGAGCCGAACGCGGCGATGCCGAGGAGCGCCGGAACTCCGAGCTGAAAGAGGCGGTAGCCGAGCACCGCGGCGCCGGCGATCGCGACCGGGGTGCCGAGCAGGGCGAAGCTGAGGATCAGCCCTCCGTCGGTGCCGCCGACTCCGCCCGGGAGCGGCACGAGGCCGCCGAGCTGTCCGAACGCGTAGGCGAGCAGGAAGACACCGAGCGTCGGAGCCCCTCCGCCCAGTGCCGCGAACATCGCCGCGAGCGCCAGCACATCGAGGCCCATGTAGGCGATCGCCCCGCCGACCACCAGCGGCCGGCCGGAGCCGAGCAGCGCGACCGCGTCGCGGATCCCGTCCGAGAGGTAGCCGCGGCCGGTGGCGAGCCCGCGGCGGATGCGACCCGCCCCGCCGCTTGCGGTCGGCGCCAGGAACCGCGGCGAGGCCGCAATCGCGGCGAGAGCGGCGATCGCGAGGAGCGCCGGGACGAGCGCGACGAGCACGGCGACGTCGCCGTGCAGTGCGCCCGTGGCAAGGCCGAGGCCGGCGAGGATGACCGCGACGAAGTTGGTCGAGCTCGTCACCAGGAAGAAGGCGACCGTCCGGCGGCCGATCCGCTCCGCGGGCATCCCCACCCGCCGCAGCGCCCACGCACCGAGCGCGAGACCTCCCGCGCCGCCGGTCGGCAGGAGCACGTTGGCCGCCTGCTCGGCCATCGCGACCTCGTAGCTGAACCGCCAGGGAAGACGCCGCGAGAAGACGCCGCGGAATGCCGCGACGAAGCCGAGGCACGAGCCGAGCTCGAGCGCCACGGCGAGCCCGACCAGGGCCGGGTCGGCGTGGGCGAGCCTCGCGCGCAGCTCGCCGAGGCCGGGAACGGCAAAGATTGCGCCGGCGATGAGCGCCGCGAAGACGGCGATCTCGACCGCCCGGCGCCCGCTCTGAAGCCGGGCGGGCGCCGCATCGGTTGCGTCGATACGAGCGGCCTGCGTCTGGTTCATGTTCTGAGCCTCGTCGATCACCGCTTCCCGTTCCGTGAGACCGGTCACTTCAGAGGACCGGCTGCGGCGCGCGGCTCATCGGCCGTCAGGTCGACCTCCGGATTTGCTTCAATCGGATCACCAGAGAAAGGAGGTGGTCCGACGTTGAGTGACAGTTTTTTCGGGACCCTGGAGGTGCGGGGCCGCTAGTCGGCCGCCTCGACCGCCCGGCGGGCGACCGTCGAATCGGTCGGGCAGCGTGCGAGCCGCCTGGCGGAATCCAACCCTGGGCACCCGTGGGTGCCGGAGGCCGAACGTAGTCCCACCCGGCCGCTGATCCGGAGCCCGCGCTAAATCGCACCTTGGAAGGGCCGTCCCATTGCGGGGCGGCCCTTCGCTATTTCGGGTCGGCGAAGCTAGGCAGCCCTGGAGAGCGCCTTGCGCTCGCGGCTGCCGAGGTACGGCTCCCAGGCGAGCGGCACCTTCGGCGCGGCGATGCGAATGAAGACGGTGGGCCCGGGCGGCTTCGGGTGGCGCGCCGGGTGCATCGAGATCTCGCGCGGCAGCCGGTTGCCCTTCTTTCGGTTGCAGGGGGCGCAGGAGGCGACGATGTTCTCCCACTCGGACTTGCCGCCGCGGCTGCGCGGGATCACGTGGTCGACGGTGAGCCCGACCGACTCCCGACCGCAGTACTGGCAGGTGTAGGCGTCGCGGGCCAGCACCGCCTTGCGGGTGATCTTGCGTCGGTGGACGTCGCGCGGGGCCCGCACGTAGCGGACCAGCCGGATCACGCACGGCCGCTCGAGCTGGAGCCGCTCCGAGTGAAGCGCACCGGCGCCCTTCTCGAGCACCTCCGCGCGGGCCTTGAGCACCAACACCGCGGCCCTTCTCACGGTGCATACGTTGATCGGCTCGTAGCTCGCGTTGAGGACGAGCACCCTGCCGCCACCCCTTCTGGCGTGCGCCGACCCGTTGCCGCTGAACGCATGCTCACGCCCGTTCAATTCGAGCCCGCCCGAGCCCGACCGCACGCTGCCCCCGTTTCGGGGGCGGATCCGAGCCCCGGGATCAGCGAGGTCCGCCATGGTCCGCGGATTGTAGAGCGACAGTCGGGCCACCTTCACGGATCCCCGGCGGCTCAGCTTGCCGGAATCCCCTCGGTGTGGATCGGGTAGCTGCCGAGCACCCGCACGTTCTCCGCCTTGGCCCGCAACGCCTCGATCGCCTCGCGCACCGGCGGCTCCGCACCCGCCCCCTCGAGGTCGCAGAAGAACATGTAGCGGCCGAGGCCGCGCCGCAGAGGCCGCGACTCGATCCGCGTCAGGTTGACGCTGCGGCTCGAGAACTCGGTCAGCGCCTCGACCAGCGCCCCCGGATGGTCGGCGCCGAGCTCCGAGAAGCTGATCGACGTCTTCCAGGCCCCGTTGCCGGTGGCCGTCGTCCCGGCAGGGGCGAGCCAGATGAACCGTGTGACGTTGTCGGCCTCGTCCTCGACTCCCTCGCGCAGCACGACGCACCCGTAGAGCGGGGCGGCGGAGGCGGCGCCGAGCGCGGCCCAGGGCGCGGAGCTCGCCGCGACCTCCCGGACCGCCTCGGCGGTGCTCGACGCGGCGCGCATGCGTGCCCGTGGGAGCTCGGCGCGGATGAAGCGCGCGCACTGGGCGCTCGCCTGCGGGTGTGAGAGCACGAGCTCGATCTCCTCCAGCTCGAGCTCGCTCCGGGCGATCAGGCTGTTGGTGATCGGCTGGTCGTGTTCGCCGACGATCGCCACCGACGGCGCTTCGAAGGCGAGCGTGTCGAGGGTCGCGCGGACGGATCCCTCGATCGAGTTCTCGAACGGGACCAGCGCCCGCTCCGCCTCGCCCTCGGCGACCGCCCTGATGGCCTCGTAGATGCTCGGCCTCGGCAGCGCCTCGAGCTCGTCGCGGCCGGCAGCCGCGCGCAACGCGTCTTCGCTGAACGTCCCGGCCGGTCCGAGATAGGCGACCCGCATCGGCGAATCCTAAGCAGGGGCGCGCTCGCGTCCGGCGTCAGTCGAAGGTGATCGTGTAGGTCGCCCGGTTGTTGTCGACGACCTCCTCGCCGGGCACGGGGAGGATCTCGATCTCGAGCGTCATCGGCACGCCGGTCTCCGGCTTGGACTCGAACGGCAGCGTGGTCTCGTTGATCCCCTGCGCGTCGAGCTTCGAGATCGCGTCCTCGCCCTCGATCGGGATCGCGCCGCCGCTCAGCGTGTAGCTGACGGTGATCCCGGATTCCTCCTGATCGCCCTGGTTCTGCACCTCGACGGTGAGGTTCACCGGGTCGTTGCCCAGTCCCACGGAGTTGTCGGCATCCGCCGTGAGCGGCGTCTTGTTGATCGAGGCGCTGAGCAGGGCGAGCCCGTGCAGCCCGGAGGTCGTCCCGGTGTCGGTGGCGAAGCTCGCCAGCACCGTGCTGAGCTGGAGCTTGTCGATCCAGCGGTCGATCGGCTCGGGCAAGAAGGCACTCGGCGGCACGTCGCCGGAGATCGCCTCCTCGGAGAGCACGCGATCGATGTCGTCCTGGGCGCGCGCGTAGAGCACGTCGCTCGCGAGCAGCGCCTTCATGTCGGCGGTCAGGCGGTCGAGCGCCGCGCTTCGGTCCGCGCTGCCGAGCGCATTGGGGATGTCCTCGGCAATCCCCGTGAGCGCATCGCGCCGGAGCGTGAAGGCGGTCACGAGCTCGGACTGCGGGTCGTTGAGCTCGTCGGGCGTGCTGAGGTCCTCGGTGCGCTGCAGCAGGTTCTCGGCGGTGCCGCGGTCGGAGGCGATCTGCGCTTGGAGCTCCTGCTCGTCCTCGCCCTTCGGCGGATCCTCGAGCCGGTTGAAGAACTCGCTCGAGAGCTGGTTCGACTGCGTCGCGATCGAGCCCAGGTCCGAGAGGTAGTTCTCGAACCCGCGCTCCTTGCGCGCGTTCAGGCAGCCGCGGATCCCGAGCAGAACGAGGATGATCAAGAGCACGCCGACGCCCAGGGCGATAACCCTGCGCATCATCACCTGGCGTTGGCGGTCGGGCACCGGTCGGCGCGGGCCGGAACCGCCGGGAGCCGGTCTCAGTTCTTCCTCGTCGAGGAAAGCCACGGTCAAAGCCGAGTCAGCGTTCGGCCGCCGAAGTATGAACACTGCCGCGGAAGGAGAGACCGGGCGGCCGGCGAAGGGCTTGGGTCGTGGGTGAAGAGCTGGTCATGGGGCGGTTCAGGCTGCTCGAGCGGATCGGCTCAGGGGGGATGGGGACGGTCTACCGCGCCTTCGACGAGCGCCTCCAGCGCCAGGTGGCGGTCAAGGAGGTCGACGCC
>DATHAL010000084.1:0-3068 GCA_035296705.1 Solirubrobacterales bacterium
ACCCTTCGCGGCCTGGTTCGAAGGACTCATCGATCAGACCTGCGAGGAGCGCCCGTGCCTGGTCGCCCACTCGCTGCTCGGCAGCCTCGCAGCGAGCTTCGCCGGGGCCCGGCCGGACGCGCTGCGGCGGTTGTGCGTCTACGCCGCGCCCGGGATCGGACCGTACCGGATGCCGTTCCGGCTCCGGGTCGTGGCGATTCGCTTCGCGCTGCGGGCGAGTCAGCGAAACGCCGAGCGCTTCGAGCGATTCGCGCTGCTCGACCGAGGACGCACACGATCCGAGGCGGTGGAGTGGTTCGACTCGTTCAGCAGCTACTCGCTGACTCGCGGACGCGTCCGGCACGTAAAGCGGACGATGAACCAGTTGATTCGGATCGGCACGAGCCGCATCGACGACGCCGACTTGCGGCGGATCAATGCGCCGGTCTCATTGATCTGGGGCGCGCAGGACCGCATGGTCCCTGTCGAGCTGGCCTACGGTGCACGCTCCCGGCTCGGCTGGCCGCTCCGCGTCGTCAAGGGGGCTGCGCACGCGCCGCACATTGAGCGGCCGGGCGCGTTCGTGGCTCGTCTCGAGGAAGCGATCGGCGCGGCGTTCGCGCCACCGCTGACGAACGAGGTGCTCGGATGAACTACAGGTTGGCCTACGCTCTCGGCTTCCATCCGTGGGAGGACCTCGCAGATCACCCACCGTTCGCGGACAAGCTGCTTGAGCTGATTGGACGCGAGGAGAAGGGAAACGGGCCGCCGCACGGCCGGGCTCTCGACCTCGGAACCGGGAGCGGTGTCTGGGCGGTGGCGCTCGCGAAACGAGGCTGGCAGGTCACGGGCGCCGAGTTCGTGGATCGGGCGCTCGCGCGGGCTCGCGAACGAATCGTCGAGGAGCGGGTCGAGCTGCGTCTCGTGCACGCCGACGTCACCGCGTTGTCGGAGGTGGATGTCGGCTCCGGCTACCGCCTGCTCGTCGACACCGGAACTTTCCACGGGCTGAACGACGACGAACGCCGCGCGATGGCGCGCTCGGTCACAGCGGTTGCGGCGCCGGACGCGGCCCTGATCCTCGACTGCTTCGAACCGCATTGGCGCGGGCCGCTGCCGCGCGGCGCGAGCCGGAAGGACGTCGAGGAGGTCTTCGAGGACTGGGCGGTTACCGATGTCGCCGTTGCGGATTCGGATCCCGACCCGCTCGCCCGGGTGGCCAGGTTCAACGAGCGGTTCTACGTACTCCGCCGAGCGTGATCGGGCTCAGGCTCGGTGCTCGGGATTCGGGAAGTCGAAGCGACAGCCCGCGTCCCACTGCGTGCGCTGGTTTCCATGCGCGGGGATCCCCCCGGCGTCCTTGAGCATCCGGGCGACGTGCAGCAGATTCCAGGTCATGAAGGTCGTGTTGCGGTTCGTGAAGTCGTTCATCCGACCTCCCGATTCCTCGTCCAGGTACGACGGACCGGGCCCGGCTTCGCCGATCCAGCCCGCGTCCGCCTGCGGCGGGATCGTGTAGCCGAGGTGCTGGAGCGCGTACAGCGTCTCCAGCGCGCAGTGCTTGATCCCGTCCTCGTTGCCGGTCACGAGGCAGCCGCCGACCCGGCCGTAGTAGGCGTACTGGCCGTCGTCGTTCAACAGATGCGAGTTGCCGTAGAGGCGCTCGATGACCTTCGTGCACACGGACGACTTCTCCCCGAGCCAGATCGGCATCCCGAGCACGAGGATGTCGGACGCCAGCACCCGCTCGAAGATCGCGGGCCACTCGTCGGCCTCCCAGCCGTGCTCGGTCATGTCCGGCCACACGCCGGTCGCGAGCTCGTGGTCGATCGCCCGGATGGACTCGACCTCGACGCCGTTGCGCCGCATGATCTCGATCGAGAGGTCCATCAGCCCCTGGGTGTGCGAGAGCTCGGGGCTGCGCTTCAGCGTGCAGTTGATGAACATCGCGCGTAGGTCCGAGTAGTCGGCGGGCCGGCTCTCGACCATCGCCATCTGCATCTCGTTGAGGGTGACTTCGCTCACGCTCTCCTCCTGGTAGCTCGGTCCACAGTCGCCGCTCGCGGGGCAGCGTTACATCGCAGCGTTCTTGCTGCCGTTGTCAGCCGGCCCGCAAGAGCGCCCGACCGACCAGCTCGCCGTAGGCGTCGATCGCGGTCGCGAGGTCCGCTTCGGCCGTGTCCTCCTGCACCGTGTGGCTGAGGCCGGCGCGCGACGGACAGAACATCATCGCCGCGGGGAGGACCCGCGCGACCTCGGCGGCGTCATGGAGGGCGCCGCTCGTGAGCGGGTCCGTCCGTCCCCCCGCCGCCGCCGCGGCCTCTGCCGCGAGCTCGACCAGGGCGGGGTCGAACGGGATCGGCTCGATCCTCCAGATCCGCTCCTCATCGACCGAGCAGTCCCGCTGCGAGGAGCGGTCGCCGGCTGCGACGCGAACCTCGCCAAGCATCGCCTCGAGCTCGGCGGCGTCCGGGTGGCGCAGGTCCACGAGGAGCTCGGCGCGGCCGGGGACCGCAGTGGCGATCCCGGGCTCGAGGACCAGCCCGCCGGTCGTTCCGACGCCGCCGCGCTCGACGGCGACGCGCTCCACGGTGAGCGCGGTCTCGGCGGCGGCGAGCCCCGCGTCGTTGCGCGCGCTCATCGGCGTCGTCCCGGCGTGGGCGGCCTGGCCCGCGAACCGCAACCGCTTTCGCTCGACCCCGGCGCAGCCCCGCACCGCGGCGACCGGCAGGCCCTCGGCCTCGAGCACCGGGCCCTGCTCGATGTGGAGCTCGAGATACGCGTCGAGCCCGCGCAGGCGGGCGCCGGCGCGGTGCACGCGCTCGAGCTCGATCCCGTGCTCGGCGAGCACCTCCGCCAGCCGGCGACCGCCGGTGTCGGTCAGCTCGCGCGCGGCGTCGAGCTCGAGCGTGCCGGCCGCCGCGGCCGAGCCGTAGAGCGAGCGGCCGAAGCGGCCCTCCTCGTCGACCCAGTCCACGAGCGCGAGCGTGTGTGCAGGCGTCCCGCCGGCCGCCACCGCACGCAGCACGGCGAGCGCGCCGAGCACGCCCAGCGCGCCGTCGAGCGGGCCGCCGCCGGGGACCGCAGTG
>DATHAL010000085.1:0-13318 GCA_035296705.1 Solirubrobacterales bacterium
GAGACCGTGAAGTCGAAGGCGAGGATGATCGCCAGGACGAGCGTGCCGAGCGCCCCCGCGGGCACCACCCAGCGCACGGCGACCCGGGGCAGGACCAGCGCCAGGACGCCGGTCGCGAGCGGCAGCCAGAGCAGAACGTTCAGCATCGAGACCCTCCGGCGGCCGTCGGGCGCTGGCCGGCGGCCGGACGGACCGTGCTCCGCCGCAGCGACGTGGCGAGCGGCGAGCTCACGAGCTCGCCACCAGGAAGTAGATGCCGAGCGCGGCGAATCCGCCGAGCAGCAGCAGGGCGTAAGCCCGCACGAAGCCCGACTGCGCACCGCGCACGACGTCGCCGGCTCCCCGCACGAGACCGACCGCGCCCCCGACGATGCCTCCTACCACGTAGCGCTCGAAGATCGAGTTGGCGAATCGCCCCAGGGCGATCGCCGGACGGTAGAAGAGCGCGTCCTGAAGCTCGTCGAAGTACCACTTGCCCAGCAGGAAGCGGTGCAGCCGGGGCAGCCACCCGATCAGGCGCCCGGCCAACCCGGGTCGCGCGACCCAGAAGAGATAGGCGATCGCGATGCCCACGATCGAGAGCGCCGCCCCGATCGCGAGCCCGAGCCAGGCGGCGGAGTCCGTCGGCACCGTGTCGTGGAAGATCGAGCTCTCGAACGTCGGCTCGAGGAAGCTCTCGAGCACGTCGTCGACCCCCGGGATCTGGATCAGGCCGGCGAACAGCGCGCCGAAGCCGAGCACCGCCATCGCGACCCGCATCGGCCACTCCCGCTCGGCGATGTGATGCTCGGGCCCCGGGAATCCCACGTCGACGTCCTCGCGCTCGCCGGTCGCAGGATTCTCCGGTTCCGCGTGGACGATGTGCCCCCGCTCGAGCTCGCGCGCCTCGGCGACGGGCTCGCCGGTGACGACGCGGAAGCCGATCCGAAACGAGTAAAAAGCGGTCAGCAGCGCCCCGAGGTAGCCGCCGATCGCGAAGATCCAGTACATCCCGCCGCGGTCGGCCGCGAAGACGAGGATCTCGTCCTTCGAGAAGAAGCCCGAGGTGAACGGAAAGGCTGCCAGCGCAAGGCAGCCGACGATCAGCAGCCGCGAGGTGAACGGCATCGCCCGCCAAAAGCCACCCATCAGGTCGATGTTCTGGCGGTTCGCCATCGCCGCGATCACCGAGCCGGCGGCCATGAACAAAAGCGCCTTGAAGAAGGCGTGGGTCATGAGGTGAAAGAGGCCGGCACCGTAGGCGCCGATCGAGACGCCGACGATCATGTAGCCGATCTGGCTCATCGTCGAGTAGGCGATGATCCGCTTGAGATCCGTGACCGCGAGCGCGATCGTCGCCGCGATCAAGAGCGTCGCAAGCCCGAGGAACGCGGCGATGTCGGCGGCCGTCGGCGCGAGCTCGAACAGCGGGAACATGCGCGCGATCAGGTAGACACCGGCGGTGACCATGGTCGCCGCGTGGATCAACGCCGACACCGGAGTCGGTCCCTCCATCGCGTCCGGGAGCCATGTGTGGAGCGGCACCTGCGCCGACTTCGCGAACGCCCCGACGCAGATCAGCAGGCAGATCGCGACCACCACGCCCTCGTTGGTGGTGAAGGTCTCGCGCGCGGCATCGAACGACGCCAGGAAGTCGAAGGTGCCGAGCTCGCGAAAGATGAAGAACGCAGCCAGGACGAGGCCGACGTCGCCGACGACGTTGATCACGAACGCCTTCATCCCGGCGGTGGTCGCGGTGTAGCGCCGGTACCAGAAGCTGATCAGCGCGTAGGACGCGAAGCCGACGAACGCCCAGCCGACGATCAGGATCACGAAGTTGCCGGCGAGGACCAGCAGCAGCATCGAAAAGACGAAGAAGTTGAGGTAGGAGAAGAAGCGGGAGTAGCCGCGGTCGGAGTCCATGTAGGCGAGCGAGTAGAGGTGGATCAGCGCCGAGACGCCGGTCACCACGAGGCACATGAACACCGACAGCGGGTCGACGAGGATGCCGAGCTGGATGTCGAGCCCGGCGGCGGAGGCGTAGCTGTAGAGCGAGTCGGTGAGCTCGCGCGCATCGCTCGGCTCGCCCTGGAGCTGGATCAGGGCGCCGATGGAGCAGATGAAGGCGAGCGTGATCGCGCCGGTCCCGATCCAGCCGGCGGTGCGGCCCGGCAGCGCCCGCCAGCCGCAGGCGATGACCATGCTGCCGGCGAGCGGCAGCGCGAGGACGAGCCAGGCCCAGCTCGTCGCGCTCATCAGCCTCTGAGCTCCCGGATGTCGTCGACGTTGAGCGGGATCCGCCGGCGGAACATCGCCACGATCAGTCCGAGCCCGACGACGACCTCGCAGGCCGCCACGACCATCACGATCAGCGCGAAGACCTGGCCCTCTTCGTTACCGGAGGAGCGCGAGAACGCGACGAGCGCCAGGTTGCCCGCGTTCAGCATCAGCTCGAGGCAGAGCAGGATCACGAGCGGGCTGCGCCGGATCAGCACTCCTCCGGCGCCGATCGCGAACAAAAGCGCGGAGAGCACGATGTACCAGGTGACGTCCACTACGCAGCCACCTCTGGGGTTCGCTTGCGCTCGCGCTTTCGCGCCGCGAGCACGATCGCTCCCACTGCCGCGATCAGGAGGAGCAGCGAGGCCGCCTCGAACGCGACCAGGAAGCGCTCGAGCAGGAGCTTCCCGATCGACCCGGGCGAGCCGAACCCGGCCTGCACGGTCGGCCCTTCGGACTCGACGGCCTGAAGCGAGGTGCCGACGACCGCGACCGAGACCTCGATGAAGAGCGCCCCCGCCAACACGGGCGCCAGGAGGCGCTGCCCCGGGATCGTCTCCCAGAGCGGCTCCTCCGCGGCGCCGACGTATGCGGAGACGAACAGGTAGAGAACCATCACCGCCCCGGCGTAGACGACGATCTGCGCGGCGGCGATGAACTCGGCGTAGAGCAGCAGGAAGAGGCCGGCCAGCGAGATCAGGTGGACGATCAAAGCAAGCACGCTGTAGAAGGGGTTGCGAAGGGCGATCACGGCGATCGCACCTCCGATCGCGCCGATCGCGCCGGCGAAGAAGGCGACCTCGACCACTTAGCGACGCCCCCGCCGCTGCGTGGTGGACGAGGTTGACCCGCTCGGGGCAGGATGGTTGGATCGCCTCAACCGAGGCGATCGACGACGAGGGGAGATCCCATGAACACGTATGTGATCCTGCGCCGAAGCGGTTGGCAGTCGCCGGCGGAGCTCGAGGAGGCCGCGGGCCGGTCGAGCAAGGTCGGAGACGAGCAGATGCCCGACGATATCCGCTGGATCCGCAGCTACGTCCTCGAGGAGGGCGGCAGCACGGTCGGCACCGTGTGCGTCTACCAGGCGACCAGCGAGGAGGCGATCCGTAAGCACGGCGAGCTCGCGGACCTGCCGGTGGACGAGGTCATCCCGGTCGCAGACACCGTGCTCGTCCGGCCGGACCCGGCGCCCGCAGCGGCCTAGTTTCACTTCGCTCCGGCTCACTCGCCCTCCCGGCGCAGGGGCGTGCGCTCGATCGGCTCCGCGAGCAGCATCTCCTTGGTGAAGATCAGGTCGCTGCGGTTGTAGTCGGCCAGCTCGTAGTCGTGGCCCATCGTGATCGCGTCGAACGGGCAGGCGACCTCGCAGTACCCGCAGAAGATGCACCGCGCGAGGTTGATCTCATAGACCGCGGCGTAGCGCTCCCCGGCTGAGACCCTGTCCTCCGGGTCGTTCTCCGCCGCGACCACGCGGATGCAGTCGGCCGGGCAGGCGGCGGCGCAGAGCGAGCAGCCCACGCACTTCTCGAGCCCCGTGTCCTCGAAGCGGTGGAGCTTGTGGCGGCCGCGAAAGCGCGGGTAGACCGGGGTCTTCTCCTCCGGGTACTGGATCGTCACCGGGCCCTCGATCAGCCGCGCGAGCGTCGTGCGCAGGCCGCGCAGGGTCTCGCCGAACGCGCGGTACGCGCCGCGGGCGCCGCCGGGCTCCGGCCCGCGCTGCACGGCGACGACCTCGTCGGCGTCCTCGAGGTAGGGGAACTCGTCGCTCACGCTACGACCACCAGTACCGCCGTCACCAGCACGTTCAACGTCGCGAGCGGCAGGAGCACCTTCCAGCCCAGGCTCATGAGCTGGTCGTAGCGAAGCCGCGGCAGCGTCGCCCGCACCCAGATGAAGACGCAGATCAGCGCGAGGATCTTGCCGATCATCCAGATCGGGTCGAGCCAGCCGGGCCCGGGCCCCATCCAGCCGCCGAGGAAGAACGCGACCGCGATCCCCGAGACCACGAACATCTCCAGGTACTCGGCGAGCAAAAACGAAGCGAAGCGGGTGCCGCCGTACTCGGTCTGGAAGCCCTGGACGAGCTCCGAGTCCGCCTCCGGGAGGTCGAACGGCGCCCGGCTCGTCTCCGCGAACCCCGCGACCATGAAGATGATGAAGCCGACGAACTGCGGGATCACATACCAGAGCTCGCCCTGCGCCTCGACCACGGAGACCAGCGAGAGCGAGCCGGCCATCATGATCGCGCCGAGGAGCGAGAGGCCCATCGCGACCTCGTAGGAGATGAGCTGCGCCGCCGAGCGCATCGCGCCGAGGAAGCTGTACTTCGAGCCGGAGGACCAGCCGGAGAGCAGCAGGCCGTAGAACGAGATCGACCCGAAGGCGAAGAAGTAAAGGACGCCGATCGGCACGTCGATCCCGTAGAACCCGACGCCGTCCTTGACGTTGCCGAACGGCAGGATCGCGATCGTCGTGATCCCGGAGAAGATCACGAGCGCCGGCCCGATGGCGTAGAGGAAGGGCACCGCCGCGTCCGGCCGGAAGACCTGCTTTCCGACCAGCTTGAGGATGTCGGCCACCGGCTGAAGGAGCCCGACCGGGCCGACCCGGTTCGGCCCGTAGCGGTGCTGAAAACGGCCGATCAGCTTGCGCTCGACCACGGTCAGGACCGGGACGATCATGAAAACCACCAGGAAGATGACCAGCGACTTGACGATCATGATCCAGGCCGCCTCGGCAAAGCCGACGTCCGCGACCGGGATCACTCGCCGACCCTCTCGATCTCGATGGTCCGCGCGCCGTTGAGCAGGTTCGCGTTCTGCTCCGCCGTGCCCTCGATCAGGAACGCCGCGCCCGGGCGCATCCGCTCGCGAAGCGCCACCCGTGCACGGACGCTGGTCCCGTCCGAGCGCACCGCCACCTCGTCGCCGTTGGCGAGCCCGAGCCGCTCGGCGTCCGCGACCGAGAGCTCGACCCGCTGGCCCGGCGTGAGGAACCTGAGCGCGGGGTTGCGCTCGGTGACTTCGGAAGCCCAAAGGTCTCTGTAGGTGCCGAGTCGTAGGGCGGACGTGGGTGAATCTCCGGCGGACCATTCGCGCCGCGAGGCCGCGGGGTCCGGCGGGGATTCGCCCACGGCCGCCCACCCGGCAGCGGCCTCGCGCTCCTGCCAGCGCACACCGAGGCCGCCGATCTCCTCGTGCGTGATCCCGGCGTAGAACGGAACCTCGGCGGCGATCGCCTCGAGCGCCTCGGGAGCCGAGTCGATTCCGGTCTCCTCCCCGAGGCGCGCGGAGAGCTCGGCGAGGACCTGCCACATGGGACGGACGAGGTCGGGGCGCGGGACAGCCGGGCGCAGGCGCTGGAGGCGGCCGTCGGGGTGGGTGACGGTGCCCTCCTTCTCGGCGTAGACCTCGGCCGGCAGGACGACGTCGGCGGCTCCTGTCGAGGCGTCGTCGAACATCGAGATCGCGATCACGCTGCGGGCGTGGCGAAGGGCCTCGCTCCAGCCAGGACCGTCGGGAAGGTCGCGGACCGGGTCCGCGTGGACGAGGACGAGCGCGTCGAGCTCGCCGGTCGTCAGCCGCTGCCTGATCTCGTCGAGGCCCGCCCCGGCGCCCGTCTCGACGAGGCCGGGCGCGGCGCCGGGCGCGCAGCCGACCTCGCGCAGGCCCCGTGCGTTCGAGCCGTCGGGGACCGGCAGGAGCCCGCCGCCGAGCGCTCGCGCGCAGTCGAGGAGCGCGACCAGTGCCGCGACGCCGCTCTCGCCGCGGCCGAGGCGCTCGCCCCAGATCACGACCGTCTTGCCGGGCCGCAGCTCGCCCGAGACCCGCTCGGCATCGGCTGAATAAGCGCGCGCGACGTCCTTCGCTTCGCGTCCGGGCGTGTCGCGGTCTGAGGCATGCCGATCAGGCCCGAGCTCGGCGGCGAGCGCCGCCAGGAACGCGGCCGCCTCGCCGGGGGCGTAGCGCGCCGTCTCCTCGGCGCCGCCGTCAAGGGCCGTCGGGCGCTCGGAAGCGACCACGAGCCGTGTGCCCCCGTGGCGGATCGCCTTGCGCAGGCGCAGGTCGAGGATCGGCATCGATTGGAGCGGATCGGCGCCGACGAGGAGGACGGACTCGGCATTGGCGACGTCGGCCATCGAGGCCGAGAGCTCCGGGGCCGAGAGCGCCCTGAGCGCCGGGGTGTCGAGCTCGTCGGTGGCGCTGACGTGCGGTGAGCCGAGGGCCCGCCGCGCGATCCGCTGCACGAGATAGCCCTCCTCGTTTGACGCCTGGCCGCCGACGACCACCGCGGTCCGCTCACCTGCCGCCCGGAGCCGCTCGACGGCGGCGTCGAGCGCCTGCTCCCACCCGGCCGCCTGGCCGCCGACCCGCGGCGCCGTGATCCGCTCTGCGGAGGAGATCATCTGGAAGCCGAACCGGCCCTTGTCGCAGAGCCAGCCGTCGTCCACGTCGTCGTTGTCGCGCGCCAGCACCCGCTGGATGCGCTCGTCGCGCACGGTGAACTTGACGTTGCACTGGCTCGGGCAGAGCGTGCAGATCGAGCCCGAGTCCTCGATGTCCCAGGGCCTGGCCCGGAACCTGTAGGCCTCGGAGGTGAGAGCGCCCACCGGGCAGAGCTCGATGACGTTGCCGTGGAAGGGGGCGATGTACGGGCGCTCGTCGAAGGTGCCGACGTAGCTCTGCGCGCCGCGCTCGAGGAGCTGGAGCTGCTCGTCCTCCGCCACCTCCTGGCTGAAGCGCACGCAGCGGTAGCAGAGGATGCAGCGCTCGCGGTCGATCCGGACCAGCGGCGAGAGTGGCACCGGCTTGCGGAAATGGCGCTTGGGGTCGGTGACGCGGCTCTTGCCGGGACCCCAGCCCATCGCGATGTCCTGGAGCGGGCACTCGCCGCCCTTGTCGCAGACCGGACAGTCGAGCGGGTGGTTGACGAGCAGAAACTCGACGACGGAGTTCTGCGCCTCGATCACCCGGTCCGTGCGCGTGTAGACGACCATCCCATCGCGGACCGCGGTCGAGCAGGCTGTCTGAAGCTTCGGGATGCCCTCGACCTCGACCAGGCACATGCGGCAGGCGCCGACCGGCGGCCCGAGCTTCGGCTCGTAGCAGAAGACCGGGATCTCGACGTCGCCGCCCTTGGCGGCGTCGACCAGCATCTGGCCCTCCGTCGCCTCGACCTCGACCCCGTCGACGACGAGCGTGATCGTGTTCGAATCGGGCATCAGGCCGCCTGCGCTCGTGTCGTCAACGGCCGGTCGATCAGCGCGTGGTCGAGCTCTCCGGCGCCGCGCACCCGAGCCGCCTCGATCGCCTGCTCGAACTCGTCGCGGAACTTCTTCACCATTGCCCCGACCGGCATCGCCATCGAGTCGCCGAGCACGCAGAGGCAGTGGCCGATGATGTTGTCCTGGACCGAAGCAACGATGTCGAGGTCCATCGGCGTCGCCTCGCCGCGCGTGATCCGCTCGAGCATCTTCACGGTCCAGTTCGTCCCCTCGCGGCACGGCGTGCACTTGCCGCAGGACTCGTGGTGGTAAAAGCGCGCCGTCCGCAGAGCGAGCTCGGGGATCGACACGGTCTCGTCCGCGACGATGATCGAGCCCGATCCGAGCATCGACCCCGCCTCGGCCATCGCCTCGAAGCTGTACGGCAGGTCGAGCTCCGCATCGGTCAGAACCGGAGCGGAGGAGCCGCCCGGGAACCACGCCTTCACCCGACGCTCCTCGCGGATCCCGCCCGCCAGGCCGTAGATGATCTCGCGCGACGGGATGCCCAGCTCGACCTCGTAGTTTCCGGGCCGCTTCACGCAGCCGGAGACCGAGACCACCTTCGTCCCGGGCGACTGCTCCGTGCCGAACGACTTGAACCAGTCGGCGCCGTTCAAGACGATGTGGGGGACGTTGGAGAGCGTCTCGACGTTGTTGATCAGCGTCGGACCGCCGTAGAGCCCCTGGATCGCCGGGAACGGCGGCTTGAGGCGGGGGTTGCCGCGCTTGCCCTCGAGCGCGTCCAGGAGCGCCGTCTCCTCGCCGCAGATGTAGGCGCCGGCGCCGCGGTGGACGACCAGCTCGACCCGGATGCCGGTCCCGAGCACGTTCTGGCCCAAGAGCCCCGCCTCATAGGCCTCGGCGACCGCGCGGTCGAGGATGTCGGCGATCGCCCAGTACTCGCCGCGGATGAAGACGAACGCGTAGGTGGCGCCGACCGCGCGGGCGGAAATCGCGGTGCCCTCGATCAGCTGATGCGGGTTCTTCATCATCAGCTCGCGGTCCTTGAACGCGCCGGGCTCGGACTCGTCGGCGTTGCAGCAGAGATACTTCTCCATCTCACCGCGCGGCAGGAAGGAGCCCTTCTTGCCCATCGAGAACCCGGCGCCGCCGCGACCGCGCAGTCCGGAGTCCTCGAGCGAGCCGATCAGCTCCTGCGGCTCGAGCTCCTTGAAGGCCCGCTCGAGCGCCCGGTAGCCGCCCCGCTGCCGATAGACGTCGAGGGTCGCGAGCCCGGGCTCGTCGACGTTCCGGAAGAGGAGGCGCGTCTCAGGCATCGGTGCCCTTCTCGGCCTCGGCCACTCGCGGGTCGGGCTCGGGCTCTGCGCCGCCCGCCGCGGGCCGCTTGGCCAGCGCCTTCTCGGGCACGGGGTCATCGCCGCGCCGCAGCGCCTCGACCGCCGCCAGCGCGTCGGTGGCGTCGAGCGGCCCGTAGTAGCGCTGGTCGATCGAGGCCACCGGCGCGAGGTCGCAGGCGCCCAGGCACTCGAAGCCCTTGACGAAGAACTCGCCGTCCGGAGACGTCGCGCCGTGGTGGTCGGCGTCGTGCCCGTCGGCCCCCGTGGCGTCGCAAAACGACGCGAGAAGCTCGTCGCCGCCCTGCATCCAGCAGGAGATGTTGTGGCAGACGAGCACCCGGTGGCGGCCGATTGGGGCCGTGGCGAAGAGGTCGTAGAAGCTCGCCACCGACTGCAGATAGGCGGGCGTCACGCCCATCACCGCCGCCGCCTGGCGGAGGCCCTCGGGGCTGCACCAGCCGTAGTGGCGCTGCACTGCCCAGAGCGCCGGGATCGCCGCCGAGCGAAGCTGCGGGTAACGCGCCATCGCCGACTCGATCTCCTCGCGGAGCTCCGGCGGGATGTCGACCTCGTGGAGCTCGGGAACGCCCTCGGCGTCCTGTGGCCGCATCGATGCGATCAGCTCTCGCCGCTCCTCGGCGGTGAGCTCATCCGTCGGCTCCGTGAGATGGGCCGGCTGCCGGAAGGAAAGTGGGTCAAGGCTCACCGATCCACGCCTCCGAGGATCGGGTCGAGCATCGCGAGGTTCTGGATCGTGTCCGCGATGTAACCCCCGACGCACATGTCGCGGAGCGACTGCAGGTTGACGAACGACGGGTCGCGGAAGTGGACGCGCGCCGGTTTGGCCGAGCCGTCGGCGAGGAGGTAGCAGCCGAGCTCCCCGCGCGGAGACTCGATCGCGCAGTAGGTCTCGCCCGGCGGCACGCGAAACCCCTCGGTGACGAGCTTGAAGTGGTGGATGAGCGCCTCCATCGAGGTCGAGAGCTCGTCGCGCGGCGGCAGCACGATCTTGCGGTCGTCGGCGATCCACGGGCCCTCGGGCAGCCCGTCGAGGCATTGGCGGACGATCGACAGCGACTCCCGGATCTCCTCGAGGCGCACGCGATAGCGGTCGTAGCCGTCGCCGACGGTGCCGACCGGGACCTTGAAGTCGAGCTCGCCGTAGTTCAGGTAGGGCTGCGCCTTTCGCAGGTCCCAGGGCTCGCCCGCGGCGCGCAGGAGCGGGCCGGTCACGCCGAGGTCGAGCAGCCGCTCGCGCGGCACGATCCCGACCCCTCGGGTGCGCTGGAGGAAGATCTCGTTGCGGTCGAGAAGCGCGGCGTACTGGTCGACGCGCGTCGGCATCTCGTCGAGGAACGCGCGCAGCTTCTCTTCGAAGCCGGTCGGGATGTCCTCGAAGACGCCGCCGACCTGGAAGTAGCGCGTGTGCATCCGCTGGCCGCTCGACATCTCGAACAGGTCGAGCACCCGGTCGCGGTCGCGGAAGCAGTACCAGAACATCGAGATCGCGCCGAGGTCGAGCGCGGAGGTGCCGAGCCAGACGAGGTGGGAGTGGATCCGGTTGAGCTCGAGGTGGAGGGTGCGCAGGTACTTGGCGCGCGGGGGGATGCCGAGCTCGAGCAGCGTCTCGACCGCGCCGCAGAACGCCTGCATGTTGAAGAAGTACGACAGGTAGTCCATCCGCTCGACGAACGGGATCACCTTCCAGTAGCTCTTGTCCTCGCAGTTCTTCTCGATCCCGGTGTGGAGGTAGCCCACGATCGGCTTCAGGTCGAGGACCTCCTCGCCCTGAAGGCTCACGAGGAGCCGCAGGACGCCGTGGGTCGCCGGATGGTGCGGTCCCATGTTCACCGTGAGGAGCTCGTGCTCCGGCTCGAGCGCCTCTCCCGCCGCCGTTCGCTCGACCTCGGAGGTCCCGACCACCTCGGCAGTGGTCGCGGCGATCACGTCGCCGCCGTGGGCGGGGGCGCTGCCGTGCTCGTGCAGGTCCGTCACCGCCTCACCTCGCCCACCCCGGGACGATCCGCTCGTCGCGCGTGAAGATCACGGGCTCGCCGCCCATCGGGAAGTCACGCCGCTGCGGCCAGCCGACGTAGGTCTCCGGCATCAGGATGCGGCGCAGGTCGGGATGGCCGCGGAAGACGATCCCGAAGAAGTCGTAGACCTCGCGCTCCTGGAAGTCGGCCGTGGGGAAGAGCTCGACGCATGAATCGAGCTCCGGCAGCGCGTCCTCGCCCGGGTCCTCGAGCGCGGCCCGCACCCGGATCCGCTCGACGCGGTCGCGGTTCAGGAGCTCGTAGTGGACGCCGAAGCGCGGCGTCGCCGGCAGGTAGTCGACTCCGTGGACGCTGGCCAGGAACGTGTACTCCTGCCCGGCGGTGTCGTGCAGCCACCGCAGCACCTCGAGCACCTGCTCCGGATCGACGATCAGGCATGCCTGCTCGTGCTCGTAGTAGGTGCCGAGCACGCTGCCCGGATGGACGTCCCGAAGCTCGCCTGCGATCAACTCGAGACCGGGGGCGTCGGGCATTCCGCTACCTGACTCCGGCGCCCTTGCGCCGAGGTCCCCCCGGACCCTCCGGACCCGTCCCCTCCGCCGCGCCCGCGACGGCCTGCCGGGCGCGCGCGTAGGCGGCCTCCGCGGCCTCCGAGGGTTGCCCGGCGATCACGTCGTCGCGCGCCCACTCCTCGGTGCCGATCGCGTTGTAGCGCCGCCGCCAGCCCTGGTCGGGGTTGCCCATGATCATCCGCTGAAGCTTGTTGAACCCGTAGAGCAGGGCCTCCGGGCGCGGCGGGCACCCCGGGATGTGGATGTCGACGGGCATGAACTTGTCGGCGCCCTGGACGACGGCGTAGTTGGAGAACATGCCGCCCGAGGAGGAGCAGGCGCCCATCGAGATCGCCCAGCGCGGCTCGAGCATCTGGTCGTAGACACGGCGGACGACCGGTGCCATCTTGATCGAGACCCGGCCCGACAGGATGATGAAGTCGGCCTGGCGCGGCGAGGCGCGGAAGGCCTCGGCGCCGAAGCGCGCGATGTCGTAGCGCGCCGTGACCATCGACATCATCTCGATCGCGCAGCAGGCGAGCCCGAAGGTCATCGGGAACATCGAGTTCGAGGCGCCCCACGCGAGGACCTTCTCGAGCGACGTCGTCAGGACCGACTGCGAGACGTGCTCGGAGAGCTCCTCGTCGGTGAGGTCGCCGCGCAGGAGGTCGCGGGCGCGCAGCTGGCGGACGCGCAGGTGCTCCGGCGAGCCGGGCTCGGCCAGCGGCGAGAGCGCCCTGAGCTTCTCCCGCCTTACCTCCAATCGAGGGCGCCCCGACGCCAGACGTAGATCAGCGCGACGAGCAGGAGCGCGACGAAGACGAGCACCTCGACGAGGACGAAGACCGAGTCGGCGGCGTTGATCAGGACGCCGACCGGATACAGGAAGACGACCTCGATGTCGAACAGGATGAAGAGCATCGCGACCATGTAGAAGCTGACGCCGAAGCGAAACGTTCGCGAGACCTCGCTCGGCAGCCCGCACTCGTAGGGGTCGGATTTCGCCCGCCTGCCCCGGATGGTCTTGCGGCCGGCCAAATGGTTGAGGATCGCGAAGGCGGAGCCGACGATCGCACCCAGGACCACGAAGACGAGGATGGGGAGGTAGCTCTCGAGCACTCCGCGGCGAGTTGTACCCGACTTTGTGCGATCTTGCTACATAGTGATATTCCGCATCAGAAAGCGGTAAATCCGACTTCCACGGGCGGATATTGAGGTTTCCGTTATGCGCGGGCGACACTCGCCCACGGCCCGCCGTGGTTTGATCCCCGGCCCATGGAAACCGTCCACCTGATCGTCGGCGTCGGCGTCATCCTGGCCAATCTCGGCGCGGGCGCGATCGGTGGGATCGCCTGGCTTCGGCACCGGCCGAGCGTCGGCTTCTGGTACGTCCTCCGGGTCGCGCAGGCCGCCGTCGTGCTCCAGGTGCTGCTCGGCTCGATCCTGCTGCTGTCCGGGCACGAGGCGCCCGACCTGCACTACGTCTACGGCGTCCTGCCGCTGCTCGTCGCGCTGCTTGCCGAGGGCGCGCGCGCCGGGGCCGCCGACCGCGAGCTCGAGGGGCTCGACTTCGATGCGCTCCCGCGCGAGCGCCGGCAGCTGATCGCGGCGGCGATCGCGCGTCGCGAGACCGGGATCATGGCGGTCTCGGCGCTCGTCGTCTTCGGCCTTGCGCTCCGCGCGGCGGGGACGAGCGGCGGACTCCTCTGAGAACGCTGAAATCCGAATTTCAACCGCTACTTCCCGGGTAGTGGTCGGTTACGGGAACGATGGACGAGAGACGTCCGAACAAGAGCAACGGATCGGATTCGGAAGAGCGACGGGAGGCCGAGGGGGACGCGCATCCGGCCGAGGTCGCCCGGCGGGAGCTGGTTGAGTGGTGCAAGATCCACAAGCTTCCGGTGCCGGCTGAGTATCAGCCCAGACCCCGGTAGCCACCTCCGT
>DATHAL010000086.1:0-21232 GCA_035296705.1 Solirubrobacterales bacterium
GTCTACAACATGAACCTCGCGCACCTCTCCGACGAGGTGGAGACGGTGTTCGAGCGCCTCGGCGACCACGGCGTCCGTACGGCTTGCACGCCGTTTCTCATCTACCGCGGGCGCACCCGGCACGAGATGGGGCTCGAGGGGCTCCTGCGCCGGGTCGCGGTCGCGGCCTCGTTCCGTCACGCGACCTGGGGTCCTGACGAGCTGTTCTACGGCGAGCTCTATTCGAGCCGCCGCGTCCCCTGCAAGCCGACCCTCGCGCGCCCGGGCACCCGTGACGAGTACTCCGCCTGCTGCGGGCGCGAGCTCGTCGAGCATGACCTCTACGACTTCCTGCTCTTCTCGCTGCCGGACAACGACTACCACTCCCACAAGCACGGCCCCGACGCGCAGCCCGACTCGATCGCGCACGCGGACGCGGCGCTCGGCGAGCTCATCGAGGCCTCCGGCGGCCTCGAGGCGTTCCTCGAGCGCAACGCGATGATCGTCGTCGCCGACCATGCCCAGACCGACGTCTCCGAGCCACTCGCGCTGAGCGAGATCCTCGGCGCCGATTGGACCGTCCTCCAGCCGAACCAGGCGGATCCGGGCAGCGCCGAGCTCGCCGTAAGCCCGAGCGCGCGGGCCGCCGCGATCTACGTGCTGGCCGGCGGGCCCGCTGGCGTACGCGCCCATCACGCGGTGCGCGAGCGGCTTCGAAAGCTCGACGGCGTCGACCTCTGCGCTTGGCTCGAGGTCGACGGGGCGCCGCTTCTGCGCGACGCAATCCCCGGGCCTCCGCCTCCCCGGGCTGAGGCCGTGGTCGAGCGTGCGGGCACCACGCTCCGCTTCCGCCCGGGCGGCCGCCCGCTCGACTGCCGCGACCGCGGCTGGCACGTCGCTGGCGACCTCGCCGCACTCGAAGCCGATCGCAACGGTGATCGCCTCGAGTTCCCCGAGTACCCGGATGCCCTGGCCCGCCTTTGGTCGGCGCTGAGCGCGCCGCACGCCGGTGAGGTCGTGGTCTCGCTCGCGCCCGGTTACGAGTGCGTCGACTGGGGCGGCGCCCACCACTGTCCCGGCGGCAGCCACGGGTCCCTCGCCGCCGGCGACTCGCTCGTGCCGCTTCTCCTCTGCGGGCTCGACGCGGGGATCACGAAGCGCCGCGCCCAGTGGTCTACGCGTGACGTGGCCGGCCTCGTCACGGCTTACTTCGGCGGGCAGCGCGCCGCGGGGGGAGCCGCGCGATGAGCTCGCCGGGCCGCGGGGCTGCCGAGCGCCCTGCGTGGATCTCGGGCGAGGGCTCCGCGGCGCGTGCGGCTCACTGGACCTGGCGCCTGATCCGCCGCATCCACCTCGGCACACGCGAGCCCGCGAACTGGGTCCAGCTCTTCAAGTTCGGCCTCGTCGGCGGCTCGGGCTACGTCGTCAACCTGCTCGTCTTCGCGCTTCTGACCGGCGTCCTCGACATCCACCACATTCCCGCCGCCGTCGGCGCGTTCTGCGTCGCGGTGAGCAACAACTTCGTGCTCAACCGGCACTGGACGTTCGGGGCGCGCGAGGGCCACGCCGGCTTTCAGGCGGCGCGCTTCTTCGCCGTCAGCCTCGTGGGCCTCGCGTTCAACCTGGCTCTGCTCGAGCTGCTCGTCTCCTCGGCCGGGCTCGCTGAACTGCCGGCGCAGGCGCTCGCCGTGGCGCTGGCGATGCCGGTGAACTTCATCGGCAACAAGCTGTGGACGTTCGGCTAGCGGCGCTCGCGGGCGCCGCGGTCCTCTGCCTCCTCGCCCCGGCGCCGACCACGGCCGTCGCGGCCGAGCCGCTGCCGGGATCGACGGCGCCGTCGCCCGCGCCCCCGGACTTCTTCCCGCCCAAGCCTGAGGGTTATGAGGTCGCATCCCGCGTCGCGATCCGGATCGCCGACAAGGATCCGAAGGTCGCGGAGCAGAGCGAGCGCTACGGGCAGCTCACGACGGCGATCCAGACGACCGACGACGGCGCCTGGCAGGTCGGATACAAGAGCGGCGACGACGAGGTCGCCCAGGTCAAGGTCGACGGCGTCAGCGGGCAGATCCGCGAGTCGTGGACTGGCTACCAGGTCGCCTGGCCGATGGCACGCGGCTACGGCGGCCAGTTCGGCCACGTGCTCAACGCGCCGTACGTCTGGATCCCGCTGTCCCTCGTCTTCCTGCTCGGCCTCCTCGACTGGCGCCGGCCGTTCCGGATCGCGCACCTGGATCTGCTCGTGCTGCTCTCGTTCGGCATCTCACACGTCTTCTTCAACCGCGGCGAGATCGGCGTCTCGGTGCCGTTCGTCTATCCGACGCTCGCCTATCTGCTCATTCGCACGCTCTGGGTCGGGTTCCGCGGGGGTGAGGGCCTGCGGCCGAGCGCCCGAGCGAGCTGGCTCGCGATCGCCGCGGTCGTCCTCGTCGCCTTCCGGATCACGATCAACGTCGTCGACTCCGGTGTCATCGACGTGGGCTACGCCGGCACGATCGGCGCCGACCGGATCACGCACGGCGAGACCGTCTGGGGCGAGAACCAGTTCCCCGAGGACAACCGCTTCGGCGACACGTACGGGCCGTTCAACTACTACGCCTACGTCCCGTTCGAGCTCGCGCTTCCGTGGGACGGCGAGTGGGACGAGCTTCCCTCCGCCCACGCCGCCGCGATCTTCTTCGACCTTGCCGCCGTCGCGGGGCTGATCTTCTGCGCGCGGCGTCTGCGTCCCGGCCGCCGCGGAAACCAGCTCGCCGCTGCCCTCGCCTTCGCGTGGCTCGCCTACCCGTACACCGACTTCGCGCTTCAATCGAACTCCAACGACTCGCTGATCGCGGCGGTGCTCGCTTGGTCGCTGGCGCTGTTCGCCCGGCCCGCGGCGCGCGGCGCGAGCCTGGCGCTGGCGGCGGCCGCGAAGTTCGCCCCGCTCGTGCTCGCGCCGCTCTATGCCGCCGGCGAGTGTGGCCTACGGCCGCGCGGCTTGCGACCGGTGGCGCTCTTCGGCGCGTCGTTCCTCGCGGTGGCGGCACTGATGCTCCTGCTACCGGCGCTCGATCCCGGCCTCGCCACTTTCTACGAGCGGACGGTGAAGAGCCAGATCGACCGCACCTCGCCGTTCAGCATCTGGGGCCAGGTCGACGGGATCCAGTGGCTGCAGACCGTGGTGTTCGCGCTGACCGCGGTGGGAGCGCTCGCGCTCGCCTTCGTCCCGCGGCGCCGATCCCTGGTCCAGGTAGGGGCCCTCTCCGCCGCGGCGCTGATCGCGCTCCAGCTCTCGGTGGACCACTGGTTCTACCTCTACATCCCGTGGTTTTTGCCCGGCCTGTTCGTCGCGCTCTCGGGCGAGCGCAGCGCCGAGATGGCCGTGAAATCAGCCAACTAATCGGGCGCGGGCTCGAGCACCTGCTCGATCGAGCGCGCAAGACCGTCGTCGCCGATCTCGACCACGACGGCGTTCACCCAGACGTCGTCCTCCGCGGTCGTGAACTTGACGGCCATCTGGGTGCGGAACCCCTCGAGCGCCTGTTCCCACCGGACTCCGAGCACGCTCGCCCGCGATCCGGTCATGCCGACGTCGCAGATGAACGCCGTCCCCTTCGGCAGCACCCTCGAGTCGGCGGTCGGCACGTGCGTGTGCGTGCCGACCACGGCGGCGGCCCGGCCGTCCAGGTGCCATCCCATCGCGATCTTCTCCGACGTCACCTCGGCGTGGAAATCGACGAAGAAGGCGTCCGCCTCGCCGCCCAGGCGCTCGAGCAGCGCGTCCGCTTCGGTGAACGGCGAACGGGCGGCGCGCAGCTGCACCTGGCCGATGAGGTTGATCACGGCGAGGCGAGTTCCGCCGACGTCGACGATCACGTGCCCGTGTCCGGGGTTACCGGTCATGAAGTTGGCCGGGCGCACCACGCGCTCGCTCGTGTCGAGGTAATCGAACGCGTCGCGATGGCGGAAGGCGTGGTTGCCGAGGGTGATCACATCGGCGCCGAGCGCGAACAGCTCCTCGCCCGTCTTGCGCGTGATCCCGAGGCCGCCCGCTGTGTTCTCGCCGTTCACGATGATGAGATCGGGCTCGAGCCGCTCGCGGAGCCCGGGCATCGTGCGGGCGAGACCGGCGCGCCCGGGCTTGCCGACCACGTCGCCGACGAACAGAACCTTCATCCCGCGGAGCAGCGTATCCGCCGGCACCAGCCGTCCCGTAGGTTTCCGCCGGTGAGCGGGAACCAGGTGAGCGGCGCGAGCGCCGTGATCGAGGCGCGCGGCCTGAGCAAGAGCTTCGGTGAGCGGCGCGCACTCAGCGACGTCTCGTTCGCGGCGGCACGCGGCGAGCTCCTCGCGGTGATCGGGCCAAACGGCGCCGGCAAGACGACGCTGCTCTCGATCCTCGCCGGGATCCTCGACGCGGACTCGGGCACGATCGCGGTCCCCGGCGAGGTCGGCTGGGTGCCCCAGTCCGCGGCGCTCTACCGACGCCTCACGGTGGCCGAGAACCTGCGCCTGTTCGCGCACCTGGAGCAGGTCGCCGACGTCGACGCCGCCGTCGAGCGGATGCTCGAGCAGACCGGCCTCGCGGACCGCCGCGACGATCAGGTGGGGACGCTCTCGGGCGGAAACCAGCAGCGCGTGAACATCGCTATCGGCCTGCTCACGGCGCCGGCGGTGCTCCTCCTCGACGAGCCCTCCACCGGCCTCGACCCGCGCCAGCGCGAGCGGCTGTGGGAGTTCGTGCTCGGGCTCGCCGGCGGCGGCACGACCGTGATCTATACGACCCATCATCTGCTCGAGGCGGAGCGCTACGGCACCCGGCTCCTGGTGCTGGCCGACGGCGAGGACGTCTTCGACGGCACCGCCGTCGACCTTCATCGGGCGGTTCCGGGACCCAACGGCGACTTCGAGGCCGCGTTCGTGCGCTTCCTGCGCGAGCGCGGCCACTAGCGGACAACTGCGGTGCGCTGGCTCCTCCTCAAGGACCTCCAGATCCTGCGGCGCTCACCGCTGATCGTCGGGCTGCTGATCGCCTACCCGATCGCGCTCGGGGTCCTGATCGGCTTCGCGCTCTCGGCGGACAACTCGAAGCCGCGCGTGGCCTTCCTGAACGAGGTGCCGTCGGACCAGAACTTCTCGATCGGCAGCGGCGACGAGACGATCGACCGCGATCTCGCCCGCAATCAGCTCTGCAGCAGGGTCGAGTGCGTCGACGTCTCCTCGCGCTCGGAGGCCGAACACAAGGTCGAGGACGGGGAGGTGATCGCCGCCCTGATCCTGCCACCCGACCTGCTCGACAAGCTCAACTCGCTCGCCAGCCTCGATCCCCAGCAGCCAAGGGTCGAGGTGCTCGTCAACCAGGACGACCCGCTCAAGGCGAGCCTCGTCGACGACCGAATCCAGGCGCTCGTCACGGAGGCGAACCTGATCCTCTCCCAGCGGATCTCCGACGAGGCGTCGACCTATCTGAACCTGCTGATCGAGGGCGGCAGCTTCAGCCTCCCGCTGATCGGCGATATCGACGTCCTCGGCCTCCAGCGCGCCGGCGCGATGCTGCGCACGGTGGCCCGGGCGGTGCCCGAGGGCAGCGCGCACGCCTCGCTCGAGCGGGTGATCCGGTTCGCCAAGCTCGCCCGGCAGAACCTCGACTTCGCGCTTCCGATCCTCGGGGCCGTTGCCGAGCCGATCGCCGTGGACAAGCAGGTCGTGGCGGGCGACACCGCCGAGCTCGACACGTTCGCGATTGCGGTCGCGGTCACGGTGACGCTGATGTTCGTGACCGTGCTCCTCGTCGCGGGGTCACTCGCGCTCGAGCGCGAGGAGAACGCCTTCGGGCGCATCACGCGCGGGCTCGTCGGCCCCACGGGCCTCCTCGCGGAGAAGATCGCGCTCGGGATCGTCGCCTCGTTCGCGGTGACCCTCCTGCTCCTCGCCGCGCTCAGCGCGCTCGTCTCGATCGACTGGGGCCGGACCCCCCTGATCCTCTGCGCGATCCTCGGCGGCGGCGCGGCATTCGCCGCCTTCGGTGCCGCGATCGGCGGCTCGGCGCGCGAGGTGCGCGCGAGCTCGCTGCTCGCGTTCATGGTCTCGCTTCCGATCGCGTTTCTCTCGCTCGTCCCGTCGGGGACGGTGAGCGCCACCGTCTTCCACGTGATCGAGTTCGTGCGGGCGCTCTTTCCGTTCGACGCGGCGCGCGACACCATGCAGGGAGCGCTGGACGCGGCCGGACCCTCGGTCGGCGTGCCGCTCCTCCATCTGACGGCGGTGCTCGTCGCCTACGGCGTCATCGCGCGCCTCGCCCTGCGACGATTCGCCTAGACCTCCGAGCGAGGGGCTCCAGCGGGCAATGGTCTTCCGCAGCATCCTGGTCGCGATCGATGGCAGCGAAACCGCGTGGCGGGCGCTGGAGGCCGGGGCCGAGCTGGCCGAGGCGCTGAACGCGAAGCTCACGGTCATCTCGGTCGCGCCGCACGTTCCGCCCGGCGCCTACAGGGCGGGTGTCGACGTCCCGACGCTCGAGCACGAGGTCGAGAGCGAGGTCGACCGGCTGCTCAGGACCGCCGTCGACTCGCTTCCCGGCGGTCTGCCGGTGACCGTTCTGCACAAGCACGGGAACGCCGGCGAGGGGATCCTCAAGCAGCTCAAGGCGGGCGACCACGACCTCCTGGTGATGGGCTCGCGCGGCCGCGGGCGCGTGGCGACGAACCTGTTCGGCAGCGTGGCCGCATACGTCTTCTTCCACTCGCGGGTGCCGATGCTCGTGATCCAGCCGCAGGAAGAGCGCTAGGGCTGATCGCCCGCTCAGACGGGGATCGGGCGACCGATCAAATAGCCCTGCGCGCGGTCGACGCGATAGTCGCGCAGGAGCTCGTATGTCGCCACGTCCTCAACGCCCTCGGCGACGGTCTGCAGGCCGAGCTCCTTCGCGATCGCCGCGATCCCGCGCACGAGCGCGCGGTCCTCGACGCTCGCGCTCATTCCGGCGACGAAGCTGGCGTCGATCTTGAGGATCTGGACGGGTAGCTGGCGAAGGTTGGTGAGCGAGGCGTAGCCGGTGCCGAAGTCGTCGAGCGCGATCAACGCGCCCAGCCGCCCGAGGCGCTCCGCCAGGTCCTGTGCCTCCTCGAGGTTCTCGAGCGCGGCCGTCTCCGTGATCTCGAAGACGAGGCGCCGTGCCGCGACCCCGACCCCGGCCACCCGCTCCGCGAGCTCGTTCATGAGCTCCTCGTCGGCGATCGAGCGCGCCGAGAGGTTGATCTCGACGTGTCGCCCCCGGTCCGCCAGCGCGAGGCCCTTGCGGACCATCCACTCGTCGATCGCGAGGATCGCGCCGGAGCGCTCCGCCGCGGGCAGGAACTCCGACGGCAGTGCGACCCGCCCGTCCTCGTCCATCCGCAGCCTCACGAGGAGCTCCTCCTGGACGATCCGCCCCGTGCTCGGCTCGATGATCGGCTGGCCGTAGGCGAGCAGCCTGCCGTCCTGGATCGCCTCGAGCACCTCGCGCTCGGCCAGCTTGCCGTCGGTGACGTCGAAGGCGACCGCGAACCAGGTCTCTCCGTCGCTGCGCGCCTTCCAGTGAAGCCATCGGTACTCGCCGCCGCGGGTCCGGAAGCGGCTTTCGAACGCGATCAGCTCGCGGTCGCCCTCGCCGACCCGCGCCAGCTCCAGGCGGGTGCGGTCGGCGTCCGCCGGATGGACGAACTCGACCAGGGGCCGCGACATCAGCTCCTCGCGGCCCCACCCGAGCGTCGTCTCCCAGGCGGTGTTGAGGGAGCTGAGGCGGCCGTCGTCGCTCGCGGTGCAGATCAGATCCCGGGAGATGTCGAACGCGAGATCCCCAGGATCGGCCCTGATGGCGTCGTTTTCCTCCCCGATGCCCACTGCTTCACCCGTGGTCATGCTAAGCGCGCGGCTCGGCGGGGGTCAATCGACAACCGCGCGCCGGCTGCGATCATTCAGCCCGTGCCGGAGCCGCACACGCTGCTCATCTTCGCCCTCGCCTGCGCCGGGCTCGTCGCGATTCCCGGCCCCGCGGTGCTCTACATCGTCACCCGGGGAGTCGTCCACGGTCGGCAGGGAGCGCTCGTGTCGACGCTCGGCGTCGAGAGCGGCAACCTCTTCCAGGTGCTGGCGGCGACGGCTGGCCTCGCCGCGATCGTCGCCTCCTCGGCGACCGCGTTCAGCATCGTCAAGTACGCCGGCGCCGCCTACCTCGTCTACCTCGGCGTGCGCGCCCTTCGTTCCGGGGTCGGCGTCGCGGCCGAGGCCGGTGCAGCGGCCGGCTCGCGGCGGCGCCTCTTCCTCGAGGGTCTCGCCGTCGGCGCCCTCAACCCGAAGCTCGCCGTCTTCCTGCTCGCCTTCCTGCCGCAGTTCATCGATCCCGCGGCCGGGCCGGTGTGGCTCCAGACGCTCGTCCTCGGCCTGATCTTCAACCTGTGTGCGCTCCTCGGCGACACGCTGTTCGCGCTCGCGGCGGCGAGCGCCGCGGGCGGGCTGCGGCGGCGCCTCGCGCGGCCCGGTGGCCTATCGCGCGCAAGCGGCGCCATCTACATCGGGCTCGGCGTCGCCGCGGCGCTCGCCGACGGCAGGGGCAAGGGCTAGGGATGGCGCGCCCCTAGAATCCCAGGCGTGAGCTTCCCCGCCACGCGCATGCGGCGCCTGCGGCGGACGAAGGCGCTTCGCGACATGGTTCGCGAGACGGACCTTCAGCCGCGGCACCTCGTCCAGCCCCTGTTCGTCGTTACGGGCGAGAACGTCCGCGAGCCGGTCGACTCGATGCCCGGCATCGAGCGCTACTCGATCAACGAGCTCGTCGCCGAGGCGTCGGAGCTCCAGGCGGTCGGGATCGAGGCCGTGATCCTCTTCGGGATCCCGGCGGACAAGGACGAGACGGGCTCTGGCGCCTATGACGACGAGGGCGTCGTGCAGCTCGCCGTGCGGGCGCTCAAGGAGGCGCACCCCGAGCTCACCGTGATCACGGACGTGTGCCTCTGCGAGTACACCTCGCACGGGCACTGCGGCTTCGTCCGGGATGGCGAGGTCGACAACGACATCACCGTCGAGCTGCTCGCGAAGACCGCGATCTCGCACGCGGAGGCCGGTGCCGACGTCGTCGCGCCCTCGGACATGATGGACGGCAGGGTCGGCACGATCCGCCACCAGCTCGACGAGGAGGGCCACCCCGACACCGCGGTCATCGCCTATTCGGCGAAGTACGCCTCGGCGTTCTACGGGCCGTTCCGCGTGGCGGCGGAATCGGCGCCGGAGTTCGGCGACCGCCGCGGCTACCAGATGGATCCGGCGAACTCGCGCGAGGCGATCCGCGAGGTGCGCCTCGACGTCGAGGAGGGGGCGGACATGGTGATGGTGAAGCCCGCGCTCCCCTACCTCGATGTGATCCGCGCCGCGCGCGAGGAGACGGAGATGCCGATCGCGGCCTACCAGGTCTCCGGCGAGTACTCGGTGCTCAAGGCGGCCGGCCAGAACGGTTGGATCGACGAGCGGGCGGCGGCCCTCGAGTGCCTGACCGCGATCCGACGCGCCGGCGCCGACGTGATCCTCACCTACTTCGGCAAGGAGGCGGCCGGTTGGCTTCAGTAGGCGCGCGACCGAAGCTGCGGTCGCGAAAGCACGGCGCGGCGATCCCGCTCGACGAGACCGACAAGCGCGTGATGAATCTGCTCCAGTCGAGCTTTCCGCTCGCCGCGGAGCCGTTCGCGCGCCTCGCCTCGCAGGCCGAGCTGCCGGTCGACGAGCTGATGAGCCGCACCCAGCGCCTCCTGGACGAGCGGATCATCCGCGAGATCACGCCGATCTTCGACACGCGAGCCCTCGGGTACTCCTCGATGCTCGTCGCCGCCAAGGTCGACTCCGAGAACCCGCAGCGCGCGGCGAGGATCATCAACTCGCATCCCGGCGTCTCCCACAACTACCTGCGCACGCACGAGTTCAACCTCTGGTTCACGATCGCGACGCCGCCCGACTCGCAGCTCGGTCTTTCCAAAACCCTCGAGGTCCTCCAGCGGCTGACCGGCGCCGAGTCGATCCGCCGGCTCCCGACGCTGACGCTGTTCAAGATCAACATGAACCTGGAGATGGAGAAGGGCACCGACGCGCTCGCGGCCGCGGTCGAGGCGGCCCCTCCGCGCGAGCTCGAGCCGCAGCCCTACGACGAGCTCGATGTCGCGGTGATCCGGGCGCTCCAGGGACCGATGGCGCTCGCCGACCGCCCGTACGACGAGGCCGCCGCCCACGTCGGGATGACGGCGGAGACGCTCCTCGACCACCTCCGCGGGATGGTCGACCGAAAGATCCTGCGCCGCGTCGCCGCGATCCTCTACCACCGCCGGGCCGGCTTCTCCGCCAACGGGATGGGCGTCTGGCGGGTGCCCAAGGAGCGGGTGCCGGAGGTCGGAGCCCGGATGGCTTCCGTGCGCGGGATCTCGCACTGCTACGAGCGCCCCACCTACCCGGACTGGCCCTACTCGGTGTTCACGATGGCGCACGGGCGCTCGAAGGAGGAATGCGACGCGATCCTCGACTCGATCGCCTCAGAGCACGACCTCCACGGCCCCGACCGCGCCGTCCTCTACTCCTCCACCGAGTACAAGAAGGTGCGCCTGCATTACTTCACCGAGGACTACGCCCGGTGGGAAACCGAGCAGGCGTAGGGCCGGACACCCGCACGTCCGAGGTCCTCTACGCGCGCGCCGCCGGGTTGATCCCGGGTGGCGTCAACTCCCCGGTCCGCGCGATGCGCTCGATCGGGCGCACGTATCCGCTTTTTGTCGAGCGCGGCGAGGGCTGCGAGCTCGTCGATGTCGATGGTCACCGCTACGTGGACTGGGTCTGTTCGTGGGGTCCGCTGATCCTCGGCCACGCGCATCCGGCGGTCGTCGCGGCGGTTTCCGAGGCGGCGGAGCGCGGGACGAGCTACGGAGCCCCGACCGAGGGGGAGGTCGAGCTCGCGGCCGAGCTCGTGGATCGGTTCGCCTCGGTGCAGATGGTGCGGATGGTGAACTCGGGCACCGAGGCCACGATGAGCGCCGTGCGCCTCTCCCGTGCCGCGACCGGCCGCGAGAAGCTCCTCAAGTTCGCCGGCGCCTACCACGGCCACGTGGACGGCCTGCTCGCCGACGCAGGATCGGGACTCGCGACGCAGGGGATCCCGGCGAGTCCGGGCGTTTCGGCCGCGCAGGCGGCCGAAACCGTGGTCGTGGCTTGGAACGATCGCGAGGCGGTCGAGGCCGCCATCGGCGAGCACGAGCTCGCCGCGATCCTCGCCGAACCGCTGCCGGCGAACATGGGGCTGGTCCCGCCGGAGGACGGGTTCCTTTCGTTCCTGCGCGAGGCGGCGGACCGCAACGGCGCCCTGCTCCTCCTGGACGAGGTCATCAGCGGCTTTCGTGTGGCCCGTGGCGGCGCCCAGGAGCTCCTCGACGTCCACGCCGACCTCACCGTCATGGGCAAGGTGCTCGGGGGCGGCCTCCCGGCGGCAGCCTACGGCGGATCTCGCGCGCTGATGGGCCGCGTCGCTCCCGCCGGCGACGTCTACCAGGCCGGGACGCTCTCGGGCAACCCGCTCGCGGTGGCCGCCGGGCTCGCGACGCTTGCCGAGCTCGACGCCGCCGCCTACCGGCGCCTCGGCGCGCTGACGACCATGCTCGCCGTCGGTCTGCGCGAGGCGGCGGGCGAGCGGCCCGTCCAGGTCGTCTCCGTGCCCGGGCTCGTGACCCCGTTCTTTATGGCCGAGCCCGTGCGCGACTTCGCCGGCGCCTCGGCCTGCGACCTCGATGCATACGGCCGCTTCGCCCGCGCCCTGCTCGAGCGCGGCGTCTACCCGCCCGCCTCGCAGTTCGAGGCCTGGTTCGTCTCCACCGCGCACGACGAGGCGGCGATCGAGCGCACGGTCTCCGCCGCGGGCGAGGCATTCGCCGAGGCGCTCCCGGTCTGAGCGCGCCGGCTTTACCAAGCCCTAACCGGACGCGAATCCGGCGCTAGGCCATCGCTGCCGTCCGCTGACCCGTGGCCGACACCATTTGCCTCCCGAAACCCAACGGAAGGAGAAGCGAATGAACGCCAACCCACGTAGAACGATCGCCGCGCTCGCGGTGGCCGGCTCGCTCGTGGCCGCGGGCTCGGCCCAGGCGGCGCTCAAGCACTTCGACGGGAAGGTCGTCGGCAAGAGCGCGGCGGCGGACACGTTCCGGATCAAGACCGAGAGCGGCAAGCGCGTCAAGTTCGACGTCAACCGCCGCACCGAGTTCGAGCGAATCGCAGGCGGCTTCGGCGGCCTCGATCGCGGGCTCGCCGTCGAGGTCGACGCGAAGAGGACCGACGGCGGCCTCCTCGCGCGCCAGGTCGAGGCGGCCGGCCACGATGGCGGCGGTCACGATGGCGGCGGCAACGACGACAAGCGCTCCTGAGGGCGCACGGAGAGGAGGAATCATGTTCATCAAGCTCCTGCTCACGGCGCTGGCGGCGCTCGCGGTCGGCGGCGCGACGATCGTGCTCGCGGATTCCGGCGAGCCGGACGTGGGGCTGCGCTCGACGACCACGACCGCCGAGGACGTCTCCGGCCCCTGCGACGAGGCCGAGCACGCCTCGGATCCGCGCTGTGCCGGTGACGCCGCCGGTATCGATGACGACCGCGGCCGTGACCACCCCGAGGACGACGCGATCGACGATGACGACGGCGTGATCGAGGACATCTCCGGCCCCTGCGACGAGGCCGAGCACGCGGCGGACCCCGAGTGCACGGGTGTCGTGGCGACCGCTCCGGCCGTGGACGACGACGACGATGCGGCCGACGACAACAGCGGTCCCGGCAGCACGTCGAGCGGCCCAGGCGGCCCGGGCGACGATGGCGGTGACTCGAGCGGACCAGGCGGCGGTGGGGACTGAGGCTCCTCACACGGGCGGCGATCGCGGGCGGCCGGCAGCCGCCCCGCGCCGCTGCCCGCCTACGATCAGTGCATGGCGATGGCGAGACGCAAGATCCTCGTCGTCGAGGACGAGGAGACGATCGTCGGGCCGCTCGCGAACGCGCTGCGCCGCGAGGGCTTCGACCCGCACGTGGCCGGCACGGTCCACGAGGCGCTCGAGAAGGCCTCGCGCCTCGAGCCGGACCTCGTCCTGCTCGACCTGATGCTGCCCGACGGCTCCGGGTTCGACGTCTGCCTCGAGCTGCGCAGGACGAGCGACGTGCCAGTGATCATGCTCACGGCTCGATCCGACGAGGCTGACCGGATCGCGGGGCTCGAGCTCGGCGCCGACGATTACGTGGTGAAGCCCTTCAGCGCGCGCGAGGTGGTGGCGCGCGTTCGCGCCGTGCTGCGCCGCGCGGCGACCGGCGACAGCGGCGCGGAGCCGACCCGGCCGATCGAGATCGGTGAGCTGCGACTCGACCCGGGGCGGCGTTCGGTGGACCTCGACGGGCGCCGGCTCGATCTCTCGCGCAAGGAATTCGACCTGCTCGAGCGCCTGATGCGCGACGCGGGCTCGGTGATCACCCGCGAGCAGCTGATCGAGGACGTCTGGGACATGAACTGGTTCGGCTCGACGAAGACGCTCGACGTCCACGTTTCCGGACTCCGGAAGAAGCTCGGCGACAACCCGGACGACCCCCGCTTCCTGCACACGATCCGCGGCGTCGGCTTTCGCTTCTCGGCTCCGTCCGAGCTCGGATGAGGCGCGGGATGAGCCTGCGGGCGACGATCCTCGCGGCGATCGCGTACGTCCTCGTCCTCGCGATCGTGGTGCTCGAGGTCCCGCTGGTCGTCAACCTCTCGCGCCGGGTCGACGCCGAGGTCAAGGCGGAGGCCGCCGGCCAGGCGCAGCTCGTCGCGACGGCGGCGGGAGATGCGCTCGGCGAGGGCGCCGGGCGTCTCCAGCCGCTGGTCGACCGCGCGGCGCGCGAGCTTCGGGGCCGGGTGATCCTGCTGGACGCCCGCGGGCATGTGATCGTCGACTCCGCCGGTCCTGGCCTGCGCGGGACGTCGTACGCGAACCGCCCGGAGGTGGCGGCAGCGCTGGCCGGCGAGCCGGCCCAGGGCGAGCGGACGAGCGACCTGCTCGACGAGGAGCTCCTCTACACGGCGACGCCAGTCCTTGACCGCGGCCGCACCGCCGGCGCCGTCCGGGTCACGCAGAGCGTCGAGGCCGTCAACGAGGAGGTCCGTCGCGATGCGCTCGGCCTGATCGCGGTCGGCGGCCTGGCGCTCCTGCTCGGACTCGGGATCGCGTGGGTCCTCGCGATCTTCCTCGCGCGCCCGCCGCGGATGCTCGCCGCCACCGCTCGCCGTGTCGCCGACGGCGATCTGGAGGCCCGGGCGCCGGAGCTCGGGCCGCGCGAGCAGCGCGAGGTCGCCCGCGCCTTCAACGAGATGACGGCGCGCCTGGCGAGCGCGCTCGCCGCTCAGCGCGACTTCGTCGCCAACGCCTCCCACCAGCTCCGCACGCCGCTCACCGGCCTGCGCCTCCGCCTCGAGGCGGCGGGGGACGCCGCGCGCCACCAGGAGGTCGCCGAGGAGCTCGAGGCGGCCGAGGAGGAGGTGGTGCGGCTCTCGCGCTTGATCGAGAACCTGCTGACCCTCGCCCGGGAGGGCCAGGAGCCCGGCGAGCCGCGGCGCGTGGATCTCGCCGCCTGCGCACGCCGCGCCGCCGAGCGCTGGGAGGCCGAGACGATGCTCCGCGAGCAGCGCATCGCGCTTGCCGGCCCCGCTTCGTGCCACGCCTGGGCTTCGGCCGACGACCTCGGCATCGTGCTAGATAACCTGCTCGAGAACGCGAGCAAGTACTCACCGGCCGGGGCGGTGATCACGATCGAGTGGGGCGCCGTGGCCGACCGCCGCGAGACCTACCTGGCGGTGCGCGACGAGGGCCCGGGGCTCGCGCCCGGCGAGGAGAGGAGGGCGACGGCGCGGTTTCACCGCGGCAGCGCCGGGTCGACGAGCGCCGGGACCGGGCTCGGCCTCGCGATCGTCTCGGTCCTCGTCGAGCGCTGGGGCGGCACGGTCGCGCTTCGCAACCGCCCTGAGGGCGGCCTGCGTGCTGAGGTTCGGCTGCCCGCCGCGGATGATCCCGAGCGAAGGCTTAACCCGCCGCTGGACGAGGCCTTACCCGCGCCTCCTACCCTCAGCGAACGATGACCGCTCGCACGGTATTCGCCGTCGCCCTGCTCGGACTGCTCGGGATCATCGCCGCGGCGCTGATCGGCCTGTTGGCGAACGCGATCTCCGGTGACTCGATCGGGCTCTCCGCGCAGCCGCTTCGCGCCGGGGAGCGGCTGGCCCCGTCCCAGGCGCGCGAGGATCGCTCGAGCGAGCGCGAGCGCCACGACGATCACGGCGGGCGCACCGGCCACGACGACGCCGAAGGCGGCACGACCACGACCACGACCACGACCACGACTGACGACGACGCCGTGACCGAGCCCGGCGACGATCACGGCGGGCTCGACGGCGGCGGGTCCTCGGGCCCCGGATCGGACGACTCCGGCTTCGACGACTCCTCCGGGTCGGGATCCTCTTCGAGCGGCTCCGGCTCCGACGACTCCGGTTTCGACGACTGAGCCCGGCCTCGCGCCCCCCGCCCCACTAAGCTCGCGCGCCCGATGCCCGAGCCCGCGCACGCCCTGGCTGAGCTCGCCTCGCTCCTGCGCGCCGAACGCTCGGTGATCAGCCCGCACGTCGTCGACCCGCGCGGCTCCGCCGCGCTCGGCCTCCTCGCCGCCTCCGGCGAGCGGAGCGCTCAGTCTCCGGGCGAGTACGCGCTCGTGGTCGAGTCGGTGCGCGAGGGCTACCTGCTGCACTACGCCTCTGGCCGGGTCGTCGCAGGTCCCGACCGGGACCTGGAGCTGCTCGCGGGCGACTACCTCTACGCGCTGGGCCTGGAGCGGCTCGCCGCGCTCGGCGACCTCGAGGCGGTGCGCGAGCTCTCCGACCTGATCAGCCTCGCGGCCCAGGTCCACGACACCGCCCGCCCGGCCGAGCGCGCGGCGCGCGAGGCGGCGGCCCTGTGGCTGGCCTCGGCGACCGCGATCGCCACCGGTTCGGGGGAGGCGCATGACCGGGCGAAGGCGAGCCTGCGCGCCGGGGCTCCCGAGGCGGCGGCCGAGCTGTGGCGGGCGGCCGAATTGGCTGCGGCTCAGGGGGGAATCGAGGGCCGCCTTGGCGAGGCGGCTTTCTCAATAGACTTCCGCCCGACCCATCTCACCTGACTTGGCAGAGCAGGCGGACAAGCGCAACCCGGCGGAATATCCGGAAAACCCGAAGCCGGCGGGGTATTACGAAGGCGAGACGATGACTCGCCGGACGGTCTTCGCGCTGGCCGGCCAGGCGCTCGGCGGCGTCGGCGTCGTCGCGGTCACGCTGCCGGTGGTCGGCTTTGCGGTGGCGCCGATCTTCGACCGCCCCGAGGAGACCTGGGAGGCGGTCGGCCCGGTCAGCGACTTCGTCAGCGACACCTATCGGCAGGCGGTGATCACGGTCGTCGAGGGCGTCGGCGACACCGGCAAGACGACCGTCTACATCCGGCGCGGCAGCGCCGACCTCGACGAGAACCCGGACGAGGTGATCGCGATCTCGACCCGCTGCGCGCACCTCGGGTGCCCGGTCCGCTTCGTGCGCGCCGCGGGCAACTTCATCTGCCCGTGCCACGGTGGTGTCTACGACTTCGAGGGGAAGGTCATCGGCGGTCCACCGGTGCGCCCGCTGGACCGCTTCCAGACGCGGGTCACCGAGGACGGGATCCTCGAGATCGGCCCCCGCTACAGCGTCACCTCGGACCTCGAGCCGGTTCGCGCCCGCGACCCAGGCGAGTACACCGGCGGCATCTGGGAGTACCTCTACCCGCCGCGGTTCACGACCGCGCCGCCCCCCTGATCCAGATGCCGAAGCTTCCCCTGCCAGCAGGCCTGCGAAAGCCGAAGAAGCCCGGCGAGGACGTCACGCCCGGGCGCCGCAACGGCGCGGGCGCCAACGGCGAGCAGGCCGAGGGCGGCGGCAGCGTGATGCTCGAGCGCACGAAGGAGGGCGCGCTCGACGTCGTCGGCTGGGTGGACGAGCGCACCGGAGCCTCGCCGTTTCTCACCGCGCTCCTGCTGCGCAAGGTGCCGAAGGGGACGAACTGGTTCTACACGCTCGGCTCGGCGACGCTCTTCGCCTTCACGTTCCAGGCGATCACGGGCGTCTTCCTGGCGATGTACTACGTGCCCTCCTCCACCGAGGCCTACAACTCGATCACCCACCTGACCAACGACGTCTTCCTGGGCGAGTTCGTCCGCGGCATGCACAAGTGGGGGGCGACGGTGATGATCATCGTGATCTTCCTGCACATGGGCAGGGTCTTCTTCTTCGGCGCCTACAAGTACCCGCGCGAGCTCAACTGGGTGATCGGCGTCGTCCTGCTCATCCTCACCATGGTGATGGGCCTGACGGGCTACCTGCTGCCATTCGACCAGCGCTCCTACTGGGCGACGATCGTGGCGATGAACATCACCGGCTCCGGCCCCGTGCTCGGCCCATACCTGGCGGACTTCCTGCGCGCCGGCGCCGAGCTCGGCGGCACCACGCTGCCGCGCTTCTACGCCGTGCACATGCTGCTCGTGCCGGGCGCGATCGTGGCGTTGATCGGCGCCCACCTCTACCTGGTGGTGAAGCTGGGGACGACGGCGCCGCCATGGCTGCGCGCGGACCCGCAGCCGAAGTCGCTTCGCCGCGAGCCGGTCGCCTCCAGCGGCGGCGACGGCGTCGCCCTCGGGCGCGAGGACGGAGGGCGCGGGTCGTGAACGCTGCCGAGAAGGAGGCCTACCTCCGCGAATACGAGATCCTGAAGAAGAAGGGCAAGCCCTTCTTCCCCTATGCCGTGTTCAAGGACTCGGCGATGCTCCTGGTGGTCGCGCTCGTGATCATCGTGATGGCGATCGTCCTCGGCGCCGAGCAGGGCCCGAAGGCGGACCCGACGACGACCACCTACGTGCCGCGGCCGGAGTGGTACTTCTTCTTCCTCTTCGAGCTCCTGCGCGTGATCAAGCCGAACGAGCTCGTCCCGATCGCGACGGTCGGTATCCCGACCCTGTGCATGGTGCTCCTGCTCCTGCTCCCGTTCTACGACCGCGGCCCGGAGCGGCTGCCGTGGCGACGGCCCGTGGCGACCACCCTCGGGATCATGGTCATCATCGCGATGGGCTATCTCACCTATCTCGGCGCAGCGGCCGGCTCGCCGACCTCGATCGACCTCCAGGTGCCGCCGCAGTTCGAGGCCGGGAAGGAGGTCGCGGCGCAGTCCGGGTGTCTCGCTTGCCACAAGTTCGGCGACAACGGCAACGACGGCCCCGGTCCGGAGCTGACCGAGATCGGCGCGAAGCTCCCGGCGGCGGCGATCCAGCGGACGCTGATCAACCCCTCCGGGATCATGCCGCCGTTCCAGCCGTGCGGCTCCCCGGGCGCGTCAGAGACCTCCTGCCTGCCGCAGGAGAAGTTCGACAACCTGGTCAGCTTCCTCGCCTCGCTTCAGGGCGAGTGACGTCCACCCACACCTCGGACGAGCAGTTCGCGGGCCAGATCCGCGGCATGTTCGACCGCATAGCCGGCGTCTACGATCTCATGAACACGGCGATGACCGCCGGACTTCACCATCGGTGGCGCGTGCGGGCCGCCGACCGCGCGGAGCTCGAGCCGGGCGAGACCGCGCTCGATGTCTGCTGCGGGACGGGCGACCTCGCCTTCGAGCTGGCCGGCCGGGTCGGGACTCAAGGGCGGGTGATCGGCTCCGACTTCTCCGAGCGGATGCTCGACCTGGCGCGCGCGAAGCAGGCGGAGCGCGGCGTGGAGGGGCTGCGGTTCGAGTGGGCGGACGCGCTCGAGCTGCCGTACGACGATGAGGCCTTCGACGCGGTCACGGTGGGCTTCGGGGTCCGCAACCTCGCAGACCTGGAGCGCGGGATCGGCGAGATGGCTCGTGTGCTGCGGCCCGCGGGGCGCCTCGTGATCCTCGAGATCACGAACCCGCGCCGGCCGCCGCTCTCGACCTTCTTCGGCCTTTGGTTCGACCAGGTCGTCCCCCTGCTGGGGTTGCTTGCCGGAGACCGCGACGCGTACACGTACCTGCCGGAGTCGGTGAAGCGGTTCCCGCCGCCGGAGGGCCTCGCGATGATCATGGACCGAGCCGGGCTCGAGCGCATCCGCTACACGGTCCTAGCCGGCGGGATCATCGCGATCCACTCCGGCGCCCGTCCCGCGTGATGAACCGCAGCTCGGTCGCGCCGCCGGTGACGCGCGTCCTCGAGGCCTCGGAGGCGTGGCTCCCCCGACGCATGGCGACCGTCGAGCGGCGGCTCACCGAGCTCGTCGGCGGCGCCGCGGACCCGGTGGGCGGCGAGGCGCGCGCGACGCTCGCCGCCGGGGGCAAGCGGTTGCGGCCGATGCTCGTCCTGCTCTGCGCGGGGCCGGATGCCGGCGACGGGGCGACGCGGGCGGCGACCGCAATCGAGCTCGTCCACATGGCGACGCTGGTCCACGACGACGTTCTCGATGCCGCGCCGCTTCGTCGTGGCCGCCCGACGGTCCTCGTCCGCGCCGGGCGCGAGGTCGCGACCTCGGTTGGCGACCTGCTGTTCTCGCGCGCGTTCGCGGAACTCGCGGACGGCGCGCCGGGCGACGAACGGCGGGTGGTGCTCCTCGCGCGCGCCTCGGTCGGACTCGCCCAGGGAGAGCTGATGCAGCGCCGCGACGCCCACGACACCTCGATCTCGGCCGGGCGATACATGGAGCGCTGCCGGCTGAAGACGGCGCGCCTCTTCGCGTGCGCCTGCGTGATCGGATCCGAACCGCGCGAGTCCGACGAACGGGCGCTCGACACTTATGGCCGCGAGATCGGGCTCGCGTTCCAGCTCCTCGACGACGTTCTCGACATCACGGGTCCGCCGGACCGGACCGGCAAGGCGCGCGGCACCGACCTCCTCGACGGCACCGTGACGCTGCCGCTGATCCTCGCCCGCGAGCGCGACCGCGGGCTCGCGGCGCTCGAGCTGCGCAAGCTCGACGGCGCCGCCGCGGAGCATGTCTGCGACCGGATCGCCGCGACCGGAGCGCTCTCGGAGGTGCGCGCCGACGCGCGAGCCAGGGTCGCGCGGGCCAAGGCGACGCTAGCGGAGACGTCGCTTCCGCCGGCGCAGCGTGAGCTCCTCGAGCTGGTCGCCGACGGCGTCGTCGAGCGCTACGCCTGAGTGGCGCTCAGAAGTCCTCCGGGAGGACGTGCCCGTCGCGCAGAGCGCGAACGAAGCGCTCGACCTGCTCCTCTCTGTTCGCCTTGGCGAGGAGGCTGAGGTCGCCGAGGAGCCGCTCGGTGCCGTCGTCGAGGACCTCGTCCAAGCGGTCGACGACCTCCTGGGCGTACTCGCCGCCTCCCCGCCACTCGCAGTCCGGGCAGCGCAGCTCGACGGCCCAGCGGTTGCGGGCGGCGGGGGCCCACTCAGTGGGGTAGACGAGCTCGCAGTCGCAGCACGGGCAGACGTGGAGGAGGCCGGTGCGATCGCGGACCGCGGTGCGCTCCGGCGAGCCGAAGCTCGCCGCATCGACGTTCGCGCCGGGTCGCGGGTCATTGGCGATACGGCGCTGCGGCATCTCGTCCCGCCTATCGGCGGGCGGTCTCATCGCCTTTAGCGAATCCAGGGGTTTGCCCCCGCGGATGGCGGAAAATCCGCAATACGCACGCGGCGGCCCCGAAGGCTCTGTCCGAGTTCAGCATGATTGTGTGGACATGCAACCCGCGAGCACGCTCCACGCTTCGCAGAAGCCGCGCTCTGGCGAGCAGATCGCGGGGGGCGGCGCCGTCCTCAGCTCGCAGCAGCTCCGCGACGCGATCGCCAAGGAGTGGGTGAGCTCGGGCGACTATCGGATCCACCCCGAGGCGATCCAGCCGGCGAGCATCGACCTGCGGCTGGGCGAGTTCGCCTGGGCGCTCAGGTGCAGCTTCCTACCGGACCGCTCATCGCGGGTGGAGGAGAAGCTCGAGGACATCGCGTTCCAGCGGATCGACCTACGCGACGGCGCGACGCTCGAGCGCGACCGCCCGTACCTGATCCCGCTGCTCGAGGAGCTCGCTCTGCCCGAGGAGTGGCGGGCGAAGGCGAACCCCAAGAGCTCGACCGGGCGGCTCGACGTCTTCACTCGCGTGATCACCGACCGCAACCACCGCTTCGACGAGATCCAGCCCGGCTACCACGGCCGCCTCTACCTCGAGGTGGTGCCGCGCTCGTTCGCGATCCACGTCC
>DATHAL010000087.1:0-9747 GCA_035296705.1 Solirubrobacterales bacterium
GACTCCGCTGGCGACCCGCGGCGGCGCGACGGTGGGGAGGGGCTGATGGCGGACGCGCGCGTGGAGGCCGCAATCGAGCACTGGGCGCCGCGGTTCATCCAGAACGGGGTCGACTACAGCGACTTCGTTCGCACCACGGCCGGGATCGACGCCTGGGAGCAGTGGCTGGAGGAATGGAGCCACACCGCCGACGAGCACGAGGCCTACGCGCTCGAGTCCGAGGCCGCGGGCCGTGGCCGCACCGCCGGCGAGGCGTGGCTTCGGGCGGCGGTCTGCCGGCACTTCGGCAAGTTCGTGTGGACGCTCGACCCCGAGCAGGCCGCCGCGGAGACGCTCCGCAGCGTCGAGGAGATGCGCAAAGCCCACTGCCACCTCGACCCCGAAGCGGAGCGGATCGAGGCGCCGCTCGACGGCGCCCGCCTGGTCGCCAACCTGCGCCGCCCGCCGGACACGGGCCGACCGCCCCTCGTCGTGCTGATCCCCGGCCTCGACTCGACCAAGGAGGAGTTCTTCTTCCTCGAGCAGGCTCACCTCGTGCGCGGCATGGCGACGCTGTCCATCGACGGCCCGGGCCAGGGCGAGACCGGCCTCGAAATCCCGATTCGGGCCGACTTCGAGACCGGCGTTGCGCCGCTGCTCGACGCGATCGCCGAACGCGTCGACGTCGACCTCGACCGGATCGGCGCGATGGGCGTCAGCCTGGGCGGCTACTACGCATCGCGCGTGGCCGCATTCGAACCCCGGATCAAGGCGGTAGTCGGGCTCAGCGGGTCGTTCTGCTTCGGCGAGATCTGGGAAGGGCTGCCGCCGATGACGCGAGAGACGTTCGCCCTCAAGTCCCGCGCCGCGAACGACGAGGAGGCTCGCGAGCGGGCGATGGCGCTCGACCTGAGCGGGGTCTGCGAGCGGATCGATGTCCCGGCGCTGTACGTCACCGGCAAGCTCGACCGGCTGATCCCGTGGGAGCAAACCGAGCGCCAGGCGAAGGAGACGCCGGGTGGCCAGTTCGTCTGTTACTCCGACGGCAACCACGGCTGCTCGAACATGCCCTACCGGGCGCGCCCGGCGATCGCCGACTGGATGCGCGAGCGGCTGGCGGAGGCGGGGTGAGGAGGATGGCCAGGGTCACCCGAGACACGGCCGAGGACGTGGTCGTCAACCGTGCCGGCGGGCGGATGCTGACGCCGACGGCGACCGAGCTCCGCGTCCGCGAGCTCGAGCCGCTGCTCAGCGACGAGCCGCCGGCGCGCGGTGGCGAGAACCGTGGTCCGAGCCCGCTCGAGCTCGTTCTCTGCTCGCTCTGCGCCTGCACCAACGTATCCACGACCCGGATGGCGGCGAAGCTGCGGTTTGACTACACGGGCTTGAGACCGAGGCCGAGGGCGAGCTCGATACCCGCGGTCGCAAGGGAAGCGCCGATGTCCCGGTCCACTACCGCGCGGTGCGGCTCGTGGTCCGGATCGCGACCGAGGAGAGCGACGACCGGCTCGCGCGCCTCGCGGACCTCGTTGGCCGCTACTGCCCGGTGGACAGCCTGATCCGCGCCGCCGTGGACGACTACGTCGCGCGCTGGGAGAGGATCTAGTGGCGGTTCTGAGTCTGCTGCCGCGGGCGGACCCTTATCCACGCTTCAGCGACGCCGAGATCGAGCGCAGGCGGGCAATGCTCGCGCGGGCGATGGCGGCGCGCGGGGCGACGCACGCGGTCCTCTACGGGGCGAACCGATCGGGGTCCGCGATCCCCTGGCTCACCCGGTGGCCGGTCACGCGGGAGGCCGTGTGCGTGTTCACGCCCGGCGAGCGCGACCTCCTCCTGGTCGACTTCTACAACCACGTTCCGAACGCGACCCGGATCGCGACCGAGGCGGACGTGCGCTGGACAGGTCCGAATGCGATCGAGACGGCGATCTCGGAGCTGCGACGCCGCGGGGCTGCGGGCCGGCCGGTGGCGGTGATCGGGGCGCTTCCCCACGCGGCGCACCTGGCGCTCGGCGACGTCGCCGGCAGGGTGGTCGAGATGAGCAAGGACTATCTGAGCCTGCGCCACGTCAAGTCGGCGGAGGAGATCAGCTGGCTGCGGGTCGGCTGTGAGCTCACCGATCGCGCCGTCAACGCGCTCGCCGCAGAGCTCCGCCCCGGCCTCAGCGAACACCAGCTCGCCGACATCTGCGAGCGCGCCTACGTCCCGGCCGGCGGACGAACGCACATCCATTACATGGGCGTCACGCCGATGGCCGAGCCGGGACTCAGCGTGCCGGCGCAGTGGACGTCCGCCCGCCGGGTCGAGCCCGGTGACGCGGTGAGCTGCGAGATCAGCGCGTCGTTCTGGGATTACGCCGGCCAGGTCCTGCGCACGTTCGCGGTCGCCGCCGAGCCGACCCCTTTGTATCTCGAGCTGCACGAGGTAGCCGTCGCCGCCTTCGACGCGATCGTGGATCGCCTGCACCCGGGCGCGACAGCGGCCGAGCTCGTCGCCGCCTCGGCGGTGATCGAGGAGGCTGGCTACACGACCCGGGACGACCTCGTCCACGGATTCGTCGGTGGATATCTGCCACCGGTGCTAGGGAGCCCAAGCCGCCAGCTCACGCCGGTCCCCGACTTCACGCTCGAGGCGGGGATGACTCTGGTCGTCCAGCCGAACGTGATCACGCGCGACGAGACGGCGGGCGTGCAAACCGGTGAGTTGGTGTTGGTCACCGACCTCGGCCCCCAGCGTCTCCACGCCGTCGCAGGCGGATTGCGCCGCGTGGCGTGAGCCGCGACGGCGCGGCGCCGGTCCTCTAGTCGCGCGGCGGCCAGGTGGGGATCGACCCGCGCCCGGACGGAAACCGGATGTTCTTCGAGCGAACGAACTCGTACAGCGTCTCGGCGGCATTCTCACGCCCGAATCCGCTCGCCTTGTTGCCCCCGAACGGCGCGCCCAGGAACGCACGACGCATGTAGTTGTTCACGAAGACCATCCCCGCGTCGAGCCGCAGCGCGAGCCGTCGCGCACGTCCCTCGTCGCGGGTGCAGATCGCGGCGGTGAGCCCGTACTCGGTGCCGTTGGCGATCGCCAGCGCCTCGTCCTCGTCGGCGAACCGGGTCAGGCAGGCGATCGGGCCGAAGATCTCCTCCTGGGAGACCCGCATCCGCGGGGTGACGTCGGCGAGGACCGTCGGCGCGACCCAGAACCCGTCGCGGAGCAGCTCGTCGTCAGGAACCGTCCCCTGGGTGACGAGCCTCGCGCCCTCATCGAGGCCGATCTTCAGGTAGTCCAGCACCCGGTCGCGCTGTCGGGCGTCGACCATCGGGCCGATGTCGGTCGCCGGGTCGAGCGGGTCGCCAACGACGAGCCGCTCCGTGGCACGAGCGAACCGATCGAGGAACTCGTCGTGGATCGACTCGTGGACGAGGATGCGCGCCGTCGACGTGCAGGCCTCGCCCTGGTTGTAGTACATGCCCTCGAGCGCGACATCTACAGCGACGTCGAGGTCGGCGTCGGCCAGCACGAGCAGGGCGTTCTTGCCCCCGAGCTCCATGGTCGCGAGGGCCAGGTTCTTGGCCGTGCCCTCGAGTACCTTGCGGCCGGTTGCGGTCGAGCCCGTGAATGTGATCCGGCTGACGCCCGGGTGTGAGCTGAGAGCCGCCCCCGCGTCGATTCCCGAGACCGCGTTGATCACCCCCGGAGGCAGCACCTCGTTCGCGATCTCGACCAGCCGCAGCACGCTCAGCGGCGCCTGCTCTCCCGGCTTGATCACGACCGTGTTTCCGGCGGCGAGCGCCGGCGCGCACTTCTTCGAAAAGTGGATCGGCGGCCAGTTGAACGGCAGGATCGCCGCGACCACCCCGTAGGGCTCGTAGACGATCCGTGCCTCGATCGGGCCCTGGTCGAGGATCTCGCCGTGCAGCGTGTCGGCGAGCCCGGCGAAGTAGTCGAACGCCGTGTGGCTGAACGAGATGTCGAAGCGCAGGGCATCGCGGCGTGGCTTCCCGACCTCGCGTGCCTCGAGCTCAGCGAGCTCGTCGACGTGCTCGCGGATCCGCGCGGCGACCTTGCGCATCAGCGCGCCGCGCTCGCGCGGCGAACGCCATCGCCAATCCTCGGCGAACCGTCGCCCGGCGCCCGCCACGGCGGCGTCCACCTCGGCCTGTCCCGAGGCGGCGATGTGAGCGAGAGGCGCCCCCGTCGCCGGCTCGATGACCGTGAACGTCTCCGCTCCGGCCGGCTCGACCCAGCTCCCGTCGACGAACGCGCCGCTGCGCGTCACGGTCGCCTCGGCCCTGGTTGCGGTCGCGCCCGCTTGCGTCGCGCTCATCGCAGGCCCTCCGCGCCTCGGTCCGCCACCGGCACCCGGTGCGGACCGGGCGCACCGTCGCCGCCGGGCGGCACGCCGTCCGGCGGACGCGCCTCGCGGGTGTCGGCGTCGAGGCGGGTGTTGAGGTTCGACTGCGCCTCGCGCTCGAGCGGGAGCGAGCCGTCCACGGTGTAGTAGGGCTTGCCTGCGATCACGAGGTCCTCGGCGGGGAATCTGGTGATCACCTCGCACCCGTCGGCCGTGACGACCAACTGCTCCTCGATCCGCGCGGCCGACCAGCCGTCGGAGGCTGGCCAGAAGGTCTCGAGCGCGAAAACCATCCCCTCGCGGATCTCCTCCGGATGGTCGAGCGAGACGAGCCGGCTGAAGATCGGCTTCTCCCAGATCGCCAGGCCGACCCCGTGGCCGAACTGGAGCGCGAAGGCGGCCTCCTCGTCGGCGAAGCCGAACTCCTCGGCTCGCGGCCAGACCTTCACCACGTCGCCGGTCGTCACGCCGGGGCGGATCATGTCGATCGCCGCGTCGAGGTAGTAGCGGCAGCGCTTGTAGGCGTCGACCAGCGACCGCGACGCGCTGCCGATCGCGAACGTTCGGTAGTAGCAGGTTCGGTAGCCCATGAAGCTGTGCAGGATGTCGAAGTAGGCCGGATCGCCGGGACGCAGCGCCCGGTCCGTGTAGACATGGGGGTGGGGGTTGCAGCGCTCCCCTGAGATCGCGTTGACACCCTCGACGAACTCCGATCCCATGTCGTAGAGCACCTTGTTGACGAGCCCGACGCACTCGTTCTCGCGCATCCCGGGACGCATCTCGCGATAGAGCTCCTCGTAGGCGGCATCGACCATCATGCACGCGGTGTTGAGCAGGGTGATCTCGTCCTGCGACTTGATCACGCGGGCCTCCTGCATCAGCTGCTGACCGTCGACGACGTCGATCCCTGCGGCCTGGAGCGCGAACAGGATCGGGGGCTCGACCGCGTCGACGCCGATCGGGCCTGGCAGCAGGCCGCGCTGCTCGAGCTCGACATGGATCTTCTCCGCGACGTCCTCGGCCCGTCCCGCCTTCGGGCTGATCGCTCCACGCAGGGTCGAGATCCCGGCTCGCGAGCGCCCCTCGCTGAGCCAAGGGTTGTAGAGCTGATGGTGGCGGGCAGCCGAGCCGAAGTCCCACATGATCGGCTCGGCGGCGCGGGGGAGGAGGCAGAAGCGGTTCAGCTTGTCCTGGGCCCAGGTACCGATGTGGGTCGCCGTGATGTACCGGATGTTCGCCATGTCGAAGCACAGGAGCCCTGCCAGCTCGGACTCGGCGAGCAGCGAGGTGATCCTGGTGAGGCGCTCCTCGCGCAGGCGGTCGAGGCGCACCCGCTCCTCCCAGTCGACCGCCATCACGCCGTATGTGTGCAGTCCCATCGCCGTCTCCCGCGTGCTACCCCGCACGACTTCCGCAGGGGGAGTGTGCAATCGATTGCAAATTCCAAGTGTACGCCTTTGTTGTCGGGAGGGTCGAGTCGAGGACCGGTCCGGCCGCCCGGGGAGGAAGGATCGTGGCGGACCCGGTTGACGGCGGCGGGGCGGGTCCGTTAGAGTGTCGGTGCAATCGATTGCAAGAGTGCTTCGCCGATTGCAGGAAGACGAGGAGATGCGGATGGAGGACGGCACGTTGCGGGGTCGGAGTCTCGGCTGGGTGGGGACCGGCCGAATGGGGTACAGCCTCGCCAGCCGGTTGCTCGAGGGTGGTTGCGATCTCGCGGTGTACAACCGCACGCGAGCAAAGGCCGAGCCGCTCGCCGAGATGGGAGCGACGATCGTCGACTCGCCCGCCGACCTAGCCGAGCGCGAGATCGTGTTCACGATCGTCTCCGGATCCGACGACTTCAAGGAGGTGGTCACGGGTCCGGCGGGGCTGCTCTCGCGCCCTGGGTCGAGCCCGCGGATTGTCGTCGACTCGACCACGGCCTCACCCGCCGCCTCCGAGGAGGTGCGCGAGCGGGCCGAGGCGGTCGGTACCGCGTTGCTCGCGGCGCCGGTGAGCGGCAACCCGAAGGTGGTTGCCGCCGGGCTGCTCACCTTCGTCGTCTCCGGGCCCGAGCACGCTTACCGCGAGGTCGAGCCCTATCTCGAGCTGCTCGGGCAGGGAGCGACCTACGTGGGCGAGGGAGAGCGAGCCCGACTGGCAAAGATCTGCCACAACCTGCTGCTCGGCGTCGTCGCGCAGTCGCTGGCGGAGATCGCGGTGCTGGCCGAGAAGTCCGGCATCTCGCGCGCCGACCTGCTGGAGTTCATCAACAGCAGCGTGATGGGCTCGCTCTTCACCCGCTACAAGACGCCGGCCTACGTGAAGGCGGACTTCACTCCAACCTTCACGCCGGTCCTCCTGCGCAAGGACTTCGACCTCGGCTTCGAGGTAGCCCGTGAGCTCGACGTGCCCATGCCCGTTGCCACCGCGGCGCACCAGGTCGTCCAGGAGTTGATCGAGCACGGGCATACCGACGACGACTTCGCCGCCCTGCTGGAGCTGCAGGCGCAGGCCTCGGGCCTCGAGCTGAAACCCGAGGACACGCCCGTTGCAGACGGGCTCGGACCGCCGGGCTCGAGCGCGGTCGAGGTCCGCACGCAGAGCTGACCGGGCGATGGATCGAGCCGTGACCCAAGCGACCGCGGGGGACTCCGCGGCGGACCTCGGGGCCCAAGATCCGCTCGACGCGTATGGCCGGATGGTGCTGATCCGCGAGTTCGAGCAGGCGATCCAGCGCCTGTTCCTGAAGGGCGAGGTCCATGGCACCACCCACCTGTCCGCCGGCCAGGAGGCGGTCCCCGTGGGCGTTTGCGCGGCGCTCGAGCCCGACGACTACGTCAGCGGCACCTACCGCGGTCACGGTCACGCGCTGGCGAAGGGAACCGACCCCCAGGCCCTGGCCGCGGAGATGCTCGGCCGTGCGACCGGCGTCTGCGGCGGACGCGCGGGGTCGATGAACGTCGTGGACCTCGAGCACGGTTTGGTGGGCTGCTTCGGGATCGTCGGCGGGAGCATCGCCGCGGCAACGGGCGCGGCGCTGTCCGGAAAGCGCCAGGGGCGGGTCTCGGTCGCCTTCTTCGGCGATGGGGCCGCCAATCAGGCGTACTTTCACGAATGCCTCAACTTCGCCCAGGTGCTCGAGCTGCCGGCGATCTTCGTCTGCGAGAACAACCTGTACGGCGAATTCACGCCGATGAAGCAGGTCACCGCCGGCGGCGAGATCGCGGCCAGGGCGGGCGCCTACGGGATCCCGTTCGTGGTCGTCGACGGCAACGACCTCTGGGCGGTCCACGACGCCGCCGTCGAGGCGGTCAGCCGAGCCCGGGAGGGCGGCGGGCCGATGCTGCTCGAGTGCCGGACGTACCGCCACTTCGGGCATTCGAAGTCCGACCCCGCCAAGTACCGGCCAGCCGACGAGGTCGAGCGCTGGCTTAAGCGCGATCCGCTGACGGTCGCCCGCGAGCGGTTGCTAGCCGAGGGCCACTCGGAGAAGGAGGTCGCCGATACAGAGCAGCAGACGCGCGAACGGATCGAGGCCGCGGCCGAGGCGGCGCGGGCGGGTCCGTTCCCGGACCCTGCCGACAAGGAAGCGTCTGAGTACCGCGGCGAGCGAGGAGCTCGAACCCCGGTCGCGACCGCTCCGGATCGCGAGGCGGGCGACCGGACGGGCGAGCTCGAGTTCAGGGTGGCGATTCGCGATGCGATCGCCGAGGAGCTCGAGCGTGATCCGGCGGTGGTCTTTCTGGGCGAGGACGTCGCGGCTCCGGGGGGCGTGTTCGCCGTCACCCCGGGACTGCTCGAGCGTTTCGGCCCTGAGCGCGTCCTCGATACGCCGATCTCCGAGCTCGCGCTTGCCGGCGCCGCCTTCGGCGCCGCCGCAACCGGACTGCGGCCGGTGATCGAGATCATGTTCGGCGACTTCATGGGGCTGCCCATGGACTCACTCGTCAACCAGGCGGCGAAGCTCTGGTACGTCTCGAACGAGCAGGGGAGCGCGCCGCTGGTCGTCCGCTCCGCAGTCGGCGCCGGCGGCCGCTTCGGGGCGATGCATTCCCAGATCCACGGCACCTGGTTCCAGGGAATCCCGGGGCTGAAGGTCGTCGCCCCGTCCTCGCCGGCGGATGCGAAGGGCCTGCTGAAGGCGGCGATTCGCGACGACAACCCGGTGATCTTCCTCGAGCACAAGCGCCTCTATTCGGTCAAGGGTCCAGAGCCCCAGGAGGAGACGATCGAGATCGGCCGGGCGGCGGTCGCCCGCGAGGGCAACGACCTGACGATCGTCTCGGTGTCGAAGGGCGTTCGCGACGCACTCGAGGCCGCCGAGACGCTGGCGAGCGACGGCCTCGACGTGGAGGTCGTCGACCTGCGCACCCTGCGGCCGCTCGACGCAGCGACCGTACTCGCGTCGGTCTCGAAGACCAATCGGTTGCTGGCGGTCGAGGAGGGTCCGCGGACGGGCGGCTGGGCGTCGGGCGTGCTCGGGATCGTCGCCGAGGAGGGGTTGCACGACCTCGACGACGCTTGGATCATCGCCACCGACGAGACCCCTGTGCCATACAGCCCGACGCTCGAGGATGCCTTCCTGCCGGCCGCGGAGACGATCGTCGAGTCGGTGCGCGGGCGGCTCGAAACCGGCTCTGGGACGTCTCGGTGAGCCTCGTTACACTCGATTGCAGACGCTGAGCGACTCCTGGGGAGGAGGGTGCGAATGCCAAGGATCAGCTACTACCCCGTCGAGGGGATCGAGGACCCGGAACTGCGCGCGATCCTCGACCACGCGGCTCGCCACGGGACCCCGAGGCCCGAGAGCCAGGCGATTCGCGCCCACGTTCCGGCGACGCTCCGCGACTTCTGGGCTCAATGGGAACACACGTTCCGCAACGGGGTCTGCGATCACGCGATCAAGGAGCTCTGCCGCGTGTACGTGTCCAGGACGGTCGAATGCCTGTACTGCGGCAACCAGCGCTCGACCGGCGGTCGCGATCAGGGGCTCGTCGAGCGCGACTACGACGAGCTGCTGGAGTTCGAGGCCTCGGATCGCTACGACGAGCGTCAGAAGGCGGCGCTCGCCTACGCGCAAGCGATCGTCTGGAACCCCGAGGAGGCCGACGACGACTTCTGGGAGCGCCTCCACCTGCACTTCTCCGACGAGGAGCTGGTGGAGCTCGGCTACTTCGTCGGCGTCACCTTCGGGCAGCAGTCGTGGATCCGAACCCTGGACATCGGCCACCACGAGGTGCTCGACGAGTCCGACGAGGGCCTGGCGCCCCACGAGCTTCGCGCGAGGGCGCGGGGATGACCAGGAGGGTCGATCCGGTCGGCGCGGGCGATGCCATCCGCGCTCGCGTCCCGGACGTGTTGCGGACGTATCGAGCCACGCGGGCGAACGTGCTCGAGGGTGGGAGCCTCGACCCCGCGCTCAAGGAGCTGTGCGCCCG
>DATHAL010000088.1:0-62832 GCA_035296705.1 Solirubrobacterales bacterium
GCGAGAACGACGGCTACTCGATCGCGACGCTCGTCGCCTTCGAGGCGGTGACGTTCGGCGCCGGCCTCGTCCTCTTCGCCTCCGGCGCGCTTCGCCGCGGCTCGATCTGCCACGGCGTCGTCCTGGGGCTCGCATCCGGGCTTCTCATCGGCGTCTCGAACGTGGCGATCAAGGCGCTCACCGAGGCGACCAGTGCCGGTGGCGCGATCGCGCTGCTCAGCCCCTGGACCGCCCTCGCCGTGATCGGCGGCCTGGGCGCGTTCTTCGCCCTCGCCCGCGGCATGCAGCTCGGCGAGGCGGTCCCGGTTATCGCGACCGCCTCCGTTGCCGCCAACTGCGCCGCGATCCTCGGTGGCGTCGTCGTCTTCGGCGACCCGATCGGCTCCGGGCTGGTCGAAGGGCTCCTTCGCGGCCTCGCGTTCGCGGCGGTGATCGCGGCCGCGGCGCTGATGCCGCACGCGCCGCCGCAGCGCGCCGCTCGGGCCTAGAGATTTCGCGCTCGAGCGGCCGCTGCGGCCGGCAGCCTGCCCTCGGCCGCGAGCATGTCGCGGACGCCCTGCTCCAGCCCGCGGGGGGAATAGCCGAGCTCGGCGATCGCCTTGTCGTGCTTGGCCCAGAAGGTGACGTTGTCGGCCGACGTGATCAGCTCACCGAGGTTCGGCGGCTGGCCCATGAACTTGCCGACCACGGGCCCGACCGGCCGCAGCGCCTTGAGCAGCCCCGTTGGCAGGGCGCGCTTCGGCGCCTTCTTCCCGGACACCTTCGCGACCGTCTCGATCAGCTCGCGCATGGTCGTGATCTGGGCGCCGAGCACGTAGGCCTCCCCGACCTTGCCCTTGTCGAGGGCGAGCAGGATCCCACCGGCGACGTCCTCGACGTGGACGAGGTTGAAGCCGAGCTCGGGGAAGGCCATCATCGGCATCCGTCCGGCGAGGAACTGGTCGATCTGAACGCCGAGCGCCGAGTGGTCGTCGGGACCGTAGACGCCGCCGGGCTGGACGATCACGCAGGGCAGCCCGCGCTCGGCGATCAGTCGCTTCGCGACCTGGTGGGCCTCGTACTTCGTCTGCTCGTAATAGGAGGTGAAATCGTGGCCGGGGTGCTCGTAGCTCTCGTCGACGACCTCGCCGTGCGTGTTGCCGAAGGCGCCGACCGTGGACACGTAGACGACCTTCTGCGTCCCGGCGTCGAGCGCCGCCGTCAGCGCCCGCTCGGTGCCCACGACGTTCGTCTCGTACATCGCGCGGTGCTCGCTCTGCGGGATCCCGACCTTGTAGATCGCGGCGTTGTGGATGATCGCGTCGGCGCCGTCGAGGCCGTCGGCAAGCGCCGCGGAGTCGGACAGGTCGCCGATCACGAGCTCGCAGCCGAGCTCCTCGAGCGCGGCCGCCTTCGCGGTCGAACGCACGAGGGTGCGGACGTCGTCGCCGCGCTCGCGAAGCTGACGCGCCACATGGCCGCCGATGAAGCCGGTGCCTCCGGTCAGGAATACCTTCACGCGGCGCGGAGCGTATCCCGGATCGCGCCCCCGCGCGGCCTAGACTCAATGCGATGGAGAACGGAGCGGGAATCCGAAATGCCCGGGCGCGCCAGCGCGCGCTCGCGATCGGCATCGCCCCTCGCGCGGTCGACGGCGCCGACCCGCTCGCGGAGCTCAAGGAGCTCCTCCGAACAGCGGGCGTCGCCACCGCGGGCGAGCTCGTCCAGGTGCGGCCGGAGCCCGATCCGGACCGTTACCTCGGGCGCGGGAAGCTCGCGGAGCTCAAGGCGGAGATCAAGCGCGATGGCGCGAACCTCGTCGCCTGCGACGACGAGCTCGCTCCACGCCAGGAGCGCAACCTCGAGGCCGCGCTCGACGTGCCGGTGATCGATCGCACGGCCATCATCCTCGACATCTTCGCCGACCATGCGCACTCGGCGGAGGGCAAGCTCCAGGTCGAGCTGGCGCAGCTCGAGTACAACCTCGCCCGGATGAGGGGGCTGTGGACCCATCTCGAGCGCCTCGGCGCCGGCCGCATGGACGGCGGCATCGGCACAAGGGGCCCAGGCGAGTCGCAGATCGAGACCGACCGCCGCCTGGCTCGCGACCGGATCTCGGCGTTGCGACGCCGGCTGACCCGCGTGGAGCGAAACCGCGGCGTGATGCGCGCCCGGCGCGAGTCGTCGGCGCTTCCCGCAGTCGCGCTCGCGGGATACACGAACGCCGGCAAGTCGACGCTCCTCAATGCGCTCACCGGCGCCGGAGTCAGCGTGGGGGAGAGGCTCTTTCATACGCTCGACCCGACCACTCGCAGCTACGAGCACAACGGGCGCAGCTACCTGGTCACCGACACCGTCGGGTTCATCCGCAAGCTCCCGCATCAGCTCGTCGAGGCGTTCAAGGCAACCCTCGAGGAGACGCGACTCGCGGACCTGATCGTGCACGTGATCGACGGCTCACAGCCCGAGCCGATGCGGGCGGAGGCGCGCGCGGCCGTGGACTCGACGCTCGAGGAGATCGGGGCCGGCGAGCAGCCGCGGATCGTCGTCTACAACAAGATCGACCTGCTCTCCGCCGAGGAGCGGAGCGCGCTGCTCGTCGGTGCACAGGACGCCGTCGGAGTCTCGGCCACGACGGGGGACGGGATCGAGGATCTTCGCGACCGGGTCGAGGCGGCGTTCGAGGAGACGCTGCGGGAGGTGGAGCTCCTCGTGCCGTACTCCGAGGGCGGGCGCCTCTCGGAGATCCACGAGCTCGCCGGCGACCTCGAGCGCACCGACCGCGACGACGGAGTGCTCGTCCGAGCGCGGATCCCCGCCGCGCTCGCGCACCGCTTCGGCGACCTCTCGGTGAACGGCGCCGGCGGCCGCCACGCCGCCTGAGATCGATGGAGCTCCGCTTCAAGGTCCTCTCCGAGGGCGCGAAGCTCCCCACGCGGGCGAATTCCGACGACGCCGGCCTCGACCTCTACGCGGCCGAGGCCGTGACGATCGCGCCGGCCGGCGGCCGCGCGAGCGTGGGCACCGGGCTCGCGGTCGAGATCCCGCCCGGCCACGGCGGCCTCGTGCTGCCGCGCTCGGGGCTCGCCACCAGGCACGGTGTCACGCTCACGAACGCGCCCGGGCTGATCGACCCTGGATACCGCGGCGAGCTGCGGGTGCTGATGCTGAACACCGACCCGCGCGAGCCGTTCGAGCTCGCCACAGGCGAGCGGATCGCGCAGCTCTTGGTGTGCCCGCTCGCCGACGCGGACCCCGTGGAGGTCGAGGCCCTGTCCCCGACCTCCCGCGCCGAGGGCGGCTTCGGGTCCTCCGGGCGCTGAGCGCCCGCGAGCGCCAGGATTCTCGCGGCGCCAGCGCGGGTATGTCCACCGCGATAGAGGCTTGCGGCAAAGGATGCCGTGCCCACTGACGGAGGAGGAGCCGTGGCAACACGTGAGCGTGGCGATGGAGTAGCCGGGATCTCGCTCGGCGGGATCCTGGTCATCATCGGGATCGTGGTGGCGATCTTCTGGAGCGTCTGGCTCGGCCTGATCATCGCCCTGATCGGCCTGATCGCCTTCGGCGGTTTCGCGCGCGGCAGGTGGTATTGATCGCGTCCTAGCCCCGCAGCGCCGCCGCGCGGGCGCTCTCGTGCGCGGCGGACTCGAGCGCGTCGTCGAGCGGCGCCAGCTCGGGCTCGGCGCCCTCGCGGCGCGCTAACGCCAGCGCGATCAGGCGGTCGGCAAGCGCCGCGTTCTTTGGCAGCAGGGGCCCGTGCAGGTAGGTGCCGATCAGGTTCCGAAGCCGAACGCCCTCGAAGCCGTCGCCGCCGTTGTTCCCGAATCCCTTGACGACGCGTCCAAGCGGCGTGGCGGACCGGCCAAGGTAGGTGCGCCCGCCGTGGTTTTCGAACCCGGCGATCGTCATCGCGGCGCCCTCGCGGCCCAGCTCGGCCTCGATCGCGACGTTTCCGATCAGGCGCTTGCCCGGCTCGCGGATCGTCTCCAGGTCGGCGATCCCGAGCCCGGCGATTCGCTCGCCGGCCAGCTGGTAGCTGTGCCCCAGGAGCTGATAACCGCCGCAGACGGCAAGCACCACCGCGTCGTCCTCGACGGCGGCCGCAATCGCGTCGCGCTTCGTCGTTCGCATGTCCTCGGCGACCAGACGCTGGTCGCGGTCCTGTCCGCCGCCGATGTAGACGAGGTCGTGGGCGCCCGGGTCGAAGCTCTCGCCGGGCCCGGCCACGGATTGCTCGAAGCCGATCCCGCGCCACTCGCAGCGCTTTCGCAGGAGGAGGATGTTGCCGCGGTCGGCGTAGATGTTCATCTGGTCCGGGTAGAGCGCGAGCAGGCGGAGCTTGCCCGTCATCGCGGCGCCTCCAGGACGCAGACCACCGAGGCGACGTGGTCGGCCGTCGCCGCGATCCGGACCCGTTCGCGGGTGATGAAGCCGACGGCCCCGGCCTCACCCTCGAAGCTTTCGGCGTCGACGCGGTCGAGGCGGGTTACGTCGATCCGCTCGCTGAGCTCGCCGGCCGGTGAGACCAACTGCCGAAGGCGCCGGACCTCGATCCGATCCGTCTCGAACGCGACCTCGACCGGGAGGCTCGAGTGGACCCAGCCATCGAGCTCGAGCACGTCGGGCAGCAGCTCCGCCGCGCCGGCCGCGGGCGCGAGCTCATCGACCGCCTCGTCGGCGAGCAGGGCCGCCGCCAGGAACCCGCCCGGCTCGAGGTGACGTGCAGACGCCTCGAGCATCGCGGCCCGGCCACGGTCGCCGCCCATGAGGTGGACGAGCTGCATCGGCGCGAGGATCGCGGCGAACCGCCGGCCGAGCGCGAGCTCGCGGACGTCGGCGATGACCGTCCGCACGCACACGCCGCGCTCCGCCGCGCGCTCGGCCAGGGCCTCCAGGAGCTCGGGCTCCGAATCCACCGCCATGACGTCCAGATCGGCGGCAGCGAGCCGCAGCGCGACGCGGCCCGTGCCCGCGCCGAGCTCGAGCACGGGCCCGCCGGCGCCGCGGGCGAGCTCGTTCCACAGCGCCAGATCCGCCGCGTAGGCGCCGCACTCGACGTCGTGCCAGACGGCGTTCGCTCCGGCCGCGGCGCTGCCGCTCGCCGCGCTCACCGCCAGAACTCCGGTGCGAGCCCGCGTGCCGAGAGCAGGGTCCGGAGCTCGATCAGCGCCGTGTAGGTGGGCAGCGCGAAGACGCCGCCGTCCGCGGCAGCCAGCGCGCGATCGAGGGAGCGCTCGATCGATGGCTCGATCGCGAGCCGACTCTCCTCAAGGCCCGCGTACTTGAGCCGCAGCGCCATCTCCGGCGCGCGCGTCCCCGCGCAGATTACGCTCCGGGCGGATCCCGCCAGGAGCTCGAAGTCAGCGTCCCAAACCCAGGAGACGTCGCGGCCGTCGGCGATCCGGTCGTTGAGCGCAATCCAGAGGTCGAGGCCCTCGCCGTCGCGCGCCGTCGCCTCGAGTCGCAACGTCCGCAGCACCTCGTTCGCGCCGGCGGGGTTCTTGATCAGCAGGATCGAGACCGGCCGGCCGCTGACCTCGATCGTCTCGACCCGTCCGAAGGCCGCGTGCACCGAGGCAAGCGCTTCGGTCGCGGCCTCCAGCGAGACGCCGAGTCGAAGCGCCGCGGCGAGCGCCGCGAGCGCGTTGTAGACGTTGTAGACGCCGGGGAGGGGGAGGTCCAGGTCGGCCTCGCCCTCGGGCGTGCGCACGCGCGTGCGCGAGCCGCGCATCCCGAGCAGCTCGATCCTGGTCGCGGCGACGTCGGGCGCCGGCCGGTCCGCGCCGCAGTTCGGACACGTGTAGTGGCCGAGGTGGCCGACGAAGGCGCGCTCGTAGGCATACGGATGCCCGCAGCGGCGACAGTGCTTGGCATCGAAGGCATGCTGGAGCTCGGGGAGCGCCTGGCTCGGGTCCTCGATGCCGATGTACGTAACGCCCTCGCGGCGGCGCAGCTCCGAGTCGCGTCCGAGGTCCGCGATGAGCGGGTCGTCGGCGTTCAGCACGAGCCCCGTTCGGCCCGCGCGAGCGTCCACCATCACCGCCCAGTCGTCAGCGAGCCGCTCGAGCTCGCCATAGCGGTCGAGCTGGTCGCGGAACAGGTTCCCGAGCACGATCAACTTCGGATCGAGCTCGGCGGCGATTCGCGGCAGCCAGGCCTCGTCCACCTCGAACAGGCCCTCGCTCCCCCGCTGCTCGAGAAGCGCCGTCGCGACGCCCCAGCTCATGTTCGAGCCGGCGCGATTGTGGACCGGATCGCGGCCGGCGGCGCGAAGGGCCGCTGCGATCATCCCGGCGGTCGTCGTCTTGCCATTCGTGGCGCTGACGATCGTCGAGCCCGCGGTGAGGCGCCGCCCAAGGCGCGAGACGGCGTCTGGGGCCATCCTGAGGAGCAGCCGCCCGGGCAACGTGGTTCCGCCTCCCCGGCCGCTCCGGCGGCTCAGCGACCCGCTGACGCGCGCCAGGGCGAGCTTCGTGGAGAAGAGGGGGGAGGTGGTCATGCGGGGTGCGGGGCGATGATCCGCAGCGCGTGCGGGAGCAGGCTGACGGTCGCCGGCAGGTCGGCGACGTGGTCGCCGTCGGCGTAGACGGCGAACGGCCGGTCGGCCTCGATGCGGACCTCCGGCGCCTTCCAGGACTGGACCTCGAGCAGCTCGAAGTGCTCGCCGTCGAAGATCTTGGCGAGGCCCCGTAGGAAGCGGAGCTTGCCGACGTTGCCTGTGGCGCCGACGTCGAGCAGCCCATCGTCGAGCTCCGCGTCCGGGGCCGCGTACATGCCGCCGCCGTAGGCCTTGTTGTTGGCGGCGGCGACCGTGTAGCCGGTCACGCGCCTGTTGACGCCGTCCATCTCGAGGGTGAAGGTCGCGGGCTTCCAGGCGACCAGCGCGCGGAGCGCCGCGTAGGCGTAGACGAGGTTGCCCCTGATGAACCTGGTCTCGTTGGCGATCCGGTTCGCGTCGGAGTCGAAGCCGCAGCTCGCGATGCCGAGAAAGCGCCTGCCGTTCACCTCACCGACGTCGATCTCGCGCCAGGTGCCGGCGGCGAGCACGTCGACGGCCGCCTCGACGTCGCCGGGGATGCCGAGGACGCGCGCAAGGTCGTTGCCGCGGCCGCCGGGGATCACGCCGAGCGGCGTGCCCGTTCCCGCGAGCGCGCCGCCGACCTGCCCGATCAGGCCGTCGCCGCTCATCACGACCGGGAGCTCCCCGACCTCGGCGGCGGCGAGCGCCTGCTCGCAGCCATGCTCGATTCCCTCCGTGAAGAGCGATCGGTGATCAAGGCCGTGCGTGCTCATCGCGCGCTCGACCTGGGGAAGGAGCTCGCGGGCGCGTCCCGCGCCGGCGGAGGGGTTTACGAGCAGCAGGTACTTCGGGGCGGTCGGGGCGGCCATCGAGCGAGGTTGAGGGTAGTTCAGGCGCGACGGCGTCCCAAAAACCACGTTCCCGGCCCCGTGGTGCCGTGCTCCACCGCCTCGATCCCGTGGCGCCGGAAGCCGCGTTCGAGCACGCTCTGCGGCGTGTAGAACGGCGTCCGGTCACCGTAGCTGGCGGCGACGATCACGTGGCCGCCGGGCCGCAGCACGCGGCCGATCTCGCCGAAGAAGGGCGGCATGTTGAGCTGCGCGACGAGGTCGAACGAGTCGGCGTCGTACGGCAGCCTGCCCGCGTCCGCCACCCGGAACGCGATCCTTCCGGAGGGGTCGAGCCCGACCTTGGCCTGAGCGAGCCGGACCATCTCCTCGGCGAGGTCGACGCCGCGGACGCTGGCCTGCGGGAACTCTCGCGCCAAAAAGAGAGCCGCCTCGCCCGTGCCCGTGCCGAGGTCGAGGACGCGCTCGGGGGCCGGGTGAACGCGCGCGGCTGCCGCCGCCAAGGCCGCCAGATGCTCGACGGAGCGGGCGCTCGTGCGCTCGTCCCAGCCCGGGGCGAGGCGGTCGAAGAAGCGGCGCATCGGCGGCCGGAGGAGCGGCCAGAGCACCGGAGCGTGGGCCACCGCGGCGTTCAGCGTCCGGCCGATCAGGCGCGTACGCCCGGGAATCGAGCGCTGGTCCTCCTCGGCCATCCGCCAATCTTCGCAACCTGCGGGCGCCTCGCCGGCGGCCGCCGGGACCTGTACTAGCCTCGGGCGCGATGGTGCCGGCCCGGCTCGCGATCGTGCTCCTCGTCGCCTGCGTGGCCGCCGCGGCACTCACGGGCTGCGACGACGACGACGACTCCTCATCGGACACGACGGCGGCATCGACCACGGCCGGCGACTCGGGGACCTGCGCGCAGGTCGAGGCGCCGGCGCCCGGGGAGGAGCGGTTCAAAAGGCCGGAGCGCGTGCTCGACCCCGGCGAGCCGGCGACCGCGACCGTGAAGACCAGCTGCGGCCAGTTCCGCATCGAGTTGGCCGCGAAGACTTCGCCGAAGACGGCCAACTCGTTCGCGTTCCTCGCCGAGCAGGGCTTTTACGAGGGCACGACGTTTCACCGCGTGGCGCCGGGCTTCGTGATCCAGGGCGGCGACCCCACGGGCAAGGGCACCGGCGGCCCCGGCTACACGGTGGTCGAGCCGCCGCCGGAGCAGACCGTGTACCGGCGCGGGCTCGTGGCGATGGCGAAGACGGAGATCGAGCCGCCGGGCGCCTCAGGAAGCCAGTTCTTCGTTGTCACCGCCCCGGCGGACGCGGGGCTGCCGCCCGACTACGCGGTGCTCGGCAAGGTCACCGAGGGCGTGGACGTGGTCAAGGCGATCAATGACCTAGGGAACCCGGACACCGAGCAGCCGAGCCAGACCGTCCTGATCGACGAGGTCGCGATCCAAGCCGGCTGAGCGGCCGCGCGTCGCTACGCTCGCAGGAGATGGCGAGGGTGGACGTTGGGGATCACGCGCCGGACTTCGAGCTAGCGGGCACCGGAGAGCGGACGTATCGGCTGTCGGACTTCCGCGGCCGATGGGTGATCCTCGCCTTCTATCCCGGTGATTTCACTCCGGTCTGCACCCGCCAGTTCTGCTCCTACCGCGACGGCGCCGATTACCTCGACGAGCTCGACGCCGAGATGCTCGGGATCTCGCCCCAGTCCGCCGCCTCGCATGAGCGGTTCGTCGCCGAGCACGCGCTGACGGTTCCGCTGCTCTCCGACCCCGACCACAGGACAGCCCGGGCGTATGGCGTGATCACCGTCGGTGGCCTCATCCGGCGCTCGATCTTCATCGTCGATCCCGACGGCATCGTCCGGTACCGGCACGTGGCGCTGCTCGGCCTGCGCTACAAGGACGTCGAGCACCTGTCCGCGGCGCTCTCGGTTGCGCGGGCGGCCGCGGCGTGAGCCTCGATCCCGCGCCGTTTGCGATCGACGTCGGCGGCCATGCGCTCGCCGGTGAGACGAGCGGCGACGGACCGCCGATCTTCCTCTGCCACGGCCTCACGGCCTCGCGGCGGTACGTCGTCCACGGCTCGCGCCTCCTCCCGCGGCGCGGCTTTCGGGCGATCGCCTATGACGCTCGCGGCCACGGGGGGTCCGATCCGGCCCCCGCCGGCGGCGGCTACTCCTACGAGGAGCTGAGTGCCGACCTCGGGGCACTGATCGGCGAGCTCGCCTCCGAGCCGGTGATCCTCGCAGGCCACTCGATGGGCGCCCACGCGCTCACCGCGTACGCGCTCAGCGAGCCCGAGCGGGTCGCCGCCGTCGTCGCGATCGGCCCGGCCTACGCCGGCACCCCGCTCGACCCCGAGTCGGCGGCCTACTGGGACCGGCTCGCGAACGGACTCGAGGAGGGCGGCGTGGAGGGGTTCATCGACGCTTACGACCACGACCTCCCGCCGGAGTGGCGCGACACGGTGCTGCGGATCACCCGGGACCGGCTTGGTCGGCACCGGCATCCGGAGGCGGTCGCGCGCGCGCTTCGCGAGGTGCCGCGATCGCGGCCGTTCGACGGCCTCAGCGAGCTCGAGTTCCTCGACGTCCCGGCGCTGGTGATCGCGAGCCATGACGATTCGGATCCGGGCCACCCGTATGCGACCGCCGAGGCGTGGGCGGAGCGGCTGCCGCGCGCGGAGCTGATCAGCGAGGAGCCGGGCTCCTCGCCGCTTGCGTGGCAGGGCGGCAGGCTCTCGAGGGCCATCGCCGAGTTCTGCGAGCGCCCCGAGGTCCGTGAGCGCCTCAGCGGTCGCGGAGCCTGAAGACGAGCCGCAAGCCGGACCAGGTCTCGTCGATCGCGCAGACCTTGTTGTCGACGAGGCCCGCGGCGAGCGCGAGCTCGCGGACGACATCCTCCGTGAGGTCCGTGGCGACGCCGGAGGAGCGCTTCGGCCACGCGATCCAGAGGCCGCCGGCGGGCCGGATCGTCTCGGCCAGGCGCGTGAAGCGCCGCTCGAGCTCGGCGCGACGCTTAAAGAAGGCGACGACGACGTCGAGCGGCGTCGTCGCCCGCCGCTTCACGGCCACCCCCGCCGGGAGCTCGCCGAGGAGCGCCTCGAAGCCCTCCGGAGCCGCCTGAAACGCGACTCTCTGGCCCTCCTTGATCCCCAGCTTCCGCGCGAGCGGCGTGCCTGAGTATCCGGCCATCGCCGCTCACCTTATGCTTTCGGCATGGTCGACGACGGACAGGCGATCCACTACACGGCGGTCCCGCGCGGAGCGCCGGTCTACGCGTCCGACGGCACCGTGGTCGGCAAGGTCGACCAGGTCGTCGACAACTACCGCGAGCACATCCTCGACGGGTTTGTGATCCTCACCAATTCCGGCGACGCGAAGTTCGTCGACGCCCCGGAGGTGGCGCGAACAGCCGAGCGGGGCGTGACCCTGGCGATCGACCCGCAGGCCGTCGAGAAGCTCCCGCCGCCCGAGCCCGGCAAGGGCAGCTTCCGCGCCAACGCGCGGGCCGGACGCCTGGGCAGCCTCCTGGGCCGCGCCTGGAGGCGCGATTAGCCCCGGGGGCCGTGGGTAGGAGTCGGCCGATGGACGGCGAGGCCCGAGTTGCGTTTTCCCTGCCGGCGCGCGGCGAAAACGTCGCTCTAATCCGGCACGCCCTCGCCGGTCTCGCGGAGGCGCTCGAGATGGAGGCGTCGGAGGTGGCGGACCTGAAGACGGTCGTCACCGAGGCCTGCATGAACGTGGTCGTCCACGCTTACGAGGGCCCGGACCCCGGGCCGCTCGAGGTGGAGGCGTGGCCGGACACCGACGTGCTCACGATCACGGTCCGCGACTACGGGAGCGGGATCCGGCCGCTCGCCGACGTCGAGCAGCGAAGCCTGCGCCTCGGCCTGCCGCTGATCGCCGCGCTCACGCGAAGCTTTTCGATCAGCGGCGAGCCCGGCCGAGGCACGGAGGTGCGGATGCAGGTGCCGTTTTCCTCGAACGGGGCCGGTGCGGCCGTCGACGTCCCGGAGCTCGGCGAGGAGACGCGGATCACGCTGCCGGCCGGTGACCTGCTGGCGCCGATCCTCTCGCGCGTGATCTCGATGTTCGCGGCCCGGGCGGAGTTCTCCGTGGACGATCTCTCCGATGCCGTGCTGCTGTCAGACGCGATCTCCGCCGGCGGGCGCGACGGCTTTCCCGACGGCACCGCGAGGATCGTCGTCAGCGAGGAGAGCGGGGCGTTCGAGGTCAAGGTCGGGCCGCTCGCGGACGGCGGCGCGAGGCGGCTCGTCGACGGGATGCGCATCCCGACGCTGGACGCGACCCTGGAGTCGCTCGCGGACGACGTCCGCATCGACCACATCGACGCGGGCGAGGTGCTGGCGGTGAGGATCGCCAACCGCTCGCAGCCGCTCACCTGATCAGCTCGGAGGCTCCATCTCGTCGGGCTCCGAGCCGTCGTCGAGCGCTGCGGCATCCCTGAGCTTGCCCAGCGCGCGTCTGAGGATCCGTGAGACGTGCATCTGCGAGTACCCGACCCGGTCGGCGATCTTCGACTGCGTGAGGTCCTCGCCGAACCTCAAGCGCAGGACCTCGCGCTCGGTCTCTTCGAGGATGTTGGCGGTCGCGTCGAGCGTCGCCCGGTCCTCGACCAGCTCGAAGCCCGGGTCATCGGTGCCGATCCGCTCTCCGATCGGCGCCTCGTCGCCGGGCTCGGAGCTCGCCGCAGGCTGGTCGAGTGAGATCGTCCGCCGGGCACCGGCGGCCTCGAACGCCTCCAGCACATCCGCCTCGGTCACATCGATCAGCGCTGCGATCTCGGTCACGGTCGGAGAACGTTCGAGCTGGTGGCTGAGCTTCGTGATTGCATCCTCGACCGCCCGGATCCGCTCCTGGAGGCCACGCGGGACCCGCAGAGTCCAGACCCGATCGCGGAAGTGGCGGCGCAGCTCACCGAGGATCGTCGGGCCGGCGAAGGCCGCGAACGGAACCCCGCGCTCCGGGTTGAAGCGCTCGAGCGCCGACACGAGGCCGAGGCTCGCGACCTGGATCAGGTCATCGCTCGGCTCGACCCCGCCGCTGTAACGCAGCGCGAGGCTGCGCGCGAACGGCAAAAAGCGCCGGACGAGCTCCTCGCGGGCGTTTTCGTCACGGGTGCGCGCATACGCCGCGAGGAGCTCATCCTCGGTCGCAAGCGCGTCTCCGGGCCCGCCCGGCGAGGGCAGATCCCCCGGTGCTCTTCGGTGGCGTCGTGAGGTGCTCATTCGACGACTGGTGCGCACCATAGGCGAAGAGCGGCACAAGCCCGGGAAAAACAAGTCGAGGACCCGGGTGGGGGGTGACCCGGGCCCTCGATCCGCTCAGCGGCCTAGGCCTCCGAGCTAAGCGCCCCCTACCCACGCCTGGCGACGCCTAAAACGGCGTAACGCAGACGATTGAGCACCGGTATCGCTCATGGGCGGCATCAGTGTTCAATCGATCCCGGCAGCGCCCAGGGGGACATAAGAGGGCTTATCGTGCGTTCGATCTGAGGAGGCGTGATATGCAGCGCGTCTGATGCTGCGACTCATCGCACCGCTGATCGCTGCGTTCCTGGCCGCGGCGATGTTCGTCCTGCCCGCGGGCGCCCCGGAGATCCCGCGCGCCTCGGCCCAGGTCGTGATCCCGGCGCCGCCGCCTCCGCCCATGTCGCGAATCGCATCGGCTCGGGTCGAGCACACGCGAATCAACACCGTCCGTAACTCCAACGCCCGCCGGATCGGGCGCTCGCTCGCCAGCCTCCGCCCGACCTGGGTCACCGGCCTGTTGCGCTACGCCAAGGGCCAGCACCCGAAGCACAAGGAGATCCGAGCGTGGAACGAGATCAGGCGGATCGTGCACACCACGAGCCCGGATGCGCAGTTCGACGTCGCACTCAACGCCGAGCAGTACGGCAAGGGCCGGGAGCTCCTGCGGATGATGCACCGGGTCCGCTCCGTCCTCCACAACGACGGCTGGTTCTTCGACTTCTACTCCGGTGCCTACCTCAAGCGGCCGCGGATGATCCGCGCTGCGATCGCCGACGCGCACGCGCACGGCGAATGGATCGGCGGAAACGTCTTCGGCCTCAGCAGGCGGCTCACCCTGCCGCTGCGCTCCGACTACTTCGCGGTGCAGGACTTCAACTTCAAGCTCAACAAGCCCGCGGTGAGGCGCATGTCGCATCGCCGACCGGTGATGTACCACCTGAACAACAACCCGGCGCGACCGAAGAGTGGCGGCTGCCGCTTCATCAAGGACTTCACGACCGCCCGTCGCATGGCGCTCATCCGCCATCGGGCGAAGCAGCAGGCGAGATACGGCTACCGGGTCTCCTACCCGGCCTTCTTCCCCCAGTGCCTGCACTCGCGCCGCCGTGGCAAGATCCAGTTCCTGCGCGCCTACAACGCCTTTCGCGACCCGCCGATGGTGGGCACGATCCTTCGCCTGCTCGACCGCTACGACTGATGCTCACGGCGCTCAGGTGCAGGTCGGCCGCGACGCCTCGGCGAGCTCCTCGACGCCGTCTTCGCTGACCCTGTAGCCGAGCGGCTCAGCCGCGTCGGGCACGTCGATCGGCTTGCCGTCGACATCGATCTCGATCGCGCCGTTGCCGAGCGTGAGCTCGAAGCTGTGGGCCTCGAACGGCCCCCGTGCGTCGCCGGGCCCCAGCGTCTCGGCGTTGACCAAAGCCCGCCCCTTCTGATCCACGAGGCAGACCCAAACGGCGTCGGTGGGGCGAAGCTCGATCGACGGGCGAGACGGCTCGGCCTGAGTCGTGCTCGTCGTCCCCGGCTCCTCTCGTGACGGCTCCTGCGCGTGCGCGCCCCCGCTCCCCGCGCGACGTCCGGCGCCGCCGCCGTCGTCCGACCCGCCCGAGATCGCCACCACGAGCGCGACGATCGCGGCGATGACCACGATCGGCACCAATGCGAGCGCCGGCCGGATCCCGGGCCGGCGGCCGATCCGCTGCGGCAGCATGGTCTCGGGGATCGGCTCCGGGGCCGGCTCCGAGAGGGTCTCCCGGTACTGCTCGACCAGGGATCGGTCGTCGAGCCCGAGGAGCTGGGCGTAGGTGGTGAGAAAGCCGCGCGCGTACGCCTCCCCCGGGAGCTCCTCCCATTGGTCGGCCTCGATCGCCTCCAGGTACTTGAGGCGGATCTTCGTGACCCGCTCGACCTCGCCGAGCGCGATCCCTTGACGGGTGCGCGCCTCGCGCAGCTGTTGCCCCACGCTCGTCGGCATGTCTCAGATTGTCCCGCGTGAGCGCACATCCCCCCAGATCCAGAACGCGGCCCCTGCAATGAAGATCCCGAGAGCCGTCCCAACGGCGCGCTCGTCGGCCGCTTCGAGCGCGGGACTCCCGAGGCTGTCCGTGAGCAGGACGACGTAGAGCGTGATCGCCGTCGTGAACAGCGCGTACTCGATCGCCAAGAGCGCGAACGCGCAGGCGGCCGCCGCCGAGAGCACGACCGTGGTTGCCGCGATCTGCTCGCCGAGAAGCTCGGCGAGCGCCGTCGCGAGGACCAGGCCGGCGACGGTGCCCGCCGCCCGCATCGCGAGCCTGCGGTGAGTCTCGTAGGGATCGGGCTTGAGCACGAACAGGATCGTCAGCGGGACCCAATAGCCGTGCGCGCCGAGATCGACGACGCGGTAGATGGTGACCCCCGCAGCGAGCGCGAGGCCGAAGCGAAGCGCGTGGCGCATGGCCGGCGCCCGCAGGCTGAGCCCGGCGCGCAGCCGCTCGCTCGCCTCGCGGATCGAGCGCCGCGGGCTCAGTGGTTCGGCCCCCTCCCGAAGCAGGATCGCGAGAGCGATCGCCCAGGCCGCCTGGAGGAGCGCACCGGCGACGCCGAGCGCGAACCCGGCCGGTGCGTCGTCGAGATCCAGGTAAAGCCCCTCCGCGATCAGGAACGCGAGCACGGTCGTGAGGCCGTAGATCGCGACCCGTGGCGAGACCGCGACCAGGTAGCCCCCGGCACCGCCCACCAGCGCCATCCCGACGACCGCCGGCACCGCAGCCTGGCCGCAGACGATGCCGAACGCCGCCGCAAGCCCTACCGCCGGCGCGACCGCCGCGTACCACGCCGCCCGGGTCGCGGCCGGCGCGTCGAACGCAACGAAGCCGGAGATCAGGGCCGACGTGCCGATGGCCGCGGCGGTCTCGTCGTCCGTGACGAGCTCGGCGAGGAGCGCGACCGCGACCGGCATCGCGACGAGCGCCCCTCTGCGCAGCGCCGGGCCCGGTGACTCCCGAAGACGCCACGAGCGCGGGACACGCGGGCGCCGGCTGATCCCTAGTTCAGCGACGGATCCTCCGGCATCCTCGCCACGAGCGCGAACTGGCCGCCCTTGCGGGTCAGCACGTCGTGCCAGAGCGATTCGGGATCATCGGGGAAGAGCTCTGCCGGCAGCGGCGGCTCGACGATCCAGGCCTCCTCCTCGAGCTCCGCCTCGAGCTGGCCCTCGCCCCAGCCCGAGTAGCCCGCATAGACGCGGCCCCTGCGGACGATTTGCTCGAGATCCGCGGTCTCGGCGGCGACGAAGCCGACGTCGGCGGCGACGATCCACGCGGCGGCCGAGGGATCGCTGAACTCGGCGAGGACCACGAGGGCCTGGGGCTGAACAGGGCCGCCGATGTAGATCAGGTCGTCGGTCACGTCCGCGAGTTCGGGCGCGACGTCCCCGACGGACGTCTCCGATGGGCGGTTGAGGACCACGCCCATCGCCCCCTCCCCCCCGTGCTCGGTGATCAGGACGACGCTGCGGGCGAAATTCGGATCGGCGAGCGCGGGCGAGGCGATCAGGAGCCCGCCGCGCAGCGATCCTTCGGCCTCGAACCCGGCATCCGACATCTCGTTGGCTGATTCTGCCCGCTCGGTAACCTCGATGGCGGTTTGATCGGAGACGTGACCGAAGCCGACTTCATGACCCAGGTGGTCGAGCGCTCCCGGGAAGTCCCGGTGGTCGTCGACTTCTGGGCCGAGTGGTGCGGCCCCTGCCGGCAGCTCGGGCCGGCGCTCGAAACCGCGGTGCGAAAGCGTGAAGGCAAGGTCGATCTCGCGAAGGTCGACGTCGACTCCAACCAGGGCCTCGCCGCGAGCTTCGACGTGCGCGGCATCCCGGCCGTGAAGGCGTTCAAGGACGGCCAGCTCGCCGCTCAGTTCACCGGAGCGATCCCACCGGCGCGCATCGAGGAGTTCCTGGACACGCTCGTCCCCTCGCCGGCGGACGAGCTCGCCGCGAGAGGCGACGAGCAGGCGCTGCGCGAGGCGCTCGACGTCGATCCCGGCCATGCGCAGGCGGCGGTCGCCCTCGGCAGGATCCTGCTCGCGCGCGGCGAGCGCGATGAGGCGCTCGAGCTGCTCGAGGGCATATCCGGAGACTTCCTCGCCGATGGCCTCGTGACCCGTGCGCGCCTGGAGGGCGGCGACGGGAACGGTGCCGCTCCGGCGGACGCCGACCTGAGCGCGGGGTTCACGGCCTGGGACGAAGGCGATCACGGCGAGGCGCTCGAGCTCCTCCAAGACGCGATTGCCTCCGAGGAGGACGCCGATCGGCGCGATCTGATCCGGCGCGTGATGGTCGGGATCTTCACTGAGCTCGGCGCCGATCATGCGCTTGCGCGCGAGCATCGCCGCCGCCTCGCAGCGGCGCTCAACTAAAGCGCGGGGCGCCGAAATGGCGGACCCAGTCCCCGGAGCCGACATCCCTGTCGCCTTTCTCGCCGGCCTCGTATCGTTCGTCTCGCCGTGCGTGCTGCCGCTCGTCCCGGGTTATCTCTCGACCGTCACCGGCGTGAGCATCACCGAGATCGAGGAGACGAGCTGGCGCCGGGTGATCGGACCGAGCCTCCTCTTCATCGCCTCCTTCTCGACGGTCTTCATCCTCCTCGGGCTGACCGCGACGGCCATCGGCGAGACGCTCCGCGAGCACCAGGAGCTCCTCACCGACATCGGCGCCGTCGTGCTGATCGCGATGGGCATCCTGTTCATCGCCGCGACGTTCGTCGACCGGCTGAACCGCGAGTGGCGCATCGACGCGCTGCTTGCGCGCGCCGGCAAGGGCGGGCCGATCGTCGCCGGCGCCGCCTTCTCGATCGCCTGGACGCCGTGCGTCGGCCCGACCCTCGGCGGCGTCCTCACGCTCGCCGGGATCCGAGGCGAGGCCGCGCACGGTGCGCTCCTGCTCGCCTTCTATTCGCTCGGGCTCGCGATCCCATTCCTGCTCACGGCCCTCGCGTTCTCGCGGGCGACGAGCGCCTTCGGCGTGATCAAGCGCCACTACCGCGCGATCATCGGCTTCGGCGGCGGGGTCCTGATCGCGATGGGGATCCTGATCCTGAGCGGCGGGTTCACCGACCTCAACATCTGGGCACAACGGGTCACGAGCGACCTCGGCTTAAACCTCTGAATAAATGGCCGTCCTTCGCGGGCGGCGGCACCCCCGGACGCGGGAGCAGCATGAGATGTCCGCGGCGTAGCCGCGGACCAGTGGTTCAGGGCGGGAGCGGAGGAGGTGGCCGCCAGTTGTTCAGACCGGTGGCCTAACCGGCGGCTCGTCCGCGCCGACGCCGACCTCGATCGGGGTGCCGACCGCCTCGGTCTCCTCGAGGCCCTCGCGCTCTCCCTCGCGGGAGCAGACGATGCGGAAGCGGCCCGTGCCGAGCGCCGGGTCGGGGACGACCGGCAGGCCCCGGATCTCCTCCCAGCCCAAGCGTTCGACCTCGAACGGGTTCAGGCGCACCTCGGACGCCGGCCACGGACAGGTCGCGTTGTGCTGGTCGATCGCCTTCGCGATCGCCTCGAGGTTCTTCGCCTCGGCGCTCATCGCCTCGATTGTAGGTGCCGGATCGAGGCCGTTCGGGCTCAGGACTCGTCCGCGTCCTCGCTTGACTCCTCGTGGTCGGCCTCGCCGTAGGTGGCCTCGTCGGCTCCCTGATCCTCCGGCTCGCCCGCGAGGTGGCTCGGGTCGGGACCCGGGTCCCCGTGGGAGGCGTGCTCGATGAGCTCGGCCTCGCTCTCCTCGAAGCCCTCGGCCTCGCCCTCGCCCGCCTCGCGCAGGGGCCGCGTCTCCTCCTCGCGCCTCTTCTCGAGATCCTCCATCGTCCCTCCGACCGGTAGCGATTGCCTCGCGCGCGACTCTACCCGCCGCGCGCGAGGCCGAATCGGCCGGTCCCACCTGTGACGGCGCTCACCCTCCGAGTTGTTCTGAGAAGATCCGTGCGATGAGCTCGGATCGGCTCAGCGGCCTCGACGCCTCCTTCCTGCACCTCGAGCGGGGACCGGCGCACATGCACGTCGCGTCCACGACGCTATTCGAGGGCCCGGCGCCCGCGTACGACGAGTTCCGCGCCCACATCGAGTCGCGGCTTCACCTCGTGCCGCGCTTCCGGCAGAAGCTCCGCTTCGTGCCGCTCGGTCAGGGGCGCCCGAAGTGGGTCGACGACCCGCACCTCAACCTCCGCTACCACGTCAGGCATACGGCGCTGCCCCCGCCCGGCGACGAGGCGCAGTTGCGGACGCTTGCGGCTCGCGTCTTCCCGCAGCGTCTCGACCGCTCGAAGCCGCTCTGGGAGATGTGGCTCGTGGACGGCCTCTCCGGCGGGCGGTTCGCGATCGTCGCGAAGACTCACCACTGCCTGGTCGACGGAGTCTCGGGCGTCGATATCACGACGGTGCTCTTCGACGCCGCGCCCGACCCGGCGCCCGTCGCGGAGCCACCCGAGCCGTGGCTTCCGCGGCCCGAGCCGAGCGATGCGCAGGTGCTCGCCGAGTCGCTGCTCGAGCGCGCGACGACGCCCGCCGAGGCGGTGCGCGGTGCGCGGGCGGTCTTCCGGGGCCCACGCCGCGCGGCACGAGGCGTCGTCGAGGCGGCGGAGGCCGCGGGCGCCTTCGCGCGGGCGGGGCTCGGCGCATCCCCGACCGCCTTCAACGTCGACATCGGTCCGTACCGCAGGTTCGCCTGGGTGCAGACGGACCTCCAGCAGTTGAAGCGCATCAAGAACGAGCTCGGTGGGACCGTCAACGACGTCGTACTCGCCGTCGTCACCGGCGCGCTCGCGCGCTACCTGCGCGGCCGCGGCCAGTCCACCCGCGACCTCGAGCTCCGCGCGATGGTCCCGATCAGCGTCCGCGCGGCCGACGAACAGGGCGCGCTCGGCAACCGCGTCTCCTCCTACATGGCGCCGCTCCCCGTCTGGTGCGAGGACCCGATCGAGCGCCTGCGGCTCGTCAGCGCGCGGATGGGCGACCTCAAGCAGTCGAAGCAGGCGGTCGGCGCTTCGCTGATGACCGAGCTGACCGACTTCGCGCCGCCGACGATCGCGGGGCAGGCCGCGCGCCTGCAGTCTCGCCAGCGCTTCTTCAACCTCGTCGTGACGAACGTCCCCGGGCCGCAGTTCCCCCTCTACCTGATGGGACGCAAGCTCGAGGCCGTGTTCCCGATGGTCCCGCTCGCCAAGCGCCAGGCGGTCTGCTTCGGGATCATGAGCTACGACGGGCAGGTCAACTTCGGCCTGATTGGCGACTACGACGCGATGAGCGACCTGGACCTGCTCGCCGTGGATCTCGAGGAGTCGCTCGCCGAGCTGAGCGCGGCGGTCGGGGCGCCGCCCACAAAGCGCGGCCGGGCCCGCGGTCGCACCGCGGGCTCCAAACAGCGGGCGAAGGCCTAGGCCCCCGCCAGGGCCCGCCTCGGTCCGGCGCGCTCGATTCCCACCGACGCCCACGCCTCGCGACCGCCGAGCGAGAGCAGGAGCTCGAGGTCCTCGCCGCGGCCGCGGTCGTAGGAGGAGCCGACCTGGGCGTCAGGGTGGCCCGGGTGGACGATCCACTCGCTCACGCCGGGCGGATCGCCGCCCGCCTCGCGCCAGCGGGCGATGTCCGGTGGCAGCGCCGGCACGGCTTCGCTCATCCGGCCGAGCACACGATCGACCGCCGGCACGCCGCGCTCGCGAAGCAGACGGCGGTGGCGATCGGAAGCGGGACGGACCGGGATCGAGAGGGCGGCCGCGAACTCGGCGACGGTCACGGCCACGTCCGGCGCGGCGTGGCAGTGGTGGTGGCCGTCGAGATAGTCGGGCGGCCGCCCGACGAGCGCCGCGAACCGCTCGAGCTGCTCGGCCACCGGTGCCTCGGCGAGCCGCTCGACGTGAAGCCCCACCTCCACCGGGCAGGCGAGCAGCCCGCCGGCGCCGGCCGCGCGCAGCACCATGACGCCCACCGCGTCGATCGCTCCCGCCCGGGCCGCCTCCAGGATCCCGGCGTCGTAGGAGGCTCCGTAGCCGTAGTCGTCGGCCGTGATCACGAGCATGGGCGAATCATCCTCGAGAAGGATCGCGGCGCCCCGGGAGCGGCTAGCATTGCGCCTCGATCAGCCGCGGGGAGGGCGCGGCGTGTCCCGTTCACCCACTCAGAGATGCGGCCGCTCATGCGGCCGCGGCGGAAAGGAATCGCTTTGTACACAAAAAGAACGCTGCGCCTCGTGGCGTCGCTAGGAGCGCTTGCGGCGCTGACCGTCGCCGGCGCCTCGGCCACCGCGGGCGCGAGCCCGGCGCCGAGCGCGAAGGCGACGGTGATCTCGATGGAGCGCGACGGCAGGGACCTCTCCTTCGACGGTCCGAAGACCGTCGAGGCCGGCACCAAGCTGAAGCTCAAGAACAACACGAACCCGCGTCAGATCGGGCCACACACGTTCTCGCTCGCGCACAAGAAGGACTTCCCGAAGGGGAGGGCCGCGATCAAGGGCTGCGCGAAGGAGCTCAAGGGCATCTGCGGCGCGATCGTCAAGTGGCACGATGTCGACGTCGAGACTGGCGCGATCGGCGAGAACCCGGTCGACGTCGGCAAGGACGGCTGGAACATCGAGGGCAGCCTGAAGCGCAAGGGCGACTCCTGGGTGTCCGAGAAGAAGGGCCAGACCTTCGCGCGCGAGGTCACCGCGCGCCCGGGGAAGACCCTGCACTTCATCTGCGCCGTGCATCCCGAGATGCAGGGCAAGATCAAGGTCGTCGAGGGCTAGGAAACGAGCCCCACGGCTCACGGATCCGAGCAGCCGGCGCGGCTCAGCCGCCGCGCCCTGCTCACCGCCGCCGGGGCGGGCGCACTGGCAGTAGCTCTGCCGGTGCGCCCGGGCCTCGGCGACCTCGGCTTCGCCGCGGCGAACCCGAGCCGCTTCTCCACGCCGCTGCCGATCCCGCCGGTCCTGACCGACTCGCGGATCGAGCTCGAGATGCGCCAGGCCGCGCTCCCGATCCTGGCGGGCCGCAAGACCCGGATGTGGACCTACGGCGGCACCTTCCCGGGCCCGACGATCCGCCGCCCGGCCGGCGAGCCGACCGAGATCACGTTCGTCCACAACCTCCCGGCGAGCGCCGGCGAGCTCACGGTGCACCTCCACGGCGGCCACAACCGCTCCGCCGATGACGGTCAGCCCGGCGGACTCACGGCGAGCCAGCCGCGCGCGCTCTACTGCCGCATCGACGGCGGCCTCTCCGCAGCCGCCTCGGGCAACGACCTGCTGATCCCACCCGGCGGGCGGCGCACGTACCGCTACGAGCTGATCGAGGACGGAGCGCCCGAGCGCGCGGCATTTCAGTGGTACCACGACCACCGCCTCGAGCGCACCTCGCGCAACGTGTGGCGCGGCCTCGCAGGGATGTGGATCATCGACGACGAGCTCGACGCCTCGCTCGGCCTCCCGAGCGGCGACCGCGACGTTCCGCTGATGATCGCTGACCGGGCGTTCGACCGGCACAACCAGCTCGCCGACCCATTCGGGCCGTTCGCGCACGCGCCCAACGACGGCGTCACCGGCCGCCAGATCCTCGTTAACGGTGCGCGGCTTCCGTTCCATCGCGTCGCGGGCGCGCGGCATCGGCTGCGGATCCTGAACGCGTCCGGGTTTCGCGCGTACAACCTCGAGCTCTCGAATGGGTTGCGGATGACCCAGGTCGCGACCGAGAGCGGCCTCATGCCCGCGCCGGTCTCGCGAAGGCGAATCCTGCTCGGCCCGGGTGAACGGGTCGAGGTGATCGTGGACTTCGCGAAGGTGGCCGGCGAACGTGTGCAGCTCGTGAGCTCGAAGCGCCGCGGCCACCGCGACCTCGGCTCGAGGACCTACGTCGGCCCGGTGATGGAGTTCCGGGTCGGCAAGCGCGCGAGCGATTCCTCAGGCGTCCCGGCGGCGCTTCGGCCGCTTCCGGAGTGGGTAGCCAGCGCTCCGGCGACGCCGCAGCGGCGCTGGGAGTTCACGGTGTCGAAGGGCCTGCGACCGACCTGGCTGATCAACGGCAAGACGTTCGACCCGGCTCGCTCCGACGCGTTCCCGGTGCTCGGCACGACCGAGACCTGGGAGCTTCACAACCGGACCGCGGTCGGGCACCTGATCCACATGCACCACACCGACTGGTACATGCTGGCGCGCAACGGCCGGCGACCGCCCCCCTACGAGGCGTGCCTCAAGGAGACGTTCTTCCTGGACCCGGGCGACCGGGTGCTCGTCGCCGGCCACTTCAGCGACTACACCGGCAGGTACGTAATCCACTGCCACATGCTCGACCACGAGGACCACGGCCTCATGTCGCAGTTCGAGGTGGTCGCGCCGGCCTGAGCCGCAACCCTAGAGGAGGTCGCGCAGGAACTCCGGCTCGTGCCTCTCGATGAACACGAACGCCGGGTGGGGAACGTCACGGTTGGTGGCGTGCCGGGCGGGATCGGGCGTCGCCACGTCGGGCTCCGCAAGCGGCTCGTCGGCGTCCTGCCAAAAGCGCTCGGCCGGGTTCCAGCGCCGGCGCCTGACGTCGGCGGTCATCTCGTCCTCGGCGAGCACCTCGTTCACGACCCGCTCGGCCTCCTTCGCCGCATCCAGGGTCTGCGTGTAGACGTAGATCCGCTCGCCGTCGCGGGTGACGATCACCCGGTCGCCCAGCCGCTCGGCGACCTCGTCGTCGAGGTCGAGCGACTGAAGCCGCTTCGTGAGGTGCCCGTGGACCGCGTCGTGGAGGTTGATCTCGACCCTGAACTCGTCGTTCGCCATTGCGGTCGCGAGGCTACCAGCCCCCGCTTCGCTCGCCGTTGCGCCGCGGCGTCCGCCATGGCCCGTATAGAAGGGGCCATGACGGCCGCATCCCTTCCCGAGGACGCGCCGGTTTGGCGCCGTCACCTGCACGCGGACGGTTACGGATACGGCTGGCTGCTCGTCCTCATCCTGGTCACGATCGGTTTCCAGCTCGCGGCCGGCGAGACCGACGCCGCGCGGGTCGTGACCATCGTCCTCCAGGGCGCAACCCTCCTCGCGGCGCTGCGCGTCTCGGGGGCGCATCCGTGGCCTTCCGCGGGGCGAGCGCGGTCACGGCCGTCGCCGTCCTGAGCGCCGCGGGCCTCGCGATCAGCTCCGGGGCGATGGACGAGGGGTCGGCGCGGGCCCTCGGTCTGATGCTCGTACTGCTGGCGCCCGCGGCGATCATCCTCGGCATCGTGCGGCAGGCCCGGGCGGCGGGAGTGATCACTGTGCGCACGATGTTCGGCGTGCTCTGCGTCTACCTGTTGATCGGGAGCGCGTTCGCGTTCGGCTACGGCGTGATCTCGGCGGTTGGCGACGGTGACTTCTTCGCCGAGATCAGCGGGGGTGACCACGCGGAGTTCCTCTACTTCAGCTTCGCCACCCTGACGACGACCGGCTTCGGGGACCTGACCGCCGCCGGCAACCTCGGGCGCTCGCTCGCGATCAGCGAGGCTTTGATCGGCCAGATCTACCTGGTGACCGTGGTCGCGCTCATCGTCGCCAACCTCGGCGCGGCGCGGGCGGGCAGCCGGTCCGGCTGACGGCGCTCAGCGACGCAGCTCGAGCTCGAAGGAGACGTTGTCCTTCGAGTACACCCAGTCGTCGTCGGAGAAGCCCCTGACGCGCCCGTCGGCGTTCACGAGCGCGGCGGTGATCCGATCGAAGCGCCGCGGCTTGGCGAGGCTCACCGTCGCGGTGCCGCCCTTGCCCTGGTACTTCGTCTTGCGCACCACCGAGCCGCCGAGCGGGTCGCCGTCGCGGCCGATGAGCGCGATCCCGCACCGCACCCCGTCCTCGACGTCGACCGCGAGGCGCAGCTTGCCGCTACCGCCGCCCTTGACGTCGAAGAGCGCGTACCCGGTGTGGTCGAGGTTCACCCGGCGATGCCCGCCCCGATGGAGCGAGCCCTTGCGCTTCACGTCGGGGTAGGAGGCCGCGTCGGGGAAACTCCCGGCGCCGGTCCGCCACTCGGCGGTGGCGGCGGCGAAGCGGACGAACTCGCGCGAGAAGCCCGGGCCCTTGCGCCTGTCGATCGCGCGGTCGTAGGCGGCGACCGCGAAGTCGGGCGGGAAGGCGACGTCCGATGCCTCCCACGCGGTCCGGATCACCGTGGGGCCGTAGCCGGCGCCGCGGTCGAGCCAGTGGTTCCAGACGGCCGACGCGTAGATCTTCAGCCCCTTGCTCGCCCTCGCGTCCGTGATCGGGCTCTCTGGTCGTCGCGCGAACGCGGGCATGTAGTTCAGCCAGTCGTTCGCGTCGGGATAGACCTGCTCCTCCGCCCAGACGGCCGTCGACTCGAACATCCAGATGTCCTGGAAGGTGTCGTAGTTCTGCTGCAGCAGGTGGTTGAACTCGTGGGCGAAGGTGACGCTCGCGGGGATCGTCGGCTCGGGGTAGCCGTACTCCGACCGCGCGTAGTCGTTGTCGAGGACGAGGTAGCCGTACTGGCTGCGAGCCCTCCCCTGCCCCGGGTCCGGCGACTCGTAGCCGAAGAGGCCAGCGTTTCCGAGCTGCTTCAGGTAGACGTCCGCGTGAGCGCTCGGGTCGGCGCCGCACCCCGTCGGGTCGGGCTTCGGCGGCGCCCAGGCCATCGCCCCCGGCGCCACCTCGACGGAGTAGGAGGTCTCGGCGATCGCGAGGATCTGCTCGACGTAGTCGGGGATCCCGTCGCCGTTCGTGTCCGTGAGGTTCGGCGCGTCGGCGTAGCCGGGCGCGTTGACCCAGAAGACGCAGAAGTGGGGGCTCTCGGCGCTCGCCACCGGCGCCCCGGCGGGATAGCCGTCGTTGTACTGGTCGGCCGCGCCATCCGTCGGCCGCGCGAGGATCGACCTCGCGCGCCGCCGGTCGGCGGCGTCGAGCTGCTCATAGCTCGCGCCCAGCTCGTTCATGGCGACGCTCGCGTCGGGAGCGGCTGCATCACCGTCCAGCGCGTCGGCGGCGTCGTCGAGCGCCGCCTCGGCGTCGGCGGGCGTCGGCTCGGCAACGAGCTCCTCCGCGCCCGCAGGCGACGCCGTCACGAGCGCCGCGGCGAGCGCCGTCGCCGCGATCGCCGCGACGCGCGGGCCACTGCATGAGAACTTGGACAAGACGATGAACATACTTAGGCAGATGGGTGAACCCCCGGTAAAGCTCCGTGTTGCGCTCGCCCAGGTCGACTCCACGGTCGGCGACCTGGCCGGGAACGCGGTGTTGATCGAGGAGTCGATCGGCCGCGCGCGCGATGCCGGCGCCCAGCTCGTCGTCCTCCCGGAGCTCAGCCTGCCGGGGTACCCGGCCGAGGACCTCTACCTGAAGCAGCACTTCGGAGCTGCGAACAGAGAGGTGCTCGAACGGCTCGCCGCCGGCGTCCGCGGGATCACGGCGATCGTCGGCTTCGCCGAGCCGACGGGCACCGCCGGCCGCGAGCGCCCGGACGCGCCGAGCCGCCGGCCGGTCCACAACTCGGTCGCGGTCCTGCGCGACGGGCGCATAACAGACGTGTACAGGAAGGCCCGCCTTCCCAACTACGGCGTGTTCGACGAGGTCCGGTACTTCGAGCCGGGCGACGAGCCGCTCGTGATCGATGTGGGCGGCGTGCGGGTCGGCATCACGATCTGCGAGGACGTCTGGGAGCCTGGCGACCCCGCGCAGGCCGAGGCCGAGGCGGGGGCGGCGCTGATCGTCAATCCCTCGGCCTCCCCTTACCTGCGCGGCAAGGGTGTCGAGCGAGAGCAGATGTTCGCCGAGCGCGCTCGCGCCTACGGCGCCGCGTTCGCGTTCTGCAACATGGTCGGCGGCCAGGACGAGCTCGTCTTCGACGGCCACAGCTTCGTCGTCGACTCAAGCGGCCAGACCGTCGCGCGCGCCCGGCAGTTCGACGAGGACCTGCTCGTCTGGGAGCTCGGCGACTCCGACCGCGGGCGGATCACGGAGCCGTTGGGCGACCTCGACGAGGTGCACGCCGCGCTCGTCCTCGGGCTGCGCGACTACGTGCGAAAGAACGGCTTTCGCGGCGTCCTGGTCGGCGTCTCGGGCGGCATCGACTCGGCGCTCGTCGCGGTCCTCGCCGCGGACGCGCTCGGTGCGGAGAACCTGACCTGCGTCGTGATGCCCTCCCCGCACTCGAGCGAGGCGACCCAGGGCGACGCGCGGGAGATCGCGAACAACCTCGGCGCCGAGCTGATCGAGCTCCCGATCGAGCGGGCGATGAGCGCCTACGGCGAGATCCTCGGCTCGAACTGGAGCGGCGACGGGCTCGCGGCCGAGAACGTGCAGGCGCGGATCCGCGGCAACCTCCTCATGGCGCTCTCCAACGACCGCGGCGCGCTTGTCCTCACGACAGGCAACAAGAGCGAGATGTCGGTCGGCTACGCGACCCTCTACGGCGACATGGCGGGAGGGCTCGCCGTCCTCAAGGACGTGCCCAAGCAGCTCGTCTACGAACTCGTGAGGCACCGCAATGCCCGCGATGAGCGGTCGCCCGTGCCGGAATCGGTGCTCGAGCGCGCTCCCTCCGCGGAGCTTCGCGCCGACCAGCTCGACGAGGACTCGCTGCCGCCCTACGAGGTCCTGGACCGGATCCTCGAGGGCTATGTGGAGCGCGATCTCTCGCGCGGGGACCTGGTCGCGGAGGGGCTCCCGGAGCAGATGGTCGACGAGGTCATCCGGCTGGTCGACCTCGCCGAGTACAAGCGCCGCCAGTCCCCGCCGGCGATCCGGATCACGAGCAAGGCGTTCGGCCGCGACCGCCGCCTCCCGATCACCAACCGGTTCGGCGGCTAGGCCGGCCGCACCGCAATCGTCATCCGGACGAGCGCGCAGAGGCGCCCCTCGTCGTCGGTGACCTCGCAGTCCCAGACCCAGGTGGTGCGGCCACGGTGGCGCGCGACGGCGGTGGCGTTCACGTGGCCGCCGGAGATCGGGCGCAGGAACGACGCCTGGCTCGACTGCCCGAACGCGAGCATCCCGTCGTCGCGGACCGCCTCCCAGGTGGCCCACGACGTGAGCGTCTCGGCGAGCGTCGAGATAGCGCCGCCGTGGACGATTCCGAACGGCTGGAGGACGTGCTCTCCGACTGCCAACCGGGCGTGGGCGCCGGCGGGGTTCGGGTCGAGGGTCTCGACGCCGATCAGCTGGTTGAAGCCGCCCTGCCCGCCGGATTGCATCGGCGGACCCTATCGGCGCGCGCCTGCGGCCCCGGTGTCGGTCAACCCCTAGGCTTCGCCGTCCGTGGCCCTGACTCCGGATCAACAGGCGACGCTTCAGCTCCTGCTCGAACGGGGGCAGAGCTACGCGGCGATCGCGGGCGCGCTCGCGGTCGAGGAGGCCGAGGTCCGGTCGCGGGCACGGGCGGCCCTCACAGAGCTCGCCGGTGCCGACCCGGACCGCAACGTCGGACTCACCGACTACCTGCTGGGGCAGGCCGATCCGATCGGGCGCGCCGACGCCTCGCGGCATCTGCGTGTGGACGCGGCGGACCACGAGCTCGCCGCAGCGCTCGTCGAGCGGCTCTCTGAGATGTACCCAGGCGCGGAGCTCCCGCGCCTCCCGGGCGAGGCCCGGCCGCCGCGTACGCGCCGGTCGCGGCGGGACGCCGAGGGTCCATCGAGGGCGCTCCCGGGCGCCGGGCTGAGCGATTCGCAGCGGCGCGTGATCCTGATCGCCGGCTGCGCCGCGGTCCTGCTGATCGCAGCCGTGCTCGGCATCACCGGAGCGTTCAGCGGCGACGGCGAAGAGGAGACCACGCCGCCGGCGACGACCGCCGCGTCGACCGGCGACCAGGCGATCACGCGCGTTCCCCTGCGCCCGCTGGAGGGCGGTGATGCTACCGGCGATGCGACCTTCGGCCTCGCCACCGGAGACCAGGCGTACGTCGACGTCTCGATCGAGGGCCTCGACCCGGCGCCGCAGGATCGGACCTACGTCCTGTGGTTGATGCTCGAGAAGGACAAGGGCTACCCGCTGTCGCCGCTGAACGCCTCCCAGCAGGGCACGTTCAGCGACCGCTTCGCGATCCCCTCTGCGGTCCTGCCGGTGATCGCCAGGGTGCAGTTCGTCGACGTCTCGATCGCGCCCGTGAAGGCGATCCGCAGGCTCGTCCAGGACGCGATCCAAAACGAGGCGATCGTCCTCGACGAGCCCGGCGACGTCGTCCTGCGCGGGCGCGTGCCGCAGGCCGCCGCGCAGAGCACCGGCGGCTAGATCGGGATCAGCTTGCCGGGGTTCATGATCCCGGCCGGGTCGAGTCGCTCCTTGAGCGCCCTCAGGGCCTCGAGCCCGGTCTCCCCCACCTCCGCGCGCATGAACGACGCATGGTCGCGGCCGACCGCGTGGTGGTGGGTGATCGTGCCGCCCGTCGCGACGATTGCCTCGCAGGCCGCCGTCTTGACCGCCCGCCACTGCTCGAGCTCCTCGCCCGGGCGGGCGCGGGACGCGAGCGTGAAGTAGAGCGAGGCGCCGTCGCGGTAGACGTGCGACACGTGGCACATGACGATGCCGGGTGTGCCCTGGGCGCGAAGCGCGGTCGCGATCGCATCCCCCACGGCGCGATAGAGCTCGCCCAGGCGCGACCAGGTGTGCGCGGTCTCCAAGGTCTCGATCAGGTATCCGCGGTCCATCAGCTCGTCGCGGAGGTACGGGCCCTCGAAGCGGCCCCGCTCCCAGGCGCGTCCGGGCCGCTCGCCGAGTGCGGCGGCGCCGGCCGTGCGCAGGAGACTGGCCGAGATCGCTCGGCGGCGCTCGACGTCTTCGCGCGTTCCCTCCCAGCCGCAGATCACGAGGCATCCGCCGCGGCGCCTGCGAAGCGCGAGATAGGCGTCAAGGAGCCACCGCCGCGGTCCGTCGGTCCCCGCGAGCGCCATCGAGACGCGCGTCTCCGCCTCGTCGGAGAGGCGGGTCACGTCCGGCAGCGCGCCGGCCTGGGCGAGCGTGCGCAGGAGCTCGGTGCCGGAGTCGAAATCCGCCGTGATCCAGCCCTCGTATCGCCGTGCGGAGGGCGCCGGACGCACGCGCACGGTGACCTCCGTGATCGCCCCCAGCACGCCCTCGGAGCCGAGCGCGAGCTCCCGCAACGCCGGGCCGGCGGCACTGTGCGGGGTCGCGAGCGTCCGGAACTCGCCGATCGGCGTCACCATCGTGAGTGAGGTGACCATCTCGTCGAAGCGCCCGTAGCCGCTCGACGCCTGCCCGGCGGAGCGAGTCGCCGCGAAGCCGCCGATCGTCGCGTACTCGAACGACTGCGGGAAGTGCCCCAACGTCATCCCCTCCGCGCGAAGCGCCTCCTCGGCCTCCGGCCCGCGCAAGCCGGCGCCGAGGGTCGCCGTCATCGAAACGGGATCGACGCTGACGGCACGCATCCGCCGCAGGTCGAGCGAGATCACGGCGCCGGCGTCGCCGCCGAGTGGCTCGACGCCGCCGACGACGCTCGTCCCGCCGCCGAACGGGACTACCGCCACCCGCTCACGCGCGCAGGCCTCGAGCACGCCCGCGACCTGCTCCGCGGTGCCCGGCATGACCACGGCGTCCGGCGCCGCGCCGGGACGGCCGGAGCGAAGCCGCACGAGATCGGGATAGGACTTGCCGGCGGCCCGGCGCAGGCGGTGCTCGTGGGCGGTGAGGACGCTCGCCGGATTGACCGCCTGGGAGACGGCAGCCGGGAGCTCGCGTGGTGGGGGCAGGAAGACCTCGTCGAGCTCGACGCGTCGACTGGGCTGCGCCTCACCAAGCTGCTCGCGCAGCATCCGGATCGCCCCCGCTCCGAGCGGCAGGCGCTTGTTCGGGTCCCCCCACCCCCACCACTTCCCCGGCGGCGCTATCGCGCCGACACGGCCGTCCGCGACCGTCATCCGACGAGTGCTCGCTCGATGCCCTCGAGCGCGTCGTCGAGGCGCCGGCGCGAGGCGCCCCGCATCATCGCCGCGCCGAGCCGCGCGAGCCCGCGCAGCGCCTCCTGGGCGGTGAGCGTCACGCGCGTCGCCGCGCCATGCGGCTCGAGCCCGATCTCGAGCCGCGAAGCCCGCAGGATGCGCTCAAACGGCGTCCCGGCAACCTCCTGCTCCCAGGCATAGCGCTCTCCCTCGGTCGCTCCGGTGCAGTGGTAGTCGGCGCGGACGGCGCTGCCGCGCTCCGTCTCGAGGACTGCCGTCCAATGCGCCCGCTTTCCGTCGCCGCGGACGTCCTCGACGCGCTTGGCTCGCGGCCACCAGCGTGGCAGGCTGTGCGGGTCCGAGACGAGCTCCCAGACGCGGCGGCGATCGGCGTCGATGACGCGGCTTCGCGACACGCGAGGCATCGCTCCGGCCTCAGGGATTACTCCGCTGCTGCCTTGAGCCGGCGCAGGTCGCGGACGAGCAGCAGATGCTTCAGGTGGCCGCAGACGGCCGCGAGGCTCTCCAGGTTCTCGACGGCCTCCTTGCGCCGCGCCTGGCTGCGCGAGCGAAGCTGCGCGCCGAGGAGCTGCTCGAGCAGCGCCGCCTCGCGGTCGGCGGAGGTGCGGAAGACCCTGAGGTTGCGCCCCGCAACGCCGAACTTCGAGAGCTCGGCGGCGGCACGCACGATCTCGAGGTCGGTCTCGTCGTAGACCTCGCGCCCGTCCTGGCGCTTCGCGGTCACGATGCCGTACTCGAGGAGCTCACGCAGCAGGGATTCCCCCACCCCGGCCTCCGAGAGCAGCTCGTCGCGGCCGAAGGTGGTCACGACCTCGCCGACCGAGGCGGCGCGGCGCTTCTGGCCCTCACCGCTCGCCCTGCGGCCCGTGAAGTCGCCCGTGGCGAGCTCCTGGCGGATCACGCGCAACGGCAGGAACTCGTCGCGCGGCATGCGCAGGATCGCACGCAGCCGCTCGACGTCGGCCTGGCTGTAGAGCCGGTAGCCGCCCGCGGTGCGCCGCGGGGCGAGCAGCTTCTGGTCCTCGAGGTAGCGGATCTTCGAGATCGAGATGTCGTCGAACTCCTGGCTGAGGATCTTCGCGACGGCGCCGATCGTGAGCGCCTTGCGAGGCCGCGAATCGCCGCCCTCGCCGCGCCTCGCGCGTGCCTCCTCGCCGCCGCCGTTGCCGCTCGCGTTCCTGCTGGTCATCACCGCCATCCCCGCCTCACTTCTCGAGATAGCTGAGCTTGTACTTGCCGATTTGGATCTCGTCGCCGTCGTCGAGCTTGTGCGACTCGATCCGCCGGCGGTTCACGTACGTGCCGTTGAGCGAGCCGAGGTCGTCGATGTAGTGGCCGTCCTGGCGATGCACGAGTAGCACGTGGTTGCGCGACACCGTGACGTCGTCGAGGAAGACCGCCGCGTCGGGCGTGCGGCCGATGCTCATCCGCTCCTGGTCGATCGTGAAGCTCTCCCCCGCTCGGCCGCCGCCGGATCGGATGACGAGCGCGGCGCCGGACTTGTCGACCTCCTCGTCGATGTCGATTGGCGTGTACTCGCCGGTCTCGTCGACCTTGTAGGTCATCGTCGTTGGGTCCTCGCCCTCCGGGCGCCCCAGGAACGCACCGCACTTCTGGCAGTAGTTGGCGCCCTCCGGGTTGACGAAGCCGCACTCCGGACAGTGCAGGGCCAAGGGGCTATTCCTCCGTGGTCGACGGGACCGTGCCGAGCATGCGGCGATTATACGGCCGCAGCGCAAACTTCAAGTAGAGCTTGAACGTTTGGGCTCACGCTTGCGCGACGTGCGGGCGCCCGAGCGCGACCCGCACGTAGACGAGGGTGGCCAGGACGGCGATCGCCACGCCGACGACGAACCCGGCCCGGATGATCCACCAGTCGACCACCATGCTCCAGAAGATCCCGCCGAACACCAGGAAGACGCCGATCCGCCCGATCCAGTTGATCTCCAGGTCGATGCCGCGGCGCAGCGCGACCTCGGCGAGCACGAGCGTCACCAGCTCGCGGGCGGCCAGCACCAGGAGCGCCCAGCGTGGCAAGAGCTCGAAGTGCCAGCACACGGCGGCACCGGAGAGCACTGTGAGCCGGTCGACGACCGGGTCGAGGAGCGCGCCCATGCGCGAGTACTGACCCGTCGCGCGGGCCAGGAACCCGTCCACGTAGTCGCCCAGCACGATCCCGAGGTAGATCAGCGCCGGCAGCGCGCCGCGGCCGTCGCCGGAGTCGAAGGCGAGGACGCAGAAGACCGGCAGCGCGGCGAGGCGCGCGTAGCCGACCAGGTTCGGGATCGTCCACGGGTGAAGCGGGGCGCCGCGCCGCGTCTCGCGCGGTAGCGGCCCGGAGCGGTCGATGCCGAAGAGGCGCCGCTTCGAGGCCAACGCGGCTCGCCTCAGTCGAGCGCTTCGACGATCTCGGCAGCCCGACGGGCGGCGTCACCGACCGCGAGACGCTCCTCGAAGCCGTCGGCGCGCCGCTGGCTCTCGACCTCGCCGTCGGCGAGGGTCCGCCGTCCGACGACGATGCGCAGCGGGCAGCCGAGGAGCTCCGCGTCCGTGAGCTTCTCGCCCGGCCCCGCCTCGCGATCGTCGAAGAGGACGTCGAGCCCCGCCTCGGTGAGCTCCTCATACAGGCGCTCCGCGGCCTCCACGGTCTCCTCCCCCGCGCTGCCGAGCGCCACCAGATGCACCTGCCACGGCGCCAGCGCGCGCGGCCAGACGATCCCCTTCTCATCGGCGTGTTGCTCGATCGCGGCCGCGACGATACGGGCTGGCCCGATCCCGTAGCTCCCCATCACGATCGGCCGCTCGGAGCCGTCGGCGTCGAGGTACGTCGCGCCGAGCGGCTCGGAGTAGCGGGTCCCGAGCTTGAAGATGTTGCCGACCTCGATCGCGGTCTCGATCTCGACCGGATCGCCCGAGGGCGAGAGGTCGCCGGCCTCGACCGTGCGGATGTCCAGCTCCTCGAAGGCGAAGTCGCGGCCGGGCTCGACGCCGATCAGGTGGGCGTCGGGCTTGTTGGCGCCCGCGAAGTAGCCACCCCCCGTGATCGCGATGTCCTTGACGACGGGCACGTCCGCCCCAACGGGGCCGATGAATCCGGGCGGGCCGACCTCCGCCTCGATCTCCTCGGACCGCGCCTGGCGGAACTCGGCGCCCAGCGAGTTGCGGAGCTTGATCTCGTTGAGCCGGTGGTCGCCGCGGACGAGCGCCAGCACGAGACCGCGTCCCTCGACGATCACCGGCAGCGCCTTCAGCGCGGCGCCGGCGGGCACCCCCAGCGCTCCCGAGACCTCCTCGACCGTTGTCAGGCCGGGCGTCGGGACTTTGCGGGGCTCGTCGAGGCCCGGGGGCAGCTCGACGGGCTGCGCCTCGGCCGACGCGATCTCGACATTGGCGGCGTAGCCGGGAGCGAGCGCAACGTCGTTCTCGCCCGCCGCGGACGGCACCATGTACTCGTGGGCGCCCGTGCCGCCCATCATCCCCACGTCGGAGGCGACCTCATACCAGCGAAGGCCGCAGCGGTCGAGGATGCGCGCGTAGGCCCGGCGGTGAAGCTCGTAGCTCGCGTCGAGGCCCTCGAAGTCGCGGTCGAGCGAGTAGGAGTCCTTCATCGTGAACTCGCGCGTGCGCAGCACGCCCGCGCGCGGGCGCGGCTCGTCGCGTTCCTTGACCTGCACGTGGTAGAGGATCTTCGGCAGGTCGCGGTAAGAGCGGATCTCGCGCGCGGCGTGGAACGTGAGGGCCTCCTCGTGGGTCAGGGCGAGGACGTGCGGCGAGCCCTTGCGGTCGTCCAGCTTGAACAGCTCGTCGATCGCATAGCGGCCGGTCTGCTTCCACAGATCGGCCGGCTGCAGCACCGGCATCAGCATCTCCTGGCCGCCGATCGCGTCGATCTCCTCGCGGACGATCTCGACGACGCGCCTCGCGACGCGGAACCCGGCGGGAAGCCACGTCCAAAGCCCCGCACCCACCTGACGAATCAGCCCGGCCCGGACCATGAGCCGATGCGACAGCGCCTCGGCCTCGGCGGGATCCTCGCGCAGCGTCGGCAAAAAATAGGTGGAGAGCCGGGCCATCGAGCGCGCAGCCTACCGGCGTAGGCTTTGCCGGCGTGGACGACGCGGCCGCTCGCCGGCGATGAAGCTGATCATCCAGATCCCGTGCCTGAACGAGGAGCTGACGCTGCCGCGCGTCCTCTCCCAGCTTCCCCGCGAGCTCGGTGGCTTCGACGCGGTGGAGTGGCTCGTGATCGACGACGGCTCGACCGACGCGACGGCGCGCGTTGCACGCGACGGCGGCGTCGACCACATCGTCCGCCTGACCAGCAACCGGGGCCTCTCGGCGGCATTCCAGGCGGGCCTCGACGCGGCGCTCAAGCTCGGCGCGGACGTGATCGTCAACACCGACGCCGACGATCAGTACCGTGCCGCCGACATCCCACGACTGGTCGCTCCGATCCGCGCCGGCGAGGCCGACATGGTGGTCGGCGATCGCCGGGTGGAGACGATCGAGCATTTCTCGGCGGCGAAGAAGCTTCTACAGCGGCTCGGGAGCTGGGTCGTACGCCGTGCCTCGGGGACCGGCGTCCCCGACACGACCTCCGGCTTTCGCGCCTACAACCGCGAGGCCGCCCTCCAGCTCCTGGTCGTCTCGAACTTCACCTACACGCTCGAGAGCCTGATCCAGGCGGGAAAGATGGGCGTGGCCGTCGAGCACGTCCCGATCACGACGAACCCGCGCGTTCGCGACTCGCGACTGACGACGAGCACCGGCACCTACGTGCGGAGGAACGCGCTCGAGATCTTCCGCGCCTACGTGCTCTATGAGCCACTGCGTGTGTTCACGATCGCCGCCGGCGCCTTCGCGGTCGCCGCGCTCGTCTCGTGGAGTCCGTTCCTGCTCGACTGGATCCTGAGCGGCGACTCGGGCGGCCACGTGCAGTCGCTCATCCTCGGGGCCGTGCTGGCCTTGGTCGCCGTCCAGATGTTCGCGCTCGGGATCATCGGCGACGCGCTGGCGGGGCAGCGCGTCATCGCGCAGCGCGTGTATGAGCGCGTCCGGCGGCTCGAGCTCCAGGCGGGCGTGCCGCCCTCTCACCTCGAATCCGCAGCGGCCGAGGATGAGCGCGCCCGGTTGAAGACGATCTCCCTGTAGATGGCGAACTTCCCGAGCGCCGAGATGCAGACCGAGGCGCCGGTCGCGATCAGGTAGTTGATTCCCAGTCCGAGGTGGAGGGCGATAAACAGCGCGTACTCGAGGGCGCGGAACGTGGCAGAGGTCAGCGCGGTCTCAGCGAGCTGGCGCCCCCAGTGGGCCGTCTGCCCCGGGAACACGAACCGCCTCAGGAGCACGAAGTTGACGAGCAGCGCGAGCGCCAGGGCGAGCGCCGGCGCGAGGGTCTCCGAGAGCCCGATCAGCTCGTGGAGCGCCGCCGTCGCGGCGATGATGAAAACGAAGCTGAACGCCGAGGCGAGCGCGTAGCGAGGCAGGTCGCGCACGGCGACGAGTCTAGGCGCGACCCGACCGGAATGGGATGATTTCCGGCTTCATGGCCGTCGCCGAGGGCAACGTCTACGACAAGTACGGGACCCGGAACCCGATCGAGCGCCGGCTCGTCGACGCGTTCCTCGCCGACGTGCGGGAGCTGGTCGGGGTGAGCGGCGCCCAGGAGGCGCACGAGGTCGGCTGCGGCGAGGGCGAGCTCGCGATGATGCTGGCCCGCCAGGGGCTCACGGTGCGCGGGACCGACATCGCGGCCGAGGTGATCGAGGAGGCGCGCGCGCGAGCCGCGGCCGCGGGGCTCGAGATCCCGTTCCGCGCGGCGCCGGTCGACTCGCTCGATCCGGCGAGCGACGCCGCGGAGCTGATCGTCTGCTGCGAGGTGCTCGAGCACCTCGCGGACGCCGAACGCGGCCTCGAGACGATCGCCGCCCTGGCGCGACCATGGCTCCTGGTGAGCGTGCCGCGGGAGCCCCTGTGGCGGGTATTGAACCTGACGCGGATGAAGTACGTGCGCGAGCTCGGCAACACCCCGGGCCACCTGGGCCACTGGTCGCGCCGCGGCTTCCTCGAGTTCCTGCGCGAGCGGGTCGAGGTGGTCGAGGTGCGCAGCCCGCTGCCGTGGACGATGGCGCTCTGCCGGGCGGGGGCGCCGTGAGCACGGTCCGCGCCCTGCTCGGCTGGGTCCGCGGCAGGCCCGCGACCCTCGCGATCGCCTGCCTCGCGATCTCGTGGGGAGTGGTGATGCACACGATGGGCTGGGCGCAGCTCGCCCACTTCGCGGAGGTTCGAGCGCTCGCGGGCGGCGAGAAGACGATCGACCGCTGGCACTGGGAGACCGGCGACGTCGCGTGGATCGACGGCCACTACTACTCGGTCAAGTCCCCCGGGATGGCGGCCGTCGCGGCGCCGCTCTACCTGCTGATCGACGCGACCGGCGGCCGCGAGGCCGCGGCCGACGCCGCGGGCACCGCGAGCCGCGCCTCTGAGCCGCGCTGGGTCCCGAACGACGGCCCGCCTTACGCCAGCTACGGCTATGACGAGAAGCGCGCGCTGCGCGTGCAGGAGCGGGTCGAGAACGAGACGCCGGTGGTCTGGGTGCTAACCCTGCTCGCCGCCGTCATCCCGTCGGCGCTGCTATTGCTCATGGTCCGGCGGGTCGGGGATCGCCTCGAGCCCGGTTACGGGACGGCGGCTGCCATCACCCTGGGCGCCGGCACGATCCTGATGGTGTTCGCGGCGGAGTTCTTCTCTCACGCGATCTCCGCGGCACTCGGCTTCGCCGCCTTCGCGGTCCTCTTCCGGGAGCGCGCCGGGCCGCCGCGGTCACGTCTCGTGGCGCTCGCCGGCCTGCTGGCCGGGCTCGGCGTCACGTTCGAGTTCCAGGTCGGGCTCGTCGGCGTGGTCCTCTTCCTCTACGCGATCGCTCGGCGCGGCGCCGTCGGCCGCGGTCTCGCCTACGCCGGCGGCGCGTTCGCGGGCGCGCTGCCCGTGGTCGCGTTCAACGCCTGGACGCTCGGCGAGCCGCTGAAGCTCGCGTACAGCCATGCCGTCGCTGTGCTCGGGTCCAGCGGCCACTTCGCGATGGGTCTCAACAGCGATGGCTTCTTCGGCATCACGGCACCGCGCTGGGACGCCGCCCGCGACCTGCTGGTCGCCGGCCGCGGCCTGCTCGTGCTGACACCAATCGTCGTCATGGGCGTCGTCGGGATCGTGTTTATGCACCGCCGCGGCCACCGGGCCGAGGCCTGGGCCGTGGCCGGAGTCGTCGGCGCCTACTTTCTCTACAACGCGGGCTACTGGCAGCCGTTCGGCGGCGGCACGCCCGGTCCGCGTTTCATGATCCCGGCGCTGCCCTTCCTCGCGCTCGGGTTCGCGTTCGCGTATCGGCGGCTTCCGGCGACCACCCTCGCGCTGGCCGTCCCGTCGGCGCTCTGGATGCTCGCGGCGAGCATCACCTACCCGCTGATCGGCGACGAGGGGACGGGCGTCTGGGTCGACGACCTGCGCCAGGGGGTGCTCGAGCACACGCTGCTCACGGTCTTCGGCGTACATCCGAACTGGCTCGCGATCCTGCCGGTCCTGCTCGCGCTCCTCGCGGCGATCGGCTTCGCGGCGCTCGCCACGCCGGCGCCTCGGGCGCTCGCCAGGCATGACCTCGCGACCGCCCTGGCTGCGGTCGGCGCCTGGGTCGTGGTCGCGACCTTCGGCCCGAGCCTCACGGGCGAGTTCAACACGCCCCTCGACGACAGCGTCAGCTCGCTGGTCCTGATCGGCGGCGGCGCGGTCGCCGGCCTCGTGGCGGTCGCGGCACTGTGGCGCGTGCTGCCGCGCCGCCGCGGAGCTCAGGGCTCGGCCGTGACGACCGAGCTCGCGTTCGGAGACCGCAGCTCGTAGACCATCACCTTGGCGCTGCGCCGGCGGCTGAGCCCGAGGCCCGCGAGCGGCCTGCGCGCGGCGCCCTCCTGCGGCGTTCCGTCGACCCGCGCGAGGTGCAGCACGACGCTGCGCACCCCGCGCCTGCGAAGGAGCGCAACACTGGCGCGATCCGGGAACTCGTTCATCGCTCGGATCAGGCGCTCCGTGAACGCCGGATCGATGCTCGAACGGCCATTCACGATCTCCGGGAAGCCGTCCGTCGACCAGAAGACGTAGCGCCGGTTGTCGGGCGGTGTCAGCGCCGGCAGATGAAGCTGCGGCGCGGGTACGCCCGAGACGTCGGCAGGCGCCGGCGGCACCCGCGGCTGAGCGAGGCTGTCGGTGGGGTCGAACGGCAGGGCTCGCCCCTCGACCGCGATGGCGAGAGCAAGCCCTGCGACGGTGGCGGCGATCGCGGTGCGACCGAGGCGCGGCGCTCGCTCGCGCAGGGCCGCGAGGGCGGCGCTCGCCCCCGCGCCGGCGAGCAGGGCGAGGCAGATCGTCGCGAAGGCGAAGAGCCGTCCCGGGGTGCGCATCCCCTGCCACCCCGGAAGCACCTCGTAGGCCAGCCTGTACGGCCACAGGAGCCCTCCGGACTCATGGAAGCCGAGCGCGAGCCCCGAGACGCCGACCGCCCCCACCACCAGCCCGATCCGGAACCGCCGCTCGAGCGCCCGCGACAGCGCCCCCACGATCGCGAGCCCGAGGATGAGGACCCCGGGGAACAGCGTCTTCTCCTGCGGGTTCTGGAGCTCGTCACGAACCGGCCCGGTCGCGTCACCCCAGACGAGGTTCTCCGCCGGCGCGGCCGCGAACACCTGCGGCGTATCGGAGAATGCCTCGACGGTCGACGGCGGCCGTTCGGCCCCGCGGTGCTCGTCGGCGACCCGCATGTAGGGCCGCGCGATCAGGGCCGCGGTGAGCAGGAAGAGCGCAGCTCCAGCGATCGTGGCGACGACGAGCGCCCGCGGCGGGGTCGGCCGCCCGCGACGCCACCAGACGATCGCCGCGACGAGCCCGAGCAGGCACAGCAGGTAAAAGAGCGGCAGCCCGAGCGTCGGCCCGATCAAAAACTGCCACGTCGCGACCGCAAAGCCAGCGAACACCACCCACGGCCTGCGCAGGCGATAGCCACGCAGGCCGACCGCGAGCGCCAGCGGGATGCCCCCGCTCGAGATCACCTGCATGTGGCCGTCCTGCTCGAGCCGGAACGGCGCGTACGCGAAGGCCGCCCCCGCGATCGCAGCCCCGGCCGGGCCCAGTCCGAGCTCGCGCGCCAACAGATAGGTGCCCACGAAGCAAAGCGCGTAGGCGAACAGGAAGAGCAGGTCGTAGCGGACCGCCGCGGCGTGCGGGCCCGAGCCGATCAACCCGGCCGGCGCGTAGCCGATCAGCGCGTCCGAGAACGCCAGCGTGTCCGGGAGCGGCCAGAACTGGTTCGACTGAAAGAAGTCCAGCGGCTGATGAGCGAGCGCGTGGCCGCCCCAGGCGACCTGCCACGACTGCGGCAGCGGGTCGCCGAGGTCCTTCGGGATCGTGTCGCCGAGGTGCAGGGGGAGCGGCCAGTTCATGACCAGGGAGAGCGCGATCCCGGCCAGGCACGCGAGCAGCAGCTCGCGGCGCGTCACGTCTCTGCGCACGGCGTCGATCAAGCCGCCGCATACTGTCAGCGGGGCCGCGTCTCAGCCGAGCTCGTCGAGCCGGCGCTCGAGCTCGGCGACCCGGGCCGCGAGGTCGCGCTCCGCGGGTCGGTGCAGGAACTCGAGCTTGATCCCGTCGGGATCGTGAATGAAGACGGCGTAGTAGCCGGGCGTGTAGGCGTATTCCTCCGGGCCGCTCTCGATCTCGGCGCCGGCCTCGCGCGCCCACTCGGCGACCTCCTCCACCGCGCGCCGGCTCGAGGTCGCAAAGCAGATGTGATGGATGCCGACGGCGTAGCGGTCGTACGGAACCTCGTGGGCATTCGACTGAGCCGCCCGCAGGCTGAGCGACCCGCCGCCGCCTTGCCGGGAGAGGTAGACGACGCGCTCCCCCCTCTCCCCCTCGATCTCCGACTCGTGCACGTAGCCCAGGGTCCTCAGCAGGCCGCGATAGAAAGCCAGGCTGCGCTCGAGGTCGGTGACGACGAGGTCGAGGTGGTCGATCGCCTCCACGGCGGCGATCGTAGTGCGGCCGTCAGGCGCGGGTGAACCGGCGGCCCGCGGTCGGCGAGGCCTCCTCGTCGAGCGCCGGGCGCTTCACTGGCTTGAGAAAGGGCTCGGCCGTGACGTCGTTGCCCGCCTCGCGCGCCTTTTCGGCCTCCATCTGCGCGATCCGCTCCGGCGTCATCTCGTCGGCGTTCTCCTCCTCGATCTTCGCCAGCCACTGGGCGCCCTCGGCGGCCTTCGCGGCGTCGACGTCGATCGCGCCGCGGTCGAGTGACTTGTCGATCTCGGCGAACAGCGCGTCGACGAGCTCCGCCTGGGGCACCTTCCGCAGCGCCTTTCCATGGGCGAAGATCAGGCCCTCGTCCTTGGCTCCCGTGATCCCGAAGTCGGCGTGCGAGGCCTCGCCGATCCCGTTCACCGCGCACCCCAGCACCGCGACCTCGATCGGCTCGCCGTAGGCCTCGAGTCGGGTCTCGATCTCGGCGACCACCGAGTCCATGTCGAACTGGAGCCGCCCGCAAGTCGGACACGCGATCAGCACCGGGCCGCGCTCGCGGAGCTGGAGCGCCTTGAGGATCTCCCACGCGACCTTGACCTCCTCCTCGGCGTGGAAGGTCGAGAGCGAGATGCGGATCGTGTCCCCCACCCCGTCGGCGAGCAGCGTCCCGAGGCCCACCGCGGACTTGAGGGACCCGGACCACTTCGTCCCGGCCTCGGTGATGCCGAGGTGGATCGGGTAGGGGATCCGCTCGGCGAGCAGGCGGTTGGCGGCGATCGTGTTCGGCACGTTCGTCGACTTGATCGAGACCTTGAAGTTCTCGAAGTCGAGCGACTCCATCATCTCGACGAACTCGGCCGCGGCGCTCACTAGCGCCTCGACCGGGCTCTCGCGCTCGAGCGCGTGCAGGTGCTTGGGGAGCGAGCCCGAGTTGACGCCGATCCGCATCGGCACTCCGGCCGCGTTCGCGCACACGGCGACCTCGGCGACCTTCTCGCGGCCGCCGATGTTGCCGGGGTTGAGCCGGATGCAGTGGGCGCCGGCGTCGATCGCCTTCAGCGCCAGCGTGTGGTTGAAGTGGATGTCAGCGATCACCGGGATTGGCGACTCCTTCACGATCGTGCGCAGCGCGGCGACGTCCTTGTCTCGCGGCACGGCCACACGGACCAGGTCGGCGCCCGCCTCGGCGACGTTCCAGATCTGCTCCATCGTCGCCGCGACGTTCGCCGTCTCGGTCTTGGTCATCGTCTGCACGACGACCGGCGCGCCGCCGCCGATCGGCACGCCACCGACCCAGATCTGACGCTTCGAAGCCACGGGGACATTGTGACAGCGGCCTGATCTCCCGCGAATCGCCGCGCGACTAGTCTGCCGGTGGCCGTGGCCGAGGACGGAAGAGAGCTGGACATCGTCGCCTTCGGCGCCACCGGGGTCACGGGCCGGCGCGTCGCCTCCTATCTGAGCTCGGTGGGCGCTCGCTGGGGAGCTGCCGCGCGAGACGCAGCGAAGCTCGAGCGCAGCCTTGCGGATGTCGGCGCCGAGTCGACGGCGACGATCGGCGCGGACGTCGGCGATCCCGAGTCGCTGGCGGCGATGGCCGCGCGTGCCTCGGTCGTCCTCAACCTCGTCGGCCCCTACGCGAGCCGCGCCCGCCCCGTGATCGAGGCGTGCATCGAGGGCGGCGCCGACTACATGGACGTGACCGGCGAGATCCCCTTCGTGCGCGAGGTGCTCGACGGCCTCGACGAGCGGGCGCGCGACGCGGGCGTGAAGATCGTGCAGGCCTGCGGGTTCGAGGCGCTGCCGCCGGACCTCGGCGTCCTGCTCGCGACCGAGACGGCTCGGGAGCGCTGGGACGAAGAGCTCTCCGAGGTCGACGCCTCGGTCACCTTCAAGCCGCCGCCCGGGCTGCCGCGCGGCTCGGACATGATCTCCGGCGGCACCTTTCAGAGCATGGCCGAGATGATCGGCTACCCGGACTCAAGCCCGCTCACCGATCCCGCGGCGCTGGTCGGAGACCCGGCGGCCGCAGCCGCGATCCGTAGGCGCAGCCCGATCGCGATCCGGCCGCGACGCGACGCGCGCGGCGCGGTCGTCGCCCCGATGGCCCCCGCGCCGTTCATCAATCCGGCGATGATCCACCGCACCGGATACGTGAGCGCCGTCGAGCGCGGCGGCGACCCGGCCCCCTTCCGGTATCGCGAGGGCGTTGCAATCGGCGGGCCGGAGTTCACGCTGCCGCTTCGTTACGCCGCCGCGGGGGCGCTCAGCGCCGTCCAGGCCGGCGTCCGCGCCCTCGCCCAGGCGCGGCCGGCGGTACGCCAGCGGGTCGCGCACCGGATGCGCTCGCTCCTGCCCGCCTCCGGCTTCGGCCCCGCCGAGGACCGGCTCGAGCCGTGGCATTGGCGGGTCGTGATCGACGTGCGCACGAGCGGCGGCCGCGAGCTTGGCGTGACGGTCGACGCCGACGGCCATCCGGGCTACCTCGCGACCGCCAGGATGCTGGGCGAGGCGGGCCTGATGCTGGCGGATGGCGACGGCACCGACCGCGGCGGGTGCCTGACGCCGGCGCTCGCCCTCGGCACCGCACACCTCGAGCGCTTCGAGCGCGCCAGGATGCGCTTCGCCGTCTCCTAGCCGCCGCTCGCGTCCGAGCGCGCGAACTCTCGCGCCTCGTCGCGCCGCGCGAACACGTCTACGCGCCGGACGCGCCCGTCGCGCACCGTCCACGCCGCGTAGAAATCAACCTGCGTCTCGATCCCGGTCGTCCGCCCGCGGCCCAGCCAGCGGGAGCGCTCGACGAGCCGATCGCCGACCGTCTCGCTCGTCAGCCGTTCGAACCTGATCTCCGCCCAGTCGCCGCGGAACTCCTGGATGAACCGGCGCACCTCGTCCGCGCCGCGGTAGACGCCGCCGCCCGGCCACTCGCGCGCCGTGGCCATCACGATCCCCGGGTCCGCTCGATGGAGCAGTGCGTCGACGTCGCCGGCGTTGAACGCCTCGACGAAGCCCTCGATCGCCGCCAGGTCGTTGGCCGTCGGCGGCGTCAACCGGCGTAGAGCGCCTCGATCTCCGCGGCGTACTTCTCGGCAATCGGCCGGCGCTTGAGCTTCATCGTCGGTGTGAGCTCGTCACCGCCGGGGGCCCAATCGGTTGGCAGCACCTTGAACTTCTTGATCTGCTCGACGCGCGCGAGCTTCGAGTTCGCCTCGTCGACGCCGGCCTGTACCGCGGCGATCAACTCCTCGTCGCCGGCCAGCTCGCCGAGGTCCGCCGCCTCGCGTCCGGCCTGCTTCGCCCAGGCCGGCGCGAAGTCCGGGTCGAGGACGATCAGCGCGACGTTGTACGGGCGCTGGTCGCCGATCGCGACGGCCTGGCCGATCAACGGGCTCGACGCCTTCAGCTTCGACTCGATGTTCGCCGGCGACATGTTCTTGCCGGCCGCGTTGATGATCAGCTCCTTCTTGCGGTCGACGATCTTCAGGTAGCCGTCCTCGTCGAGCTCGCCGATGTCACCGGTCGCGAGCCACCCCTCGGAGTCGATCGCCTCCGCGGTCTTCTCCGGCATGTTGCGGTAGCCGGGCATGATCGGATCGCCGCGCACGAGCACCTCGCCGTCGTCGGCGAGCTGGATCTCGACGCCCGGCAGGGGCGGACCGACGGTGCCCAGCTTGATGCGCTCCGGCGGGTTCACGGTGGCCACGCCGCAGGTTTCCGACATGCCCCACAGCTCCCCGACCGGGATCCCGATCGCGTGGAAGAACTCGAGCACCTCGAGCGGGGTCGGCGCCGCGCCGACGTTGACCGCGACCGCCTCGTCGAGCCCGAGCGACGCGCGCAGGCCGGCGAACATCGCCTCGTCGGCGTGGGCGGCGGCCTTCGCCACCTCCTCTGGCACCGGCTCGCCCGCCTGCTCGAGGCGCACCTTCTGAAGCGCGGCCTCGAGGCCCCGCTCCGCCGGCTCGCGCTGCTCGTCGGGGAGCTTCGCGACGCTCGCCTCGAGTCCGGCCTTGAGCTTCTCCCAGATCCTCGGCACCGCGAAGAACCACGTCGGGTTCACCTTCGGCAGCCACTCGACGATGCGCCGCGGCTCCGGGCAGATCGTCACCGAGACCCCCCGCGTGACCGGCAGGTAGTAGTGCGCGCCGCGCTCGGCGATATGCGCCGCAGGAAGCCACGAGATCACCTTCGCGCCGCGCTCCGGGAGGTCGAGCATGTCCTCGACCGCCGCCGTGAGGCTCATCAGATTGCGGTGCGTGAGCTGGACGCCCTTCGGCGGGCCTGTCGTCCCCGACGTGTAGATCAGCGTCAGCAGGTCGTCGGGCTCGATCGCGTCGACGCTCGCCGTGACGTCGAAATCCGCGTCCACCGCCTCGAGGTCGGGCAGGGTCCGGTCGGCGCCGTCGCCGTCGATCACCACCACCGTCTCGATCGCGGGCAGCTCGGCGCGCGCCTGGTTGAAGACCTCGAGATAGGCGGTCTCGACGACCGCGATCCGGACCTCGGCGTCGGCGCAGATATACGTGATCTGCTCAGGCGAGGATGTCTGGTAGATCGAGAACGGCACCCCGCCGAGCGATGCCGCGGCCAGGTCCACAGCGATGAACTCGGCGCGGTTGTCCATCATCAGCGCGACGGTGTCGCCCTTGGCGACACCGAGCGACGCGAGGCCCCCGGCGATCCTCGAGGCCCACTCGCTCATCTCGTGCCACGTGATCTCGACCTGCTCGGAGCCCTCGCCGGCGATCACCGCCGGATCGTCGGGGATCCGCTCGACGGTCGCCCGGAAGGCGCGGCCCAGGTTGGGCGCGAAGAGCTCAGGCGTGGGGCCACCGCTCGCGTAGCGATTCGCAGTCGTGACCTCCATCGCTCTCCTCTCATCGGCTCCCGACCGGCCCGGGAAAACTATCGCCTCAGCGGGGGTCAGCGCCCGACGTCGAAGCCGCCGTCCGACAGCCTGCCGATGTCGTTGGAGAGCCCGATCGCGAACAGCATGAGGACGAGCGCGAAGCCGATCACCGAGGCCCGCTCCATGACTCGGAACGAGACCGGTCGCCCGCGGACCTTCTCCACCACGCTCCAGAAGATGTGCCCGCCGTCGAGGGGCAGGAACGGGAACATGTTGATCACCGCGAGCGAGAGCGAGATCAACGCCAGCACGTAGAGGGCCTGACGGGTGTCGAACTCGAACGACTGCCGCGTGACCTCATAGCTCCCGATCACGCCGGAGAGCTGCTTTCGCTCCTCGGCATCGAAGATCCGGCCGAAGATCGAGACGGTCCGCGAGGTCACCTCCCACATCCGGTCGAGCGCGAACGTCGTCGACGCGTTGACGGAGCGATCGCCGACCACGAAACCCGCCGCCTGGAAGCTGAATCCGAACCGGAACCGATCGGCCGCAGCGTCGTAGAAGGGCCGGATGTGCAGTGTCACCTGCTGCCCGCCGCGCCCGACGACCACCGGCACCGCCGCGGTCGCTCGGCAGCCGTCGGTGGTTTCGCCGGCGCAGTGAATGCCGTCCAGCGCGCCGATCAGGCGGTCCGACTGGTCGTCGACGCTGCCGTCGCCCCGGGCGACGCCGTTGATCGAGATCAGCCGGTCGCCGCCGTGGAGCTCGCCCTGGGCCGGCGAGCCCTGCTCGACCTCACCCACCGAGAGCTTGGTCGGCTCCTCGAGCGTGAATCCGAGCGCGAACAGGATCACGAACGCGATCACGAGATTGACGGCGGGACCGGCCGCGATCACGACGATCCGCTTCCAGACGGGCTGGTTGTAGTAGGCCCGGGGCGTGACCTCGTCGGACAGCTCCTCGTCCGGGTTCATCCCGGTGATCTTCACGAAGCCGCCAAGCGGGATCGCTCCGACGCCGTACTCGGTCTCGCCGCGCGTGACGCTCCACACCTTCGGCGGGAAGAACAGGTAAAAGCGCTCCACACGCATGCCGACCGCCTTCGCGGCCGTGAAGTGCCCGGCCTCGTGGAGGATGATCAAAAGCGCGAAGCCGGCGAAGGCGAGGACCCAGCTCATGCTCGCGTCGCCACCGAGCCCACGAGCCGCCCCGCGATCTCGCGCGCCCGCCCGTCGCACTCGAAGAGCTCCTCGAAGTGGCCGAATGGCTGCGGGTCGATCTCCTCCAGTGCGCCCGCGATGACCTCGGGGATGGCCGTGAACGGGATCCGCTCGGCGAGAAATGCCTCCACCGCCACCTCGTCCGCCGCGTTGAGCACGCACGGAGCGCTGCCGCCGGCGCCGCCGGCCTCCCGGGCGAGCCGCAGGCACGCGAAGGTGCCCGTGTCGGGAGCCTCGAAGCTGAGCTCGCCGAGTGCCGCGAGGTCGGCCGGCACCGCGACGGGCGGCCGGTCCGGGTGGTGGAGCGCGTAGGAGATCGGCACGCGCATGTCGGGGAGCCCGAGGTGCGCCAGGTGGGTGCCGTCGGAGAGCTCCACGAGGGCGTGGACGATCGATTGCGGGTGGACGACGACATCGATCAGCGGGTAGGCGACGCCGAACAGGTGGTGGGCCTCGATCACCTCGAGCCCCTTGTTCATGAGCGTCGCCGAGTCGACCGTGATCCGGCCGCCCATCTCCCAGGTCGGGTGGGCGAGCGCCTCCGCCGGGGTGACGCCGGAGAGATCCGTGCGGCCGCGGAACGGCCCGCCGGAGGCCGTCAGCACCAGTCGCTCGACCGCGCCCGGCGGCTGCTCGGCGACCAGCTGATAGAGCGCCGAGTGCTCGGAGTCGACCGGGATGATCCGCGCGCCCGTCGCCTCGGCCAGCGTCGTCACGAGCTCGCCCCCGACGACGAGGCTCTCCTTGTTGGCGAGCGCGAGGTCGATGCCCGCCGAGAGGCTCGCAATCGTGGGACCGAGGCCGGCCGTGCCGACGATCGCGTTGAGGACGATGTCCGGTTGCGTCGCCGCGATCAGGCCCCGCACCCCCTCCTCGCCTGCGAGGACCCGGACGCCGTCGAGCTGGGACTCCGCCCGGGCCGCGGCCGCGGGCTTCGCCAACGCCACCGTGCCGACGCTCGTCGCGCGCGCCTGCTCGCTGAGCCGCTGCCAGTTTCCGGACGCCGACAGGCCGCAGGCGACCAGGTCATCCGACCGCCCGATCACCTCGAGCGCCTGCTCGCCGATCGACCCGGTGGAGCCCAGGATCAGCACCCGTTTGACCACCGACGGAGCGTAGCGACGGCCGTAACTCGCGCCTAAGCCCGAGCCCCAAGAGACGCGGAAGGCGCCTATGCTCGCGCCATCGCCGCGACGGTCCCGACAGGCGCCCATGTCTCACGCCGCGACGTAGTCGCCGCGGCGGCCGAGCTCGACGCGGGATGCCTGCAAATCTTCCTCTCGGATCCTGGCTCCTGGAAGGCGCCTCCTCCCCACCCCGAGTCGGGGGAGATCAAGGCCGCGGACTTCGACCTCTACGTCCACGCCCCTTACCTGATCAATGTCTGCTCTCCGAAGCCGAACGTCCGGTACGGCTCGCGAAAGATCCTTCAGCAGACCTGCACCTCCGCCGCCGCGGTCGGGGCCGCGGCGGTGATCGTGCACGCGGGCCACGCCGAGGACGGGATCGCCGAGGGCGTCGGGCGCTGGCCGCGGACGCTCGAGATGCTCACATCCGAGATCCCGGTGCTGATCGAGAACACGGCCGGCGGCGAGAACGCCGTCGCCCGGCGCTTCGACGCCCTCGCGCAGCTATGGGAGGCGATCTCCGGCTACGACGGCCCGGTGCCGGTCGGCTTCTGCTTCGACACCTGCCATGCCCACGCCGCCGGCGAGGAGCTCTCCGACGCCGTGGAGCGCGCGATCGCGATCACCGGACGGCTCGACCTCCTGCATGCGAACGACTCCCGCGACCCGCCGGGCACCGGCGCGGACCGCCACGCTCGTCTCGGCGGCGGCGAGATCGACCCGGACGCGCTGCGCGCGATGATCCGTGCGGGCGCCGCCGCCGGGGCCCCGGTCCTGGTCGAGACGCCGGGTCCGCGCGAGGGGATTCGCCAGGACCTCGCCTACGTGCGCGATGCGATCGCCGATGAATCCGTGGCGCGGGCGCGGTCTTGACGAATATGAGCGAACCGGTCCCCCCGGCCCCGGAGAGCCTCGTCGAGCTCCATCGCTCGCTCGCGGGCGTCGTGATCGCCCCGGGCGACCCGGGCTACGACCTCGTGCGTCGCTGCTTCAACGCGCTCATCGACCGGCGGCCCGCGGTGATCGCGCGCTGCCGGAGCGTTGCCGACGTCGCCACCTCGCTCGACTTCGCCCGCTCACACGGCCTCGAGCTAGCCGTCCGCGGAGGCGGCCACAACCCATCCGGCCACTGCGTCTGCGACGGCGGGCTCGTGATCGACCTCTCCCTGATGCGTGCGGTGGCAGTGGACGCGGGGGCGCGGCGCGCTCGCTCGCAGGGCGGGGCGACGTGGCTGGACTTCGACTCCGCGACGCAGGCGCACGGGCTCGTCACACCGGGCGGCGTCGTCGGGTCCACTGGCGTCGCCGGGCTCACCTTCGGCGGCGGCATCGGCCACCTCACCGCCCAGCACGGGCTCACCTGCGACCACCTCCTCGGCGCCGAGGTGGTGACCCCCGACGGCTCCGTCGTCAGCGCGGGCGAGAACGGCGACGCGGAGCTCCTCTGGGGGATTCGCGGCGGCGGGGGCAACTTCGGCGTCGCCACGGAGCTCGAGTTCCAGCTCCACCCGCTTGAGCGCGTCTTCGGCGGTCGGCTCACATACGCGGGCACCGGCGTCGCCGAGGCGCTTCGCCGCTACCGCGACGTGGTCGCTGCCGCGCCTCGCGACCTGAGCTGCGGCGTCCTGCTCGCCGTCGCCGAGCCGCTGGAGCCGGTGATGATCGTCTCTCCCTGCTACACGGGCGCCGATCCGGACCCGGGTTGGCTTCGCGAGCTGCGCTCGGCCCCCGGCCTGGTCGACGACCGGCTGCGCGAGCACTCGTTCATCGCTCAGCAGCACGTGTTCAACCCGGCCTACGGCGAGGATCGCGCCTACTGGAAGGGCCACTTCGTGCGCGAGCTGCCCGACGAGCTGATCGACGCGCTCGTCGCGCGGCTGGGCGCCCTCGGCCGCGATCCGGGGCAGATCCTGATCGAGTCGCTCCACGGTGCGCCGGCCGACGCGGACGGATCGACCGCCGCCGTGGGCTTTCGCCGGGCGGCCTTCAACGTCAGCGCGATGGGGACGTGGCACGATCCGGCCCTGGATGCGGAGCACATCGCCTGGACGCGCGAGACCGCGGCGGCGCTCGAGCCGTTCTCGGCGGCGGGCGCCGGCTACGTCAACTACATGCAGGCGGACGAGCCGATCGAGCGCGTCCGCGCCGCGTTCGGCGGCGAGGCCTTCGACAGGCTCTCCGAGCTCAAGCGCCGCTACGACCCCGAGAACGTCCTGCGCCGTAACCAGAACATCCCGCCGGCCGGCTAGTAGACGAACGCGATCGCGAGGTAATAGCCGGCGACGATCGTGAACAGCACGGCGTCTAGGCGGTCGAGGAGGCCGCCGTGGGGCCCGAAGATCGACCCCGAGTCCTTGATCCGAAGGTCGCGCTTGATCATCGACTCGAAGAGGTCGCCCACCGGCGCGAGGGCAGCGACGCACATTCCCATCACGAGGGCGTCGATACCGGGCAGCCAGTCCTGGTAAAGGCCCGCGAACCAAAAGCCGAGCGTGCCGCCGACGAATCCGAACGCGAGGCCCTCGAACGTCTTGTTCGGCGACAGCGCCGGGGCCAGCCGGTGGCGGCCGAACATGCGCCCGCCGGCGTAGGCCGCGGTGTCGGTGACGAACGTGCCGACGAGGACGTCGACGAGGAGCGCGGCGCCGTGGTCGGGCAGCTCGCGCAGGAGGATGGCGTGCGCGAACGGGATCGCGATCCAGAGGAGGCCGAGCAGCGTAATCGCGATCGAGACGGTGATCCCCTCGCGATCGGGCCGCACCACCGCCGCGAAAAAAAGGGCTGGACCGCTGGCGGCTAGCACGATCATCATCTGAAACTGCGAGCCGTAGTACGCGGTGGCGGCGAGCGCGGCGGCGGCTGCGAAGGAGAGCACGAGGAACGGCCGTGCCGGCTTCGCCATCTGGAAGAGCTCGAGCAGCCCGACGCAGGCGAGGCCGAGCATCGCCACGGCGAAGAGCTCGCCGCCGACGATGATGATCGTGACCGCGATCGCGATCCAGGGCACGGCCCACGCGATCCGCGCAATCGTCTCCGAGCGCCGGCCGCCGGAGCCGGGGGGACCGGGCTCGCGAGGCCGTCGGCGGCGCCCGCGGGCCGCGGGAAGGGGCGGCGGCGCGGGGGCGCGGCTGCGACGCGGCTGGTCGAAGTCGACCTCGGCGTCGAAGGGGCGCGAGCCCTCCATGTCTCAGCGCCCCCCGAAGCGGCGCTGGCGGCTGTCGTACTCGGCGAGCGCGGCCTCGAACGCGGCCCGGTCGAAGTCCGGCCACAGCTCCTCGCGGAAGACGAGCTCGGAGTAGGCACACTGCCAGAGCAGGAAGTTCGAGATCCGCTGCTCGCCGCTGGTGCGGATGAGGAGGTCGGGGTCGTGCATCTCGGGCGCGTAGAGGTGGTCGCGAAACTCGTCGATCGACTGCCCCTCAAAGCTTCGCGCGGCGTCGACGATCTCCGCCCTGCCGCCGTAGTTGAAGGCGACGAACAGGGTGATCCGCTCGTTGCGGGCGGTGATGCCCTCGGCCCAGTCCATGCGCTCGGCGAGCTCGAGGCCGACGCCGTCGCGGCGACCCACGAACCGCATCCGGACGCCCTCGCCGTCGAGCTCGGGCGTCTCGCGGTCGATCCGCTCCGCGAACATCGCCATCAGCCCGTCCACCTCGTCGCGCGGCCGCTGCCAGTTCTCGGTGGAGAACGAGAACACGGTCAGCTCCCTGATCCCGAACTCGGCGGCGTCGCGGAGACGCTCTTTGACGACGTCGGCTCCGGCGCGGTGCCCCTCGATCGGCGTCAGGCCGCGCTCGGAGGCCCAGCGGCCGTTCCCGTCGGTGATGATCGCTACGTACCGAGGCCCGGAGCCTGGCGGCGGCATGGTCTGATTAGACCTCGAGGATCTCTTCCTCTTTGGCCTTCAGCAGCGCGTCGATCTCGGTCGTCGCCTCGTCGGTTCGCTTCTGGAGCTCGGCCTCGGCGCGACGCTCGTCGTCCTCGCCGACCTCACCCTCCTTCTTGAGCTCGCGGAGGTCGTGCATCACGTCGCGGCGGATGTTGCGGACCGCGACCTTGCCCTCCTCGGCCACTCCGTGGACGACGCGGACGAGGTCGCGCCGGCGCTCCTCGTTCAGCTCCGGGATCTGCAGCCGGATCACGTTGCCATCGTTGGAGGGCGTGAGGCCGAGGTCGGACTCGAGGATCGCCTTCTCGATCGCCCCGATCGCGTTTTTGTCGAACGGCGTCAGCGTGAGCAGCCGGGCATCGGTCGCCGCGATCTGGGAGAGCTGCTTGAGGGGCGTGTCGACGCCGTAGTAGTCGACCGTGATCCGGTCGAGCAGGTGCGGCGAGGCTCGGCCGGTCCTGACCGTGGCGAGCTCGTGCCGGCACGACTCGACCGACTTGCCCATCCGCTCCTTCGCGTCGGACAGGAATTCGTCGGTGATCTCAGACACGGGCCGTCTCTCTCATGCCTCAAGTCCGGACGATCGTGCCCACGCGTTCGCCCCGCACGATCCTATCTATGTTGCGCTCGTCCGCCATGTTGAAGACGTGGATCGGCAGGCCGTTGTCCATGCACAGCGAGAGCGCCGTCGAATCCATCACCTTGAGCCCGCGCTCGATCGCCTCCATGTGTGTGATCTCCGGCAGGAACTTCGCGTCGGGGATCTTCGACGGGTCGGCGTCGTAGACGCCCTCGACCCCGTGCTTCGCCATCAGGATCGCCTCGGCGTGGATCTCGAGCGCCCGCAGGGCTGCCGCCGTGTCGGTCGTGAAGAACGGGTTGCCGGTCCCGGCCGCGAAGATCACCACGCGTCCCTTCTCGAGGTGGCGCATGGCGCGGCGGCGGATGTACGGCTCGGCGACCTCGGTGACGGCGATCGCCGACAGCACGCGGGTGTATGTGCCGAGCTTCTCGAGCGCGTCCTGGAGCGTGAGCCCGTTCAGGACGGTCGCAAGCATGCCCATGTAATCGGCGGTGGCCCGGTCCATCCCTTCGGCGGCGCCCTCGAGGCCGCGGTAGATGTTTCCGGCGCCGACGACTAGCGCGATCTCCACGCCGTCGGCCGAGACCTCGTGCACCTGCTCGGCGATCGCGCGTACGCGCCCGGGATCGGTGCCGTACTCGAGCGAGCCCATCAGGGCCTCGCCCGAGATCTTCAGCAGGACGCGCTTGAAGACGGGGTCGCTCACGGCGGCGAGAGCCTACCGGCCCGCCGCCTGCCCGCCGGCGGCTACGGCAGCTGCGCCAACCGGCGGAGCTCCTCGTAGGCGGGCTTGCCGACGCCGTCGCGGCCGATCAGCCCTGCCGCGCCGCACCAGCCGCAGACCGCCTGGCCCCGCTCGGTGTCGCGCCACGCGAACCAGTACGCGCCGCGCAGCCTCCAGTCGGCGGCCCGGCGGCCGAGTCGCGTGAACACCCGCTTGAGCCGCCTCGCCTGGCCGCCGGGCGAGGTGACGAGGCTCCATTTGCGTTCGTTGCCGCGCGAGGCCCAGCCGATCTCGCTGATCCACAGATCGAAGTCCGGGTCGCGGGCGCCGACCACCGCTCGCGCGCGCTTGATCATCGAAAAGACGCCGCTCGGCTTGCGGTTGTACGGGTGGAGCGCGACGCCCTCGAACGCCGTCGCGATCTCCGGAACCTCGTAGAGGTCGCGAAGGAACCCGATCGTGCTCTGCCGGCGCGAGTTCGTTCGGTCGCCGGTGAGGCCGCCGAGCACGATCTCCGCGTCCGGGTCCTCCGCGCGGATCCGCGCTGCGGCGGCCTTCACGAGCTCGCCGTAGATGTGGGCGTTCGGATAGGGGCCCCAGAACGAGGACAGATTGGGCTCGTTCCAGATCTGCCAGGCACGGATCGGCTGCTCACGGACCGCGGGGTGCTCGCGCCAGTAGGTGCCGCCGGGCCCGTAGCGGCGCGCCGCCGCGGCGGCGAAACGCGCGAAGGCCTCGCGCGTGTCGGGCGAGGAGGGACCGAATCGAATGCACCCTGGATCGCAGTCATAGCCGTCTTGGCCTCCCACCCACTCCGGCGAGCCGAACAGAAACGGAAACGGCGTCAGGCCGTGGGCGGCGAGCTCGCGCACGACGGCATCCGCCGCGCCCCAGTCGTAGTCGTCTCGCTGTCGCTCGACGTCCGCCCACGACAGCCAGAACCGGACCGACCGTATCCCGCCCTCATCGAGCAGCCGTCCGTCGGTCTCGTCGAGCGACCGTTGAAGGACGACCCCGAGGAGCGGGCTCTGCGCGGGCGCGCCGGGTGCGTCCTCGCCGGTTGCCGCCCCGCCGAGCGCCAGCGCGAGTGCGGCGCAGGCGCCCGCCGCGACAGCCGTCGCCCGCCGCCTCGCTCCCTTCCGCCCGGCGCCCATGCACTGAAAGAACCCGGGCGGGGCGCGCTCGTTGCGCTCCGGCTACTCCTCGCCGACGCGGAAGACCGCGAACCGGGCGATCTGCACGTTCTCCCCCGTCTTCGCAGCGAGCTCGGCGCGCAGCTCACCGATCGTCTTGCCCTCATAGCGGTCGGAGCGGATGTGGGGCTGGTCGAGCAGCGCGACCTCCTTCGCCCACTTCGAGAGCTGGCCCTCGACGATCCGCTCGATCACGTTCTCGGGCTTGCCCTCCTCCTTGGCCTTGGCCTCGAAGACGCGCCGCTCCGTGCCGCGCTCCTCCTCCGGGATCTCGTCCGCGGAGACGTAGTGCGGCGGCGGGTTCGTGCCGGCGACGTGCAGGGCGACCTCGTAAGCGAACTCCTTGAAGTCTTCGTTGCGGGCCACGAAGTCCGTCTCGCAGCGAACCTCGACGAGCGCGCCGACCTTTGCGTTGGCATGGATGTAGGAGGAGACGAGGCCCTCGCTCGCCTCGCGGCCGGAGCGCTTCGCCGCGGACGCCTGCCCCTTCACACGCAGTATCTCGAGTGCCTTGTCGGCGTCGCCGTCGGCCTCCTCGAGGGCGGCCTTGCAGTCCATCATCGCCGCCCCGGTGCGGTCCCGAAGCGCCTTCACGTCACCGGCGCTAACCGCCATCGCGTGTCTCCGTCTGCTCCGCGGCCGTCGGCTGCTGTGGTTCGCCTGCCGGCGCGGCCTCGCTGGGCTGCTGTGCGGCCTGTGCCTCGGCGGCCTTCGCGGCGGCCTCCTCGGCCTCACGCCGCGCGCGCTCCTCTTCCTCGCGCCGCCTTCGCTCCTCCTCCTGACGCCGCTTGCGCTCCTCCTCCTCGGCGCGGCGCTTGGCCTCGGCCTCGCGGTAGGCGTTCGCCGACTCGAAGATGCCCCCGCCGATCGTCGAGATCACGAGGTCGCACGAGCGCATCGAGTCATCGTTGCCGGGGATCGGGAATGCGACCGTGACCGGGTCGACGTTCGAGTCCACCAGGCCGAGGATCGGGATCCCGAGCCGCTCGCACTCGCGCACCGCGATCGCCTCCGTCTTCAGGTCGATGATCAACGCCGCCTGCGGAACGCGCTTCATGTCGCGGACGCCGCCGAGGTTGTACTCGAGCTTCGCAAGCTCGGACTCCATCGACATCCGCTCCTTGGTCGGCAGCAGCCCGAGCTGGCCGTCCTCCTTGAGCTGCGTGAGCTCGTGGAGCCGGTCGATTCGCGCCGAGATCGTGTGGAAGTTCGTGAGCAGGCCGCCGAGCCAGCGCAGGTTCACGTACGGCATCCCGCACCGCTCCGCCCACCCCTTGACGGAGTCGCGCGCCTGCTTCTTGGTCCCGACGAACAGCACCGTCCCGCCCTGGCGGGCGATGTCGGAGGCGAACCGCCGCGCCTCCGCGAGCAGGTGCTCGGTCTGCAGCAGGTCGATGATGTGGATGCCGTCGCGCTCGCCGTGGATGTACCGGCGCATGCGTGGGTTCCAGCGCCTCGTCTGGTGGCCGAAGTGGAGACCTGCCTCGAGCAGCTCTCTGAGCCCGGGTTCGGACATTGGATGCTCCCTTGTGGATTCGGTGTGCACCCCGGCCGCCTCACGGAACCCGGCACTCGATTACGCGCCGGGCAGGGTCCGCTGTGGCCGTGCCGAGGGGTCGGTTACTGGTCGGAGGCGAGTTTAGAGATGGAGCGTGCGATCGTCATAGTCGACTCGGTTACGAATGATGCGGAGCGACACTCACGCTTCGCGCCCGCGCGCTCGCTCCAGCGCCTCACGGAGATCGTCCGGCAGCTCCGACTCGAGCGTCATCCGCTCGCCGCTGAACGGATGCACGAAACCGAGCCTCGCGCTGTGCAGGAACTGCCGCCGCAGCCCGTGACGGCCGGCGTGACCGTAGCGCGGGTCGCCGGCCACGGGATGGCCGATGGCCGCGAAGTGGGCGCGGATCTGGTGCGTGCGGCCGGTCTCGAGCCGGACATCGACCAGCGCGTCGGTGGACAGGGCTTCCACGACCTCGAAATGGGTGCGCGCATCGCGCGAGCCTCGGCCGCGGACGGCGCGGCGCTCCGGTGCTCGGTGGTGGCGGCCGAGCGGCGCGTCGATCGTCCCGGCACGCGATGCGGGCCGACCCTCGATCAGGGCGAGGTAGCGCCGCTCGACCTCCCGCGCCTTGATCATCGCCGAGAGCCTCCTGTGGGCCTCGTCGTCTCGAGCCACCAGCATCAGCCCCGAGGTGTCGCGATCGAGCCGGTGCACGATCCCCGGCCGGTTCGGCTCGCCACCGCCGAGGAGGTGGCTCAGCTCGTCGACGAGCGTCCGGCCGCGATGCCCGGGCGCCGGGTGGACGACGAGTCCGGCGGGCTTGTCCACGACGGCGAGGTGCTCGTCGGCGTGGACGACGAGCGGCGGGCTCATCGCGCCCGCGCCGAGTCGCCGGAGAGCGCCGCCAGGGCGATCACCGCGACCCCGAGCGTGATCGAGATGTCGGCGAGGTTGAACGCGGGCCAGAACGGCGGGTCGATGAAGTCGGTGACCGCGCCCTCGCGCACGCGGTCGGCGAGGTTTCCGAGCGCTCCGCCGGCCAGCAGGCCGACGCCGAGCCAGAGGCCGGGACGGGCCGTGTCGAACGCGAACCAGCCGATGATCAAGGCGAGCGCCGCCAGCGTCACCACCAGCACCAGCGCGCCGCCCTCGTCCAGGAAGCCAAAGGCGATGCCGCTGTTCGAGACGCGCGCCAGCTCGAAGCCGAGCGCGAGGTCGACGCGCTCGCCCGGGACCATCGAATCGATGACGGCCGCCTTCGAGGCCTGGTCCAGGGCGACCACCACCCCGCAGACCGCGAGCATCGCGAGCCAGGCGCGGGTGCGCGGCGAGCTCACCCGCGGATCAGGCCTACGACGATCCCGCCGACGATCGAGAGCGCGAGGATGGCGACGATCGGGCTGATGTCGAGCGGTCCGATCCTCGGCACGAAGCTGCGGAACACGTTCAGATAAGGGTTCGTGCTCTCCTCGATGAACCCCGTCACCGCCCGGAGCGTGAGGTTGTAGGGGATCGGGCGGAACTGCCCGATCCAGGAGAGCACCACGTTGGCGACGATGAGGATCGTGTAGACGAAGATCAGCGCAGCGACGTAGTCGGCGATGTCGCCTCGGCTCAGGGCCGCCAGCATCAGCCGATCCCCCGCATCCGCTCGAGCGAGGCGTCTACCGCCGCGCGAAAGCCGTCGGCAACCCCGGCGTCGGCAAGCGCCTCGAGCCCGGCCTCGGTCGCGCCGCCCCGGGAGGCGACCGACGCCCGGACCGTGATCGGGTCGTAACGCCGCAGCAGCTCGATCGTCCCGTCGAAGGCCTCGACGACGAGCTCGTGCGCCTGTTCCGGATCGAGCCCCTCGGCCGCGCCGGCCTCCGCGAGCGTCTGGACCACGATCGTCACGTAGGCGGGAGAGCAGCCCATCACGGCGGTGGCCGCGTCCATGCGCTCATCGGGCACCTCGGCCAGGTGCCCGAGTTGCCCGAACAGGCTGAGCAGCTGCGCGGCGTCCCCGCCCTCGTCGGGCGGGACCGGCGAATGGCAGATCACGCCTCGCTGAACCTCGGCGGTCAGGGTCGGCATCAGGCGCACCACCGGCACGCCGGGGAAGAGGTCGCGGAGCCGCACAACCGGGGTAGCGGCGAGCACTGAGGCGACCGCATTGACGCCACCGGCGACGAGTCGCTCGGCCGCCTCGTCGACGCCCGCGGGCTTCATCGCCAGCACGACCGCGTCGGTCCGCCGCGCGAGCTCCTCGTTCGTGGCTACGGCCTCTCCGCCGACCTCGTCGGCGAGCTGCACGGCGCGTCCGGACCCCGCGTCGGAGAAGAGCATCGCCTCGGGCCCGCGCGAGGCGCCAGCCCACCCGCGTGCAAGGGCGGCCGCGATGTTCCCCGCCCCCGCGAAACCGATTCTCATGGACCGCAGCCTAGTGGCCGCGGTTACCCAGCTCCTGAGCGGGTCAGCTCTGGTTGAAGAAGCCCTTTTCGACGAGGCGGGCCTTCTCCTCCGCGGAAACCTCGACGTTGCGGGGCGTGAGCAGGAACGTCTTCTCGGCGATCTTCTGCATACCGCCGTCGAGCGCGTAGGTGAGCCCCGATGCGAAGTCGATCAGGCGCTTGGCGAGCTCGCTGTCGGTCGTCTGGAGGTTGAGGATCACCGGGATCGACTGCTTGAAGCGATCCGCGACCTCCTGGGCGTCGTTGAAGCTGCCCGGAGTGACGAGGTGGACCTGGACATCGGCACCGCCATTGCCGCCCACCGGCTGCAATACCCGCCTTCTTGGGGGCGCCTCGTCGGCGAAGATGTCGTCGATCTCGTCGCGCGAACGCCGGCGCTCGGAGATCCGGCTGACGGTGGCGGATCGCGCCGGGGGTGCACTCTCATAGACCTGCCCGTGCGGCGCGGTATCCGGCTCGTACAGGTCGTGCTCGGAGTACTCCGGGTCCTCTGCGAGACCGAAGTACACGAGGGCGCGATGCCATGTATCTCGAAGTGCCATACGGCTGCGGTTTTCGCTTCTGCCGCCGTTTCTCCTTTACCCGGATTATGGAGCAAGAACGCGACCGGCCGGGCAAGTCGAGACAGGTCCTCGGGCGCTTCAGCGATACAGCGAAGTGCCCAGGCGCAGGGTCGTCGCGCCCTCGAGGAGCGCCACCTCCCAGTCCTGGCTCGTACCCATCGAGAGCCGCTCGAGGTCGCGCTCGGCGGCGAGCTCGGCGAGTCGCGAGAAGTAGGGACGTGAGGCCTCGGGTTGGTCGGTGAACGGCGGCATCGTCATCAAGCCGACGACGCGAACCGGACAGCGCTCGATGAACGCGTCGAGCTCCGCCGGCGGTACGCCGCCCTTGGATTCCTCGCCGGAGAGATCGACCTCGACCAGCACCTCCATCTCGGGTGTGGCGTGGCGGCCGAGCTGCTCGAGCGCCGACTCGCTCGCCACCGAGTGGATCAGCCGGACCGCGCCGACGATGCGTTTCACCTTGCGGCTCTGGAGGTTGCCGATGAAGTCCCAGGTGAAGAGATCCCCGTGCTGCTCGCGCTTCGCCTCGAGGTCCTGCAGGCGGTTCTCGCCGACCAGCTCCACCCCGGCCTCCGCGAGCGTCTCCATCTCCTCGATCGGCACGTACTTGGTCGCTGCGAGGATCTCGACGTCCGGGCCGGCGCGCTCGCGGACGCGCTCGAGGTTGCGCCGCACGATCACGGGATCGATGTCGCGGATCGGCTCAGGCATCGTCCATGAGCCACGCGAGGCCCGCCTGCCGGCCGGTCGCCGCTCCGTCGCGGCGGTGGGAGTAAAAGAGCTCCGGCTCGCAGCTCGTGCAGATCTCCGCCACCTCGACGTCGCTTACCCCGGCGCGCTCGAGCAGCCGCCGCGCGATCTGCGGGAGGTCGAGCATCCGCCCGGCCGCGATGCCGTCGCCGAGGTCCGCGAACCGCTCGAGGACCTCCTCGCCGACCTCGTAGCAACAGCGGCCGATGCCTGGGCCGATCGCCGCCGCCTGCGCCTCGACCGCCTCCGCCCCCCGCTCGATGATCCCCGCCGCGAGCCCTCGCCAGCCGCAGTGCAGCATCGCGACGCCGTGGCGGCCCGCGACCGCCACCGGCAGGCAGTCGGCGACCTGGACGAGCACCGTCAGTCCGACGGCGGACGTGACCTGACCGTCGGCCTCCGCCGGCCGCGTGGACGGTTCCAGGTACGGGTTCGGCGCGGGCGCCTCGTCGCGCTCCTGGATCTCCGCGCCGTGGGCCTGGTGGCCGAGCAGGAAACCGTCCGGATCGCGGTCGAGAGCGCGCGCGAGGCGGCCGCGGTTCTCGATCACGGGGCCGGGCTCGTCGCCTGTGAAGAGCCCGAGGTTGAGGGCCTCATAGGCGCCGGTGCTGACCCCGCCGAGCCGGGTCGTAAAGGCCGCCTGTGCTCCGGGGAGCCTGGCGCTGAGCCAGCGGACGCCGTCCGTCTCCGAGAACTCCATGGCGCGGAAGGCTAGCCGCCGTCCGACGGCGCTCGGGCGGCCTCGAGCGCGACGCGCAGCTCCCCGTCGCGATCCTCGACCTCACCGTCGAGCTTCGCTCGCAGGGCCGCCGCGAGCCCGCGACCGATCGCCGGACCCTGAGGGATCCCGGCGGCGATCAGGTCCTCGCCGCTCATCTCGAGCGCCACTCCGCGCCACTCGGCCAGGTAGCGGTCGATCCAGGCCGCGCCCAGGGCGCGGGCGAGAAGGAGCTCGGTCGTCGCGCGCCCCTGGGCGGCGTCGACGGCGACCGAAGGACGCGCGGGCTCGAGGGCCGCGAGCGCGCGCGCCTCCGGAGTCGGTCCGCGGCTCGCGACGAGCACGGCAACCGGCCGCGCGACCACGCCGGCCCACGGCTCGCGCTCGACGAGCTCACCGACTCGATCGATCAGCTCGCCCGACTTCGGATCGAGCGCGATCAGGCCCCACTGGGCGAGCAGCTCGAACCCGCGTCTGGGATCGGGCTCGGCCGCGAGCTTGCCGAGCTCCGCGGCGACGCGTTCTCCGGAGACGGTCGACAGGTCCGCGACGCGCAGGAGCTCGAGCGTGCGCGGCTCGACCGAGAAGCCGAGACGCGCCGCGTAGCGGGCGGCGCGCAGAGCCCGCGTCGGGTCGTCGACGAAGGAGCGCTCGTGGAGGACGCGGATCACGCCCGCGCGCAAGTCGTCGACGCCGCCGCGGGTGTCGACCACGGCACCCGGATCGGCGAGCGAAACGGCGAGCGCGTTGATGGTGAAGTCGCGTCGCGCCAGGTCCTGCTCGAGACCGGCGGGGCGGACGGTCGGCAGGGCGCCGGGATGCTCGTAGCTTTCCGCGCGAGCCCGCGCCACGTCCACGATCCGGTCGGCGAGCGTGACGACTACGGTCCCGAAGCGCTCGTGGGCGCGGAGCTCGCCGCCCAGTGCCTCGGCGAGCGGCAGCGGATCACCGACCACGACCAGGTCCAGGTTGGTGGGTCGGTCCCCGAGCAGGGCGTCGCGCACGGCCCCCCCGACCACGTACGCCTCCGCGTCGGACCGAAGCGCCGCGTCACGCACCTCGACGAAGCCCGGCGCGGCCAGCAGGCGCTCGCCGAGGCGCTCCAGGTCTATCTCGCGGGTCGTCGCCATGGTCAACCGGGCGGCCGGGGCCTCCTTCCCTACCATGACGCCCCTCGCGATGACTCGCTTGATCGCAATGCTGCGCGGCTTGAGCGGCCCGAAGCTCGCCGCGCTCGCGGCCGGCATCGTCCTGCTGCTGGGCGGCGCCGGCGTGGCCGCCTACGTCGTGCTCAAGCGCGACTCGGACCAGAGCTGCGCACCGCCGTGCAAGCTCGAGGTCCAGAAGCCGACACGGCATCGCGAGGAGGTGAAGACGGTCGACTGGCCGTACTACGGATACGACCAGCAGCGCACCCGCTATCTGCCGACGAAGCGCGTGCGACCGCCCTACGACGCCTCGAACTGGAGCCTCCAGGTGGGGAAGCTGATCGAGTTCGCACCGATCGTCGCCAAGGGCACGCTCTACTTCCAGGACAAGAACGCGGTCTTCTACGCGGTCGACGCCGACACCGGGAAGGTCCTCTGGAAGAAGAGGATCGGGGCGCTCGGCGCGGCGTCGCCGGGCTACTCCCACGGCGTCGTCTACGCCGTCACGCTCCAGACGGCGCCCGGCGTCGACCAGGGCGAGGCGCTCGCGATGCGCGCGAAGGACGGCAAGCTCCTCTGGCGGTTCGAGTTTCCCGGCCGCAGCGAGACGTCGCCCGTGATCGCGGGGCGAAACGTGTTCGTCGGCAGCGAGTCGGGCGACATATACGGGCTCGACCGCAAGGACGGAAGGGTCGACTGGCATGTCTCCACCGACGGCGAGGTGAAGGGCGGCCTCGCGCTCGACGGCGGCGTCCTCTACGGCGGCAACTACGCCGGCCAGGTGTTCGCGATCCGCGCCTCCAACGGCCAGTTCGTGTGGCAGTCGAGCACCCAGGGGCTCAGCCTCGGCCGCGGCGGCTCGGTCTACTCGACCCCGGCCGCCGCCTTCGGCCGCATCTTCCTCGGGTCAATCGACAATCGCGTCTACAGCTTCGATCAGGACACAGGCGACCTCCTCTGGAGCCACTCGACCGGCGACTGGGTCTACGCGGCGCCGGCGGTCGCCGACACGCCTCGGGCGGGGCCGACCGTGTACGTCGGCTCGAAGGACCAGAACTTCTACGCCCTGGACGCGAAGACGGGCGAGGTGCGCTGGCAGAAGGACCTCGGCGGGGTGATCCTCGGCGCCGGGACGGTCCTCGGCGAGGTCGTCTACGTCGCGGCGCTCGGGCCCAACGTCGGGACCCTCGGCTTCGACGCCAAGACAGGGCACAAGGTGTTCGACTCCGATCTCGGCGAGTACAACCCGGTGATCTCAGACGGTGCGCGCCTGTACCTCACCGGCACGACGGGCATCCGCGCCTTCGAGCACGAGACGGAGGCGGAGCGAAAGCGCGAGGCGCAGCGCCGGCAGGCCAAGCGCGAGCGCCAGCAGGCCGCGCACCGCGCGAAGCGAAAGCGCCAGGAGGCCGCGCATCGGGGGGCGCGACAGGACGAAAAGGGCAATCAGGGCGGCGGGCGCAAGCGCAAGTAGCGCGCTAGGCGCGGACCGGGATCCCCGCCTCCCTCATTGCCCGTTTCGCCTCCGCGACGGTGTAGCGCCCGTAGTGGAAGATCGAGGCGCATA
>DATHAL010000089.1:0-2440 GCA_035296705.1 Solirubrobacterales bacterium
GATCGCGATCATCCCCGGCGCGAGGAAGAAGCCGCCCGGCAGCACCGTCCCTCCATGGACCAGCGCGCCGACCGCAACCACGGCTCCGGCCTCGACGCGGGCGCCGTGCAGCACCGTCGCGCCGGTCGCGACATAGGGCGCCGCCTCGACCTCGCAGCCGAGGAGGGTGGCCCGGGGGCTGACGAAGCTGTGGTCGCCGACAACCACGGGGTGGTCCTCGTCACCGACGGCCGTCGCGCGGAGGACGGCGTGCTCGCAGACGATCGCGTACTCACCGACCTCGATGCGCGAGCCCTCGGCGTCGAGAACCGCGCCCGACATCACCCGAGCCCGGGGACCGACGGTGACCGAGCCGATCAGCTCGGCGCTCGGCGCGACATATGCCGACCGATCCACGAACGGGGCGTGGCCGCGATGGCGCACGAGCATCCAGCGAGATTACCCAAGCGCGACCAGGCGGCTTCTTCCGCCGGAACGGATCGAACGACGACCAGCGCGAGCCCGTAGACCGCACGACCACTGCCGGTGAAGATGTCCACCGGCTCTCACGAGCCAAGGCTCATCACGGGTCTTCGAGAGCGAGGAGTGGCGTCAGTTGGCCGGTCAGCGCCGCGGCACGCGTCAGCGCGATCCGGCCAGCCGGCCCCGCTGCACACCGCGTGCCGGGCGCGAGCGATCCCACGGCGAACGAGCGCCGAGGCAGGTGGTAGCGAAGCGACGCCTGCATAGCCCGAACCACACGATGGCCCAAAGGATCCACCACGCCGCCACCACCGCCACCACGATCAGAACGACGGCCACGACCGCCAGCGTAAGGACAACCCGCATCGCAACCGCGAGCGCGGTGCGCGCCGCCGGCATCGCCTCGGCCCTGCGGCGCTGCCAGGCCATCGGCTTCGCGGGCAGGTCGGTGAGCAGTCGCTCCAAATCCCCGTACGTGCGCGCGCGGAGCGCGACGTGCACCCGTTCCTCCAGCTCACCGGGTTCGAGCCGTCCCTCGACTGCGGCGTGGCGAAGCCGCTCCGCGACCGCGTCGCGGTCGGCGTCCGACGCCCTGAGCGAGGAGTGTGAGGCCATCTGCCTGGAGCCAACGTTACCGGGTACGCGACGCAGCCTCGAGCGCGGGCGTTGTGGCGGTCGCTCGCTTTCGCCATGCGCGGCAGGGTCATGCTGTGCGTCCCCCGAAGAAGGGCCGCACGTCGGCGATGTCGTGCTCGGCTACCGACGCCGAGAGCATTGCCCCAGCTTGCTTGTTCCGGGGGCTGCCTATGCGACGACGAACGTGTAGTCGCGCTCGATCCGGCCGTCCGCGGCGAGGACGAGGAAGTTCAGCCCGACGGCGAACGCCTCGCCGTCCTTGGTGCTCGCCTCCCAGTGGAACTTGACGACGTCGCCGAGTCGCTCGGCGTCGTCGCGCCCCCGGAAGCTGAGCCCCTCGGAGCGGACCCAGTGCTCGTACGCGCTCGCCGCGCGAGCCTCGATCTCCTCGTACCCCCGTGCCTCGAGGATCGCGGTCATGGCGATCCCGGGTCGCGCCGCGATCCCGCGGATCTCCTCCGGCGGCTGGAGGATATGCCTCCCGTCCTCCGTCCAGAGCTCGGCGATCATCCGGCCGCGCCGCTCCTCATCGGGCTCGTTCCAGAGCGCGACGTACTTCTCCGCCAACTCGGCCGCGCTCCGGGATGAGATTTCGACGAAAACCTGTGTGTCGGTCATCGGTTACCTCCGTTGATCGCCTTCTTGCTCGCCGTGAAGGGTCCCGGAGGAAGGGCCGCGCGTCGATTACCTCTCGTGTAACGCCGGCCGGGTCTACATCCCGGCGAATGGCCTCCCCGAGCTGACGGCCGCTAACTTCAATCGAGTGGCCGTCCAGACCGAGCAGGAGCCCCAGACCGCGGGTGAGCTGATCCGCTTCTGGCGCACGCGACGCGGCCTCAGCCAACTCGAGCTGTCCGTGGACGCGAACGTCTCGACCAAGCACCTGAGCTTCGTCGAGACCGGCCGGTCCGGCCCGAGTCGCCAGCTTCTCGTCCACCTGGCCCAGCACCTCGATCTGCCGATCACCGAGCGCAATCGACTGCTGCTCGCGGGCGGTTTCGCGCCTCCGTACCTAGAGCTGCCCTACGACGGGGAGGTGATGCAGCCGCTTCGGGAGTCGTTGGAGCGGCTGCTCGAGGCACACGAGCCGAATCCGGCTTTGATCGTCGACGGGCTCTGGAACTTGATCGAGTCCAATCGAGCCGCGTCGCTTCTCTGGGACGGGGTCGACCCGGAGCTCCTCGAGCCACCGATCAACCTCCTCCGCCTCGGCGTTCACCCGGGCGGCCTGCCGCGGATCTCGTCGATGACCGCCGCGTGCAACGCGCCGCTGATTCACCGGCTGAAGCGGAGGAGCCGCGAGGACGCCGATCCCGCCCTCGCCAAGCTCATCGAGGAGGTC
>DATHAL010000090.1:0-54562 GCA_035296705.1 Solirubrobacterales bacterium
CCAGCCGTGGGTGAGGTGGCCGCCCATCGGCAGCGCCATCCCCATGACGGTCTCGCCCGGCTTGGCGAAGGCCAGGTAGACAGCGAGGTTCGCGGGCGAGCCGGAGTACGGCTGGACGTTGGCGTGCTCGACACCGAACAGCGACTTCGCGCGCTCGACCGCCAGCGTCTCGACCTGGTCGATCACCTGCTGGCCCTCGTAGTAGCGCTTGCCTGGATAGCCCTCGGAGTACTTGTTGGTCAGCAGCGTGGCCGTCGCCTCGAGCACCGCCCGGGAGACGTAGTTCTCGCTCGGGATCAACCGGATCTTCAGGGCCTGGCGCTCCGCCTCGGCCTCGACGAGCTCGGCGATCTGCGGATCCACGTCGCTGAGCGGGGCATCGAGGGCCGCGGTCACCGAGGTGGTCCCTGTGAGGTCTGCCACGTCAGCAGCCTACCTCGCGCAATCGGCGGACGGACTGCGCGGGCCCGTCCGCCGATTGCAGGCGCGGAGACCCCCTTCGTTTACTGCATCACGCCGGCCCACAGGCCAGCGTTCGAGAACGTCGCTGCACCGCCACCCTGGATGCTGTAGCGCAGCGAGAACGTGTACTTGCCGGGGTTCACCGGGGAGAACACGAGGAAGCCCGCGCGTACGGGACTCGCCACGCCGCCCACGTCGCCCGCTCCGGGCACCGTAAAGCGAATCTGCGGGTCCGCTCCCGTGAACTCCATGATCCTCGGGCTGTTCGGGAGCAGCGTCGGCTCGAACAGGTGAACCTGGGCCGCCGAGCTCTGGCCGCCGCCGTTGATCTGGCCGGTGACCCGCGCGTAGACGGCGACGACGCCGGTACGCGGAACCTTGACCGTGACGCTCGGGCCGCCGAGGTCGACGGCGGGGACCGACGCCGTCGAGATCGGGCCGACCAGCCCGTTGGTCCTGAACAGGTTCAGCGCGGTCGGCTTCACAGCCTGCTTGTGGATGTCCTTGGCCTTCACCGCGCTCGGCGCGATGTCGTCGGACTTGACCGAGTTCTTGCCCTGAAGCGCGACGGCCGATCCGGTCAACCCGGCCACCAGTGCGGCGATCGCGACAACCATTGCCGGCGAGGGCAGCCTCCTCCTAACGCTCATCGAAACCTCCCTTACGGAGTCGTTGACTCCCCCCACCGGTCAAACCCGCGCAGCCGTCCGTTAGTTTCGGCGCCGAGATGAGGATCTGGGTCGACATGAGCGGGCCGGCACACGTGCTGGTCCTGAGGCCGATCATCGACCATCTCGAGGCCGCGGGCCACGAGATCGAGGTCACGTCCCGCGAGTACACGCAGACGCAGCAGCTGCTCGAGCTGCACGGCATCGAGCAAACGGCCATCGGCCACCACGGCGGCGCCTCGCGCGTTCGGAAGTTCGCCCGGCTGGTCCAGCGGACGACGGGGATGATCCGCTTCGGCCGCGAGCGGGAGTTCGACCTGGCGCTTGCGCACGGCTCCAACGACCTGGCGATCGCCTCACGCGCCCTCGGCATCCCGGAGGCGAACATGCACGATTATGAGTGGGCGGTCGCGCAGCACCACGTCGGCTGCCGCCTCGCGCGGCGCGTGATCTTTCCGGAGACGGTTCCCCCCGAGCGCCTGCGGCGCTTCGGCGTCGGGCCCGACAAGCTGCGCCAGTACCCGGGGCTCAAGGAGGAGTACTACCTGTCGGACTTCGAGCCGGATCCGACGATCCTCGACTCGCTGGGGGTCGACGTCCGTCGGGTCGTCGTCGTGCTGCGTCCGCCTCCGGACGTCTCGCTTTACCACCGCAAGTCGAACCCGCTGTTTCCGGAGGTGCTGCTGCGGCTGGGCAACGATGACGGCGTGCACGCGGTCGTCCTGCCGCGCACGGATGCACAGCGCACCTTCGTGCGGACGCTGGAGCTCCCCTCGGTCATCCTGCCGGAGCGGGCGGTGGAGGCACAGAGCCTGATCGCCGTCGCGGACCTCGTCGTCTCGGCCGGGGGAACGATGAATCGGGAGGCCGCTGCCCTCGGGGTGCCGGTCTACACTACGTACGGAGGTCGGATGGGAGGAGTCGACGAGGCGCTGATTCGCTCCGGGCGGCTTCGGCCGCTGACCAATCCGGGGGCACTCGAGCTCCGAAAGCGCGAGGATGGTGTCGGTGTTGAGCGGACGCGTCGCGATCCCCAAGACCTGGTCGACCTGATACTGGGAACGGTGGACTTCGAGCCTGACCGACCGGCTGCGACTAGATGATGAACGCGAAGCGCCGAGCGACCCCGCCGAGCAGGCGCCCTCGGCCCGACTCCACGCGGAGCAGCTCGCTGCCTACGCGTCGATGGAGGACATCTACGGCGACCGCCCGGTCGACGTGGTGCTCCGCGGGCTTGACATCGCGATCGCCAGCGGCGTTCTGCTCCTATGGAGCCCCGTGCTCGGGGCGGTCGGGGTCGCGATCCGCGTCACGTCCGGGCCGCCGGTTGTCTACCGCGGGGCCCGCGTGGGCCGCCGAGGGCAGATCTTCACGATGTTGAAGCTGCGCACCTTGGCCCCGGACGCGGAGACGAGACTCGGGCCGTACTACGGGCCCGAGCTCACGCGACGCACCAAGCTCGAGGTGACGCGGCTCGGCCGACTGCTGCGCGCCCTGCACGTCGATGAGCTGCCGCAGTTCTGGAACGTGCTGCGCGGCGAGATGAGCGTGGTCGGCCCGAGGCCGATCCGACCCAAGTTCTTCGCTGAGCTCAGCACCGAGATCCCGCAGTACTGGCAGCGGCTCGTGGTCCGTCCGGGCGTCACGGGCTTCGCCCAGACGAGGATGACCCGCGAGGAGAGCTGGAGCGACAAGCTCGCGCACGACCTCGAGTACATCGCGGATCGCTCCGTGACCCTCTACCTGCAGGTCATCGCGGCCACCGCGTGGCGGATGCTGCGACGCGCCGCCGGCGGCGGCAGGCTGCCCGAGAGCCGCACGGCGCGCGACTGAGGTCGGATCGTGTGCGGGATCTGCGGGCTCGCCCGCCTCGACGGCTCGCGCAACGGCCCCGATCCGGAAACGCTCGCCGCCATGAACGCGACGCTCCGGCATCGCGGTCCCGACTCCGAGGGAATCACCATCGCGGGTCCCGTCGGGCTGGCGGCGCGGCGTCTCTCGATCATCGACCTCGACCACGGCGACCAACCGCTCACGAACGAGGACGGGACCATCCACGTGGTCCAGAACGGCGAGATCTACAACTACCGCGAGCTTCGCGAGGAGCTCGGCGGTGGCGGTCACGAGCTCCGCACGCACTGTGACACCGAGGTCCTCGTTCACCTTTACGAGGACGAGGGCCCCGGATTCGTCGAGCGGCTCCGTGGCATGTTCGCGATCGCCATCTGGGACGAGCCGCGCCAGCGGCTCGTCCTCGCCCGCGACCGGTTCGGCATCAAGCCGCTCTACTGGGGAAGCGTCGGAGGCACGCTCGCGTTCGCGTCGGAGCTCCGGGCACTCCAGCGGATCTCCGGCTTCGACCATGCGCTCGACCCGGATGCGCTCGAGTCCTACCTCGCCTTCAACTCGATCCCCGCGCCCCTGACGATCTTCGCCACCGTGCGGAAGCTTGGTCCCGGGGAGATGCTGCTCTGGAGCTCGGGTGGAGAGCCGTCGGTGCACCGGTACTCGCGGCCTGCCCCGGTCCCGGCCGTGGCTGTGCGGACGGAATCGGAGCCCGAGCTCGCGCGCGAGTTGCTCGACCGTCTCTCGGATTCGGTGCGGGCGCATCTCGTTGCCGACGTTCCGGTCGGCGTGCTGCTCTCCGGGGGCGTCGATTCGTCGACGATCGCGGCGCTCGCGGCGACCTCCGGCAACGGCGCGATCAGCACCTTCTCGATCGGCTTCGAGGAGGGCTCCTTCGACGAGCTCGATCGTGCGCGCGCCGTGGCGCGCCGCTTCGGGACCGACCACCACGAGCTCGTCGTGAGGCCGGACGCGGTCGCGCTGCTCCCCCGCCTGGTCGCCGCCTTCGACGAGCCATTCGGCGATTCGTCGGCCCTTCCGACGTACCTCGTCGCGGAGCTCGCGGCGCGCTCGGTCAAGGTCGTGTTGTCCGGAGAGGGCGGTGACGAGCTGCTCGGCGGCTACTACACCTACGTCGCCGACCGCATCGCTCCGTGGCTGCGCGCGCCGGCCAGACTCGCGCGGCCGGTGGTCGAGGCCCTGCCGAGCTCCACCCGCAAGGCGAGCTTCGACTACAAGGCGAAGCGGTTTGTCCGTGCGGCGCACCTGCCGCCCCTCGAGCGCCACCATGCCTGGAAGGAGATCTTCTCGCCCGACGCGCGCGTCGATCTGCTCGGTGGCGCCGACGCCGCCACCGACCCCCTCGACTTCCTGCGACGACGGTACGCCGAGACCGAAGGCGCCGAGCCGCTCGCGAGGCTTCAGGACGTCGACCTGGGCATCTACCTGGTCGACGACCTGCTGGTGAAGACGGACCGCGCGAGCATGACGCACTCGCTCGAAGCGCGCGTGCCGTTCCTCGACCCTGAGGTCGCCGATTTCGCCCTCGCGGTGCCGCGCCGCGCCTTGATCCGCGGGCTTCAGAAGAAGCGGCTGCTGCGGCGCGCCGTCCGAGGGTTGCTTCCGCGAGAAGTTGTCGATGGTCCCAAGCAGGGATTCTCGGCGCCCGTCGCCGCATGGCTGCGCGGCGAGATGCACGATTTCGCGCGCGACGCGCTCGCGCCCTCGGTCCTACGACGTCACGGCTACCTCGATCCCGCGGCGGTCGAGGCGCTGCTCGAACGCCACCGCTCGGGCGCCGAGGACCTGAGCCGCCAGATCTGGGGCCTGCTGGCGCTCACCCTGTGGCAGGAGGCGAACGTCGGAAGCTCAAGTCCGCCGATTCGGTAGGCGAAGATGCCCCAATCATGAGCGGGCGCCCCGAGCCGATCGACGCTCTGTTCGCGTTCTTGTTGGCGGCGATCCTCGCCTGGCTTTTGGTGCCGTTCGCGGAGCGTCTCGCCCGGCGCGTCGGCGCGATCGACTACCCGAACGAGCGCAGCATCCACGTCGAGCCGACGCCGAAGCTGAGCGGCCTCGCGATCCTGGTCGCGATCCTGGTCGGCGGACTCATCTTCCTGCCGTGGGTTCCGATCACGCAGGCCGTTCTCGCCGGCGCAGTGGTCATCGCCGTGGTCGGGATCTTCGACGATCTCTGGGACCTGCCTCCCGCGCTGAAGCTGGCCGGGCAAGCGGTGGCTGCCTCGATGCCCGTGCTGAACGGCGTCCAGGTCGCGAGCTTCACGATCCCCTTCATCGGCCGCATCGACCTCGCCGGCGTCGATCTCGTCAACGCCCCTCTGATCGGCGAGATTCACCTCGGCCACGTGCTGACGGTGCTCGGAATCGTCGCGGTGATCAACGTGATCAACCTGATCGACGGCGTCGACGGTCTCGCCGCAGGCGTGTGCGTGATCGCGGCGGCGACGCTCTCGATCATCGCCGTGTCACTCGAACGCACGAGCGCCGGCGTGCTCGCGGCGCTCACGGCCGGCGGCTCGCTCGGGTTTCTGCGCCACGGCTTCCCACCGGCGTCGAGCTTCATGGGCGACACGGGCTCGAACCTCCTCGGCTACCTGCTCGGGGTGATCGCGGTGCAGGGGGCGCTGAAGACGAACGCGATCGTGGCGCTCTTCCTGCCGCTGCTCATCCTCGCCGTGCCGATGCTCGACACCGGCTTCGTGGTCGCGAAGCGGCTGAAGTACCGGCGCCCGATCTATCGCGCAGACACCTGGCACTTCCACCATCGGATGGCGGACATCGGGTTCTCGCAGCGGCTCACCCTCGCCTATCTCTACGGATGGACGCTGGTGATGGCGGGCGTCGCGCTGGCGCTTCGCTTCGTCCCGTACAGCGACGACCACGGCCATTTCGACACGGCATGGACCGTCGTGATCGCCGCCTGTTTGATCGCGGCGATCGCGGCGAGCGTCTACCTGGTGGTCACACTCGAGATCCTGAAGCTGCGCAGGGCGCGCTTCCGCGACCTCTTCTCCGTCCGCGGCAGCCCGCCGGACGAGGCCGAGGTCGACCAGGGCGTCGCGCGGGAGCTCGAGACCGGCAGCTTTCCGGCGGTGGACCCGGACACGGGAGAGCTCGAGACGCTCGACGATCCGGCGCCGCATCGATAGGCCGCAGGCGCCCCGGGCGGGGTGCGTGACGGCTGTTACGAAGCCGCCCTCAGCTCCGCCGCGAAGCCGCGAATTTCCTCTATAGTCGGCATGCCGCCTGGCCACCGGGACAGCCGGAGGTAGGGCGGCTTTGCTCACGTCTCACCTGGGAATCGGACCCTTCGGCGACCCGTCATTGTCTGGCCGCAACTTCAACTTTCCGGATGACCGAGGCCCCTCGGAGGAGGGCGGACGCCGCCACGGCCGGCATGGCCCTCATCGGGGTGATGCTCGCCGGCGCGGCGGCCGGGTTCGGGCTCGGATCGCTGGTGAACCTTGCGGTGCCGCTCGGCCTGCTTGGGTTGTTCGTAGGGCTCGGCGCCGGTCTTGCTCTTGTCTACGTTCGCTTTAGAAGGCTCTGACGCCGCCGCCAGGAGCGGCGGACGTCCGGGCGTAGTGCTGCGCTACGCCGACCTCGGGCTGCTCGCGCTCGCACTCCCGGTCTTCGTTCTCGGCGACCTGCCGCTGGCCGGCTACGCCGCCGCCGCGGCCGCCTGGCTCGCCCAGCACGGGCTGCTCGCCATCGCCGACCGCGCGTCCGCGGCGGCGCTGCGGCGCGGCGATCGCCGCCGCGCGCTGGGCATCGTCGGCGCGGCGACCCTGGGGCGCGTCTGGCTCGTGACCCTCGCGATCCTCCTCGTCGGCCTCCTCGGTGAGCGCGAGGATGGGCTCGCGGCGGCAGTGCTCACGTTCGCCCTCGTCACCCTTCACCTCGGCGGGCTCGCTTTCTCGAAGCTCTTCCTCGAGCCGGAGGGCGGGCGGTGAGCCGCAAGGCGAAGATCTGGCTCGGCGTCGGCCTGTATGTCGCGCTCTTCGCGGGGCTCTTGCTCGTGCTCGGCAACGAGGGCAAAAACGACGCCTTCCAGCCCCAGAACGAGTTCAAGCTCGAGCCGTGGATCTCGATCGACGTCGCGGGGATCGACCTCAGCATCAACAAGGCCGTCCTTTACCTCGTCCTGGCCTGCGCGCTGACGATCGCGGCGATGATCTTCGTCGCCAACCGGATGCAGCGCGAGCCGAACAAGATCCAGATGGCGGTCGAGCTCGCCTACGACCTGACCCGCAACAACATCACCGGAGGCAACATCCCGGACAGGGACCTGGCGCGGCGCTGGTTTCCCTTCCTGGCGGGGCTCTTCTTCTTCATCTGGTTCTCGAACATGATCGGATTTTTGCCGCTGCCGATCAACACCGAGCACAAGATCGACGTGTTCGGGCTACAGATCCCGTCGCTCGCGCTCTACGCCGCGACCGCGAATCTCTCGATCCCCCTGGTGCTCACGATCGTCGTCTGGTTCTCGTACCACATCGAGGGCATCCGGGCGAAGGGGTTTATCAAGTACCTGGCGAGCTGGCTGCCGCCCGGCCTCGAGAACATGAACTTCGCCGGCAAGGCGTTCTTCTTCGTGATCGAGGCGATCTCGCACTTCGCGCGGCTGATCTCACTCTCGGTGCGACTGTTCGCGAACATCCTCGCCGGGCACCTGCTGCTCCTGTTCATGGGCGGAGGGCTCGCGGTGCTGCTCGGCGTGGCCGCGCTCGGGTTGCTCACCTTCCCGCTCGCGCTCGCCTTCTTCCTCCTGGAGGTGGGGCTGATCGCCACGCTTCAGGCATTCATCTTCTCGACCTTGACAGCCATCTACCTCGGCGGCGCGACCGCCGAGAGTCACTAGAAAAGGAGCAATCAGAATGGATTTGCTGCCCATCGCTCAGGCCGCTGAGGGCATCACCGACACCGGCATCACGGACGCCGGCAAGGCGATCGCGCTGGGCGTCGGCGCCGGGCTCGGCTCGATCGGCGCGGGCATCGGCATCGGGATCATCTTCGGCAAGGAGATCGAGTCCGTCGCCCGCCAGCCCGAGATGAAGGACGAGCTTCAGTCGATCCGTTGGCTCGGCTTCGCGCTCACCGAGGCGGTCGCCTTCTACACGTTCATCTTCGGTCTGATCGCATTCTTCCTCTAGACCAGATGGAGCTGCTCGCGACAATCGCGACGGTATTGCCCGTCGCCGCCGAGGATGAGGGCGGAGGAAGCTTCCTCGTCTCGCCCGGCCTCGGCCTGATGATCTGGACCCTGCTCCTGTTCGGGATCACGATGTTCGTCCTCGGAAAGTTCGCCTTCCCCAGGATCGGCGAGGCGCTCGAGAAGCGCGCCAATGCGATCCGCGACAACATCGAGGCGTCCGAGCGCCAGCGCGAGGAGGCCGACGAGTTGCTCGAGGAGTACCGCCAGCGGCTGCGCGAGGCTCGCGAGCAGGCCGACGACATCCTCGCCCGCGCCCGCAAGGCCTCCGAGGCGGCGGTCGCCGAGGCGACGTCGGAGGGCAGGACCAAGCGCGAGGAGCTGGTTGCCGCCGCGCGCAAGGACATCGAGGCCGAGACGCGGCGCTCGCTCGAGCAGATCCGCAAGGAGGTCGCGGACCTGACCGTGCTCGCGACGGAGAAGATCACCCGCAAGGCGCTCGATGACGACGACCAGCGCCGCCTGGTCGAGGAGGCGCTCGCCGAGGTCGACTTCTCGACGCTCGCCGGCAACGGCGCGGAGGAGAGGGCCTAGACCGTGGAGGAGATCGCGCGGGTATACGCCGACGCGCTGTTCGGGGCGGCGAAGGACGGAGGGAAGCTCGATCAGATCCGCGACCAGCTCGGCCAGTTCGCCGATGCCGTGGCGCAGAACCGGGACCTCCAGCTCTTCCTGTTCAGCCCGTACTTCTCCTCGGCCGAGAAGCGGGAGGGGATCGCGAGGGCGGTCTCCGGCGCCGAGCCGGAGCTCGTGAACTTCCTCGAGCTGCTGGCCGAAAAGCACCGGATGCCAGCTATCTTCCGTATCCGCCGGCAGTACGACGAGCTCTGGGCGGAGGCCAACCGCCGCCTCGAGGTGACCGTGACGAGCGCGGTCGAGCTCGACCCGCAGGTGGTCGAGCGGGTCGGATCGGAGATCGAGCGGCAGACGGATCGGAAGATCGACGTTCAGAGCAACGTCGACGAGAACATCCTCGGCGGCCTCGTGCTCCAAGTCGGCAACATGGTCCTCGACGCGAGCCTGCGGTCGAAGCTGGAGAAACTTAGAAAGGAAGTCGCTGCCGCCAGCTGAGCGCGGCGACGAAATTCAAAGGAGAACTTGAGCGTGGAGATCAAGCCCGACGAGATTGCGAAGATCCTCAGGCAGCGGATCGAGGGCCTCGAGACCGATGCGGCCGACCTCTCGGAGGTCGGGACGGTGCTCTCGGTCGCCGACGGCATCGCCCGCGTCCACGGGCTCGACAACTGCATGTCGCTCGAGATGCTCGAGCTGCCTCACGACGTCACCGGCCTCGCGCTGAACCTCGAGTCAGACAACGTCGGCGTCGTGCTGTTCGGCGACTGGGTGAAGATCGAGGAGGGCGACACGGTGAAGCGCACCGGCCGCCTGCTCGAGATCCCGGTCGGCGAGGAGCTCCTCGGCCGGATCGTCGACCCCCTGGGCCGCCCGCTCGACGACAAGGGCGACGTGAACACCAGTGAGACCCGGCCGGCCGAGTTCAAGGCACCGGGCGTCGTCGAGCGCCAGCCCGTGAACACGCCCGTTCAGACCGGGCTCAAGGCGATCGACGGGATGATCCCGATCGGCCGCGGCCAGCGCGAGCTGATCATCGGCGACCGCCAGACGGGTAAGACGGCGATCGTCCTCGACACGATCATCAACAACCGCGACAAGGATCTGATCTGTGTCTACGTGGCGGTCGGGCAGCGGATGTCGACCGTCGTTCAGGTCGCGAACGTACTGGACGAGGCCGGCGCGCTCGACAACACGATCATCGTCGCCGCTCCGCCCGACGAGGCGGCGCCGATCAAGTACATGGCCCCGTACGCGGGCTGCGCCATGGCCGAGCATTTCCTGTATCAGGGCAAGGACGCGCTCTGCGTCTACGACGACCTCACCAAGCACGCCTCCGCCTACCGGCAGATGTCGCTGTTGCTTCGCCGGCCGCCGGGGCGCGAGGCCTACCCGGGCGACGTCTTTTACCTGCACTCCCGGCTCCTGGAGCGCGCGGTCCGGCTCAACGACGAGCTCGGCGGCGGCTCACTGACGGCCCTGCCGATCATCGAGACGCAGGCGAACGACGTCTCCGCCTACATCCCGACCAACGTGATCTCGATCACCGACGGCCAGATCTTCCTCGAGTCCGACCTGTTCTTCTCCGGCGTCCGGCCGGCGATCAACGTCGGCATCTCGGTCTCGCGGGTGGGTGGCAACGCGCAGCTGAAGGCGATGCGGAAGGTGGCCGGAAAGCTGAAGCTGGACCTCTCCCAGTACCGGGACCTGGAGGCCTTCGCGCAGTTCGGATCGGAGCTCGACCCCGAGACGCAGCGCCAGCTCGCGCGAGGCGAGCGCCTGGTCGAGATGCTCAACCAGAACGAGCGCCACCCCCTCTCGGTCGCGGAGCAGGTCGCCTCGATCTACGCCGGCACCGGCGGCTACCTCGACCGGATCAAGACGGAGCGGGTCCACGACTTCCTGGCTGACCTGCTCGGGCGGCTCAAGTCCGAGAACAAGGACCTGACGGACCGGATCAACGGCGGTCAGCTCTCCGACGAGGACGAGGAGGCGCTCGGCGAGGCGATCGCCGAGATGGTCGACGACTTCGGTCCCGACTTCGACGAGGAGGGTAACCCGATCGCCGAGGGCGAATCCGATCGCGTCAAGTCACGCGAGGAGCAGGAGGCGCCGGCGCGTACCGCTGAGGAGGCCGAGGCCGAGGAGGAAGCCGAGGCCGAAGGCGAGGAGGCCGAGCGCACGGTCGAGCGGGCCGAGGAGGAAGTTCGGGCCTAGGCAAGATGAGCGCCTCACCGTCAGTACACCCGCAGATGCCGCACATGGCACTTCGCATCCCGTCGTCCGCGCGCGCTGAGCGGCCCGGCGAGCGCACCGGCAGGACGGCGCCCGTCTGATGGCAACCCAGAAGGAAGTCAAGAACCGCATCGCGTCGGTCAAGAACATCCACAAGATCACGCGAGCGATGGAGATGGTCGCTGCGGCGCGGCTGCGGCGCGCCGAGCAGCGGATCGACCGCATGCGCCCCTACGCCCAGGCGATCCGCAAGATGACGCGCCAGGTCTCCGACGCCTCGGCGACCATCCAGCGGGTGGCGCTGCTCGAGGAGCGCGAGCAGGTGAAGCGGGTCGGCGTCATCCTCGTCACCGGCGACCGCGGCCTCGCCGGCGCCTTCAACACGAACATCATCCGCGAGGGCCTGCGGCTCAAGGGCGAGTTTCGCTCGGACGGCGCCGAGGTCTCGTTCTCGGTCGTCGGTCGGCGCGGCAACTCGACCCTGACCTTCCGCGGCGAGGAGATCGCAAACTCCTACACGGGGTTCACCGACCGCCCCGCGTTCACCGACGCCCGCGCGATCTCGCGGGACGTCACAGCGGCTTACGTCGACGAGGAGCTCGACCGGGTCGAGCTCATCTACAACCGCTACGTCTCGCCGCTCACCCAGTTCGTGCGGCGCCAGACGCTGCTCCCGCTCCAGCAGGCGGAGGTCTTCGGCGAGGGGATCCCCGACGAGGAGCCACCGTCCGACGAGGAGCTTGCCGAGGCGCATGCCAAGGCCTTCTGGGACTACGAGCCGGAGCCGGAGCAGCTGCTGCCGATGCTGTTCGAGGAGTACGTGGACCTCTCGGTGTATCGCGCGCTCCTCGAGTCGTCCGCCTCGGAGCTCGGCGCGCGGATGACGGCGATGCGCTCGGCGGCGGAGAACGCGCAGGACATGATCGGCGACCTGACCCTGGCGATGAATCGGGCGCGGCAGGCGGAGATCACGCAGGAGATTCTTGAAGTCGTTGGCGGAGCGGAAGCGCTCGGCTGAGAACGTAAGGAGCGAAGTGGCCGACCAGAACGGAAACGGAACCAATGTCGGGCGGATCGAATCCGTCACCGGCGTCGTCGTCGACGCCGTGTTCGACGAGCACCTGCCCGAGATCTACTCGGCGCTCGAGATCAAGGTGCCCGAGGAGGGCAACCGCCCGGCTCTCGACCTGATCTGCGAGGTCCAGCAGCATCTCGGCGACGATCGCGTGCGCGCGGTGGCGATGGACGCCACCGACGGGCTGCAGCGCGGCGACGAGGTGATCGACACCGGCGGCCCGATCACGGTGCCGGTGGGGCGCGCGACGCTCGGCCGGATCTTCAATCTGCTCGGGGAGCCGATCGACAACGCCGGTGACGTCGAGGCCGACGATCGCTGGCCGATCCACCGCCCCGCGCCTTCGGTCGAGGATCTCGCGCCCGCGCAGGAGATCCTCGAGACCGGGATCAAGGTGGTCGACCTGCTCGCCCCGTACGCCAAGGGCGGCAAGGTCGGCCTCTTCGGCGGGGCCGGGGTCGGCAAGACGGTTCTGATCCAGGAGCTGATCCGCAACATCGCCGAGGAGCATGAGGGCCTCTCGGCGTTCTGCGGCGTCGGCGAGCGCTCGCGCGAGGGCAACGACCTCTGGGGCGAGATGAAGGAGTCGGGCGTCATCGACAAGACGATGCTCGTCTTCGGCCAGATGAACGAGCCGCCGGGCGCCCGCCTTCGGGTCGCTCTGTCCGGCCTCACGATGGCGGAGTACTTCCGCGAGCAGGGCGGGCAGGACGTGTTGCTGTTCATCGACAACATCTTCCGCTTCGTCCAGGCGGGCTCCGAGGTCTCGGCGCTGCTCGGCCGGATGCCGTCGGCGGTCGGCTACCAGCCAACGCTCGAAACCGAGATGGGAGGCCTGCAGGAGCGGATCTCCTCGACCCAGAAGGGATCGGTGACATCGATCCAGGCGGTCTACGTGCCCGCCGACGACCTCACCGACCCGGCGCCGGCATCCGTGTTCGCGCACCTGAACGCGACGACGACGCTCTCGCGCGCGATCTCCGAGAAGGGGATCTACCCGGCGGTCGACCCGCTCGACTCGACCTCCACGATCCTCAAGCCGGACATTCTCGGCGAGGAGCATTACCGGACCGCGACCGAGGTCCAGGAGGTCCTGCAGCGCTACCGCGAGCTCCAGGACATCATCGCGATCCTCGGGATCGACGAGCTCTCCGACGAGGACAAGCTGGCCGTCAACCGCGCTCGCAAGCTCGAGCGATTCCTCAGTCAGCCGTTCTTCGTCGCCTCGCAGTTCACCGGGCGGGACGGTGAGTACGTCCCCGTCGCCGACACCGTGCGCAGCTTCCGCGAGATCCTCGACGGCAAGCACGACGACCTGCCCGAGTCCGCGTTCTACATGAAGGGATCGATCGACCAGGTCACCGGAACGCAGGAGAAGGGCGAGAAGGACGAGGGTGTCGAGCGCGAGGCGGCGGAGGCAGAGGAGCGCGCTGAGCGCGAGACCTCCGACGCCGAGACCGCCGAGGCGGTCGAGGCCTAGGGGCCAGTGGCGGGCGATCGCAAGCTCGAGGCCGAGGTCCTCACCCCGGAGGGCGAGGTCTTCCGGGGCGAGCTTCGGATGCTCTCGACCCGCACCACTGTGGGCGAGGTCGGAATCCTCGCCGAGCACATCCCGATGATCGCCCGTCTCGTTCCGGCCGAGCTTCGTCTCCACCACTCCGAGTCGGACTCCGACGTCGACCGCTACGCGCAGGGCGAGGGCTGGCTCGAGGTGTTCGCGAACCGCGCCCGGGTGCTGATCGCGGAGGCGATCCCGCCCGACCAGCTCGACGCCGGCGACCTGCGCCGGCGCCTCGAGGATGCCGAGCAGAGCCTGAACGAGGCCGAGGAGGGATCGGCGGCGGCCGAGCAGGCCGAGCGCGAGCGTGCGCGAGCCGAGGCCTTCCTGGCCATCGCCGAGCGCTGATCGGCTGCGGGCACCTTGGATGAGAGGCTGCTCACCGAGAAGCTGATCGGCTACGACACCTCGCAGCCGGAGGGCATCAAGCAGTGCGCCGGGTTCATCAAGGGATGGCTCGACGCCCGCGACATCGACACCCATCAGCTCGACGTCCGCGGGCTTCCGATCACGGTCGCGGACGTGGGACCCGCCGACGCCCCGATGACGGTGCTCCTGCACGGCCACCTCGACGTGGTCCCCGGGTTGCCGGAGCAGTTCGAGCCGCGGCTCGAGGGCGAGCGCCTCTACGGGCGCGGCGCCTACGACATGAAGGGGGCGCTGGCATCGCTGCTGCTCGCGACCGCCGATCTGCGCAGCGCCGACGGCGTGCGGGTGCGGCTCGGGGTCGTGCCCGACGAGGAGTCCGAGGAGGCGGACGAGCGCGGCGGCGACGTGCTCGTCGCGGAGGGCTTCACCGGCGACTTCGCGATCACCGGCGAGCCGACCGACATGCACGTCGGCGTCGCCGCCAAGGGCGTCGTCGCGATGAGGCTGCGGGTCGAGGGTCGCGCCGCGCATGGGGCGACGCCGTGGCTCGGCGAGAACGCGATCCTGCGCGCGATCGACGTGTTCCGCGCGATCCAGTCGCTACCGTTTGCGTCCCGGAGCTCGGAGCTCTTCGATCGGCCGTCGATCAACCTAGGCCGGATCCTGGGTGGCGACGCCCTCAACAAGGTGCCCGACACTTGCTACATCGACGTCGACGTGCGCTACCTGCCCGAGCAGGATCCCGAGTCGATCCTCGCAGAGGTTTCCGGCATCCCCGGGGCGGCGGTGGTCTCCACCTTCATGCGCCCGCCGGCGCTCGTCGACCCGGAGTCGCCGTTCGTCCGCGCGCTCTGCGAGGCGACCGCGCACCACCATGAGGGCGAGGTGACGAGCGTCGGGCGAGACGGCGCCTCCGACGCCGTCTCGTTCCTCAGGATCGGCGTGCCGGCGGTCGAGTTCGGCCCGCTCGGTGCCGGCCATCACGGGCCCGAGGAGTGGGTCTCCGTGCCATCGCTTGCGAGCTACCGGCGTGCGATCGTCGAGTTCGTGGGCAGGCTCCCCGAGGGCCTCGCCGAAGTACCGAAGGTTGAGGAGAAGCCGTGAGGCCGGATGACGAGAGCAAGGACGCTCCACGCGACGACGACGTCGCCGACGAGGCGGGGGAGCACGAGGCGCCGCCGCCCGCCACCTGGGCGGCGCGGCAGCGGGCGGAGAAGCCCGAGGACGAGGGCGAGCGCGAGGCGGCTGAGGCACCGGAGGAGGGGGAGCCGCAGGAGAGCTCGGAGGAGAGCCGTGCGGGGTTCACCGAGGAGTTCGACGAGATCCAGCGCGACCTCGACGAGGAGCTCGACGCACTCGAGGACGAGCACGGCGGCGAGCCCGAGGAGGCCGACGCCGAGCCGAAGGCGCAGGAAGCCGGCGAGCCCGTCTCGCAGGCGACCGTCGAAACGAACACGCTCGAGCTCTCGGACCGCGAGGAGGCGCAGGAGGCGGCCCTCGCCGGGCTTCGCGCACGCGCCGCAAAGGGGGAGGCCGAGCTGCCCGATCGGGCGGCCGAGGAGGAGGATGCTGAGACGCCGGAGCCCCAGGGCGGGGCGCCGTCAGCCCCGCCTCCCGCGCTCGCGGCCGCCGTTGAGGAAGGGCGAAGGCCGCCGCGCGCGAAGCCGGTCTGGGCGCGCTTTCTCGCGGCCTCGGTCTTGATCGTCATCTCGATGGCTGCGGCGACGTCGATCAGCCTCCTGGTCTACCTCACCGACATCGCGAAGGGGCTCGGCGACAACGACAGGCTCGCGAACCTGCAGGAGCAGCTCGAGTTCGCCGACGGCGGGGCGCCCCAGACGATCCTCATCCTCGGCTCGGACAAACGGCTCGACATGAAGGGCGACCCGGGGCGCTCGGACACGACGATCGTCCTGCGCGTCGACCCGAACCAGAACCGCATCGCGCTGCTCTCGATCCCCCGCGACCTGAAGGTGAACATCCCCGGCGTCGGCGTCGACAAGTTCAACGCCGCCTACACCTACGGCGGCCCGAAGCTGACACTGAGGGTCGTGAAGCAACTCCTGGGCGTCGACGTGAACCACGTCGTCAACATCAACTTCACCGGCTTCGCCGACGCGGTGAATGCGATCGGATGCGTCTATGTCGACGTCGATCGCCACTACTACATCCCGCCGGACTCGGGCACCGCCGAGATCAACATCGAGGCCGGCTATCAGCGGCTCTGCGGCCTCAAGGCGCTCCAGTACGTCCGCTACCGCCACACGGACACCGACCTCGTCCGCGCGGCACGCCAGCAGGACTTCCTGCGCGAGGCACGCCAGAAGCTGCCGCCCGGAACGCTGATCCGCGACCGCAACGAGCTGCTGGACATCTTCACCGAGTACACGACCTCCGACATCACCGATGGCGTCCAGCTGCTCGAGCTCTTGAAGACGTTCCTCGGCGTCCAGTCGGCGCCCGTCTACGAGGTCCACTTCCCGGCCGACCTCGGCGATGGGACCTCGGGCTACGTGACGGCCTCGCAGGAGGCGATCAAGAACGCCGTCAACGAGCTCATGGCGGCTCAGGGCACGCCGGGTGAGCGGCCGGGCGGGGAGAGCTCCAAGCCCGTCGAGGAGGAGAAGCCTGAGGACAACGGCGGCTCGGGCGGCAAGGAGGACCCTGGCGACAACGACCACTTCGTCGGCCCGAAGATGCAGGACTCGACCGCGGAGGGTCAGGCGTTCGCTCACCAGGTCTCCGTCAAGAAGAAGAAGGACGGCGACCCGATGGTCACCTTCCCGATCTACTACCCGACGCGGCTGGTTCCCGGATCGGTGCTCGCGCGCGACTCGCGCGCCTTCCCGATCGACGCCCCGGACAAGGACGTCTACTACGGCTACAGGATGGTCGCCCAGTACCAGGGCCCCGGCGGCTTCCTCGAGTACTACGGCGTCTCGGGCACGGACTGGGTCGACGCACCGATCCTCGACAACCCGAGCGAGATCCGAGAGATCGACGGCAAGGAGTACGACCTCTTCTACGACGGCGACCGCCTGCGGCTGGTGGGCTGGAAGACGAAGAACGCCGCCTACTGGGTCAACAACACGCTCCTGCAGTCGCTCGACGAGCGCGAGCTGCTCTCGGTCGCCACGTCGATGCGCGAGTACCACGGATAGACGGCCGGGATCGTCTAGTTTCCCCGACCGTGAACGCGAACGAGAAGCCGCCGATCGGCGTCGTCGGCGTCGGCTGGGTGGGGCTGGTGACGGCGGCCTGCTTCGCCGACGTCGGCCATCCCGTCGTCGCGATGGACATCGACGAAGCCAAGGTCGAGACGCTGAGCTCGGGCGGTGCGCTGCCGATCCACGAGCCGGGACTGCTCGACCTCGTGGAGCGAAACCGCCAGCGCCTGCGGTTCACCACCGAGATGACGGAAGTGCTCGAGCACTGCCGCCTGCTGTTCTGCTGCGTCGACACGCCGCCCACCTACTCCGGCGACGCCGACCTCTCGAGGGTCGAGGCCGTCGTCGCGGCGCTCCCCGAGGGCTCGGAGCACGCGCTGGTGATGAAGAGCACGGTCCCGGCCGGCACGGGCGCGGCGATCCGCCGCTCGCGGCCCGGGCTCGTCTACGTCTCCTGCCCGGAGTTTCTCAAGGAGGGAACCGCGGTCAAGGACTTCCTCGAGCCGGAGCGCGTCGTGATCGGCGCCGACGAAGGTTCCGAATCGGCGGCCGAGATGGTCGCCGACGCCTACCGGCCGCTCGGCGGCGAGCTGGTGATGACGGACGTCGCCTCCGCCGAGATGATCAAGCTCGCCTCGAACGCGTTTCTCGCCACCAAGATCTCGTTCATAAACGAGATCGCCAACGTCTGTGAGGGCGTCGGCGCAGACGTCCGCGAGGTCGCGCGCGGCATGGGACTCGACGATCGCATCGGACCGAAGTTCCTGCAGGCGGGCATTGGCTACGGGGGGTCGTGCTTCCCAAAGGACACCCAGGCGCTGAAGCAGCTCGCCGGCAACACGGGCTACCACTTCCAGCTCCTGACCGCGGTGATCGAGGTCAACGAGCTGCAGAAGCGGCGGGTGATCTCGAAGCTGACCAAGCACCTCGGGTCGCTGGCGGGAAAGCGGGTGGCGCTGCTCGGGCTCGCGTTCAAGCCGAACACGGACGACATGCGCGAGGCCTCGAGCCTCGTCCTCGCTGCGCGGCTTCAGGGCGAGGGCGCGAGGGTCGCCGCCTACGACCCGATCGCGGAGGCGCGGGCGGGAGAGCTCCTGCCGAACGTCGAGCTCGCCGACACGGCGGTCGAGGCTCTCGAGGGAGCCGACGCCGCGGTCCTCGTCACCGAGTGGCCGGAGTTCGCGGAGCTCGATTGGGAGGAGCTCGCCGGCCGGATGGCGACGCCACTGATCGTCGACGGACGGAACTTCCTCGCCCCGGAGCGGCTCCGCGCCGCGGGCTTCACGTACGAGGGGATCGGGCGGGCGCCCGAGCCGGCGCGCACGAGGACGCCCGGCTGATGCAAGCCGTCGTGCTGGTCGGTGGCGAGGGCACGCGCCTTCGCCCGCTCACGCTCACCCAGCCGAAGCCGGCGATCCCGCTCGTCGACCGGCCGTTCATTCGCTTCATCGTCGATTGGCTCGCACGCCACGGGATCGACGAGGTCGTGATGGCGTGCGGCTTCAGGGCCGCGGATCTGCGCTCCGCACTCGGCGATGCCCTACCGGGCGGGCCGACGATCACGTACGTCGAGGAGGACGAGCCGCTGGGGACTGCGGGGCCCGTGCGGCTCGCCGCCGAGCGCGGGCTGCTCGGGGAGCGATTCATGGTCCTGAACGGCGACGTGCTCAGCGATCTGGACCTGACGGCGCTTCAGCGCCAGCATGCCGAGACGGCGGCCGCCGCGAGCCTGGCCCTCTACTCGATCGAGGACCCGAGCCACTATGGCCTGGTCCGGCGCCGCGCCGACGGCGAGGTGCTCGGCTTCCTCGAGAAGCCCGAGCCCGGGCAGATCGACACCGACGAGGTGAACGCGGGCGCCTACGTCCTCGAGCGCGCGGTGCTCGAGCTGATCCCGTCGGGGCGTCCGGTGTCGATCGAGCGCGAGATCTTCCCGCGGCTCGTCGGCCGTGGTCTCTACGGCCGTCGCCTCGACGGCTACTGGATGGACATCGGCACACCCGAGCGGTATCTCCAGGCGAGCTGGGACATCCTCGAGGGCCGGGTCGAGACCGAGCTTCCCGGCGAGGGCGGCCCGTTCGTCGCGGAGGGCGCCGAGGTCGACGAGGGCGCCCGGCTGGCCGAGCGCGCCGTCGTCCGCACCGGGGCGCGCGTGGCAGCCGGCGCCGCGGTCGCCGAGTCGGTGCTGTTGGAGCGGTGCAGGGTCGAGGCCGACGCCGAGGTCCGCGGCTCGATCCTCGCCGCCGGGGTCGCGGTCGGGGCTAGGGCGAGAATCGGCGGCGGGAGCGTGATCGGCGCCGGAGCACGAATCGAGTCGGAGGCGGCGGTCGCCGCCGGGAGCCGCGTGGAGCCCGGAGAGGTGGTCGCAGCGGGCGCGGTGGCACCGTGAACGCGCTTCGCGAGGCCGACCCGGGCGGCCAGCGCGACGACGTCCTCGCCCTTCCCGACCACCTGCGAGACGCGCTTTGGCGGGTCGAGTCGGCGGGGCTCGAGCCCACCGAGGCCCGCGGCGTGATCGTCTGCGGCATGGGCGGCTCGGCGATCGGCGCGATGCTCGCCCGCGCGGCGATGGGCGACGCGCTCAACCGGCCGATGCAGGTGTTCCGCGACTACGAGCTCCCGCCGTGGACCAACCCCGACCGCGCGATCCTCTGCTCGAGCTACTCGGGCGAGACCGAGGAGACGCTCGCCTGCTTCGAGGCCGCGGAGGCGGTCGGCGCGCGGCGCTACGTCGCGACCACGGGCGGCGCCCTCGCGGACGCGGCGCGGGCCGCCGGCGTCCCCGTAATCGGCTTGCCCTCCGGCCTTCAGCCGCGCCACGCCGTCGGCTACGGATTCACGGTGGCGTGCGAGATCGCGGCGCTCGTCGGTGCCGCCGCGGGCGTGAGGACGGAGATCGACACCGCGGCCGCACATCTCGAGCAGGGCAGTGAGCGGCTCGTCGCCAGGGCGGCGGAGCTCGCCGATCGGGTCAAGGGCACGGTGCCGGCGATCTACGGCTGCGACGTCACGGTTCCGGTCGCCTACCGCTGGAAGTGCGAGATCAACGAGAACGCGAAGCAGCACGCCTTCAGCCACCAGCTCCCGGAGCTCGACCACAACGAGATCGTCGGCTGGAGCGGCCACCCGAGCGCCTCCGGGTTCTCGGCGATCTTCCTCACCGACCGCGACCAGCACCCGCGCCTCCAGAAGCGGGCGGAGCTGACGGCGGCGCTGATCGAGCCGCGTGCCGCGGGGGTCGAGATCGTCGAGACCGAGGGCGAGACCCGCGTCGAGCGGCTCCTGTGGGGCGTGATGCTCGGCGATCTCGTCTCGCTCCACCTCGCCGCGCACAACGGCGTCGACCCGACGCCGATCGAGGTCATCGACCGGCTCAAGGACGAGCTCGGCCGCTCCGCGGATTAGGCTTTCCGGCCCGATTTACTTCAGCCCCTGATCGACGTCGACACAGGCTCCTTCTTCACGATCGTCGTCGTCGCGATGCTCGCGTCCGTGCTCGTGGTCGCGATGCCGCGACCCTACGCGCCGCCCGTGGTCGTCGTCGAGCTCATGTTCGGGATCCTCGTGGGCCCACAGGTCCTCGGGCTCGCCGACAGCGACAACTTCATCAACTTCTTCTCGAGCCTCGGGCTGGGGATGCTGTTCTTCTTCGCGGGGTATGAGATCGACTTCGAGCGGATCCGCGGCCGGCCCCTGCGGCTCGGGGTCTTGGGCTGGCTCATCTCGCTGGTCCTCGCCTACGGGATCGGCGGGGTCCTGGCTGCGGCCGGGGTGGTCGTCTCCTACCTGTACACCGGCTCCGCGCTTGCCACCACCGCGATCGGCACGCTGATCCCGATCCTGCGCGACGGTGGCGAGCTGCGGACGCGGTTCGGGACCTACCTCTTGGCCGCGGGCGCCGTCGGCGAGTTCGGACCGATCCTGCTGATCACGCTCGTGCTCGCAACGACGCATCCGCTTCACGAGGCCGGGATCCTGCTCGCGTTCGTCGCCCTGGCCCTCGTCCTCGCGCTGCTCTCCGTGCGCTTCGCCTGGCGCGGGTTCGGCGCCCTGGAGCGCACCGTGGAGTCATCGAGCCAGCTCGCGGTGCGAATCGCGACCGTGCTCGTCTTCGGCCTCGTGTTCCTCGCGGGGGACCTCGGACTCGACATCCTGCTCGGCGGGTTCGTCGCCGGGATGATCGTCAGGGCGGCGCTGCGTGGCCGCGAGCTCGCCGCATTCGAGTCGAAGGTGACGGCGGTGGGCTTCGGCTTTCTGATCCCGTTCTTCTTCGTCGAGAGCGGGATCGAGTTCGACCTTGACGCGCTCGGCTCGGCCGCGGCGCTGGGCAAGCTGGTTCTCTTCCTCGGCCTGTTCCTCGTCATCCGCGGGCTGCCGGCGATGTTGCTGTACCGAGGCGCGCTCGCAACGCGTGACCGGCTCGCGCTCGCGTTTTACTGCGCCACCGAGCTGCCGCTCGTGGTCGCGATCACGACGATCGCGATCGACGTCGGCAAGATGGAATCCTCGACCGCCGCAGGCCTGGTCGGGGCCGCGATGATCTCGACCCTGGCCTATCCCTTCATCGGCATGGCCCTGCGCCGCGCTTCGTCCGGGGAGCCGGCGCCCGCGCCGGCCGCCGGCTAAGCGCCGGCCGGGCTGCGTCGCTAACTCCACATGCTCGCGTCAGCCGCCGGAGTCAGGCGGTCGGCGGGCCCGCTTGAGCTCGGAGCGCCGCCGCTTGGATTGAAGCCGGCGCTCGCTCGCGGCGCGGCCCGGCTTCGTCGGCTTGCGGCGCCGCCGCGGGCGCAGCGCGCCGCCGACCCGCGCGCGCAGCCGCGCCACCGCGAGCTCGCGGTTGCGCGCCTGGCTGCGCGAGTCCTGCGCGATCGCCGTGACGCGTGGGCCGAAGCGGCCCTTGAGCCTGCGCTTCTGCTCATCCGTGAGCGCCTCCGAGGAGTCGACGTCGAACACCGCCTCGATCCGCGACGCGGTGACGTTCGCGTGCTGTCCACCCGGCCCGGACGAGCGGCTGGCCCGCAGCTCGATCTCGTTCAGTGGGATCTCGGTCAGGGGGCGCTCAGTACCGGTAGTGGTCCGGCTTGAAAGGCCCCTCGATCGGCACGCCGATGTACGCCGCCTGCTCCGGGTCGAGCGTGGTCAGGCTGACGCCCAGCGCGTCCAGGTGGAGCTTCGCGACCTTCTCGTCGAGATGCTTCGGCAGCACGTAGACGCGCTTTTCGTACTCGTCGTTCTTGGAGAACAGCTCGATCTGCGCGATCACCTGGTTCGTGAACGAGTTCGACATCACGAACGAAGGATGGCCGGTCGCGTTGCCGAGGTTCAGGAGCCGGCCCTCCGAGAGGACGATGATCGCGTGGCCGTCCGGGAACGTCCACTCGTCGACCTGCGGCTTGATCTGCGTCCGCTGGATTCCCGGCACCCGCTGGAGCCCCGCCATGTCGATCTCGTTGTCGAAGTGCCCGATGTTGCCGACGATCGCCTGGTGCTTCATCCGTGCCATGTCCGCGGCGGTGATGATGTCGCGGTTCCCGGTCGCGGTGACGAAGATGTCGGCCGTCTCCACCACCTCGTCGAGCGTCCGCACCTCATAGCCCTCCATCGCCGCCTGAAGGGCGCAGATCGGGTCGATCTCGGTGATGACGACCCGCGCGCCCTGACCTCGCAGCGACGAGGCGCAGCCCTTGCCGACGTCCCCGTACCCGCAGACCACGGCCACCTTGCCGCCGATCATCACGTCGGTGGCGCGGTTGATGCCGTCGATCAGCGAGTGGCGGCAGCCGTAGAGGTTGTCGAACTTCGACTTCGTCACGGAATCGTTGACGTTGATCGCCGGGAACAGCAGGTCGCCGGTCTCCGCGAGCTGATAGAGGCGGTGGACCCCGGTTGTCGTCTCCTCGGTGACGCCCTTGACGCCGGCGGCGAGCCGGGTCCAGCGCTGGGGGTCGGACTCGAGCGAACGGCGCAGCGTCTCGAGGATGATCGCGAACTCCTCGGACTCGGCGGAGGCGGGATCCGGCACTGCCCCGGCGGCCTCGAACTCGGTCCCCTTGTGGACGAGGAGCGTCGCATCGCCGCCGTCGTCGAGGATCATATTCGGCCCCGCGCCGTCGGACCAGGAGAGGGCCCGTTCCGTGCACCACCAGTACTCCTCGAGCGTCTCGCCCTTCCAGGCGTACACGGGGATGCCGGCGGCGGCGATCGCGGCGGCGGCGTGGTCCTGCGTCGAGAAGATGTTGCAGGAGGCCCAGCGGACCTCGGCCCCGAGAGCGATCAGGGTCTCGATCAGGACGGCCGTCTGGACGGTCATGTGCAGCGAGCCCGTGATCCGGGCGCCGGCCAGCGGCTTGGAGGCGGCGTACTCCTCGCGGGTCCGCATCAGGCCGGGCATCTCGTGCTCGGCAAGACGGATCTCCTTGCGGCCGAAATCGGCGAGGCCGATGTCCGCGACCTTGTAATCGTGCTCGGTGGCGATCGTCGTCATTCGTCTCCCGGGGTTGTGACTGCGCTGCGAAACCTTAGTGCCTGTCAATGGTTAGCCTGCCGCCGGATGGAGGTCGAACGACGGTGAGGGCGATGGTCATGGCCGCCGGCCTCGGCACGCGCCTCAAGCCGCTCACGCTCGAGGTCCCGAAGCCCATGGTGCCGGTCGGCAACCGCCCGATCATGGAGCACATCCTGCGCCTGCTCCGGCGCCACGACCTCGGCGACGTGATCGCGAACCTCCACTGGTTCCCGGACACGATCCGCGGCCGTTTCGGCGACGGCTCGGACCTCGGTATCGAGCTGACGTACAGCTACGAGGAGGCGCTCCTGGGCACCGCGGGCGGGGTCCGCAACGTCCGGGACTTCTTCGGCTCCGAGCCGTTCTGCGTGATGGCGGCCGACGCGCTCACCGACATCGACCTCGCGGCGCTTGCCCGCGCCCACGCGGAGAGCGACTGGATCGCGACCCTGGCGGTCAAGCGGGTCGCGAGCGTGAGCGAGTTCGGCGTCATCGTCACCGGCTCGGACGGGCGCGTGCAGGGCTTCCAGGAGAAGCCCGACCCGGCGGAGGCCCTGTCGAACCTCGCCAATTGCATGATCTACGTGCTCGAGCCCGAGGTCTTCGACCACTTCCCGGACGCACGCGAGGTCGATTTCGCGCTCGACGTCTTCCCGGCCCTGCTCGAGCACGACGTGCCGTTCGGCGTCCACATCACCGACGCCTACTGGAATGACGTGGGGTCGCTCTCGGAGTACCTGCAGGGGAATCTCGATCTGATCGAGCGTGCCGTGGACGTCGAACCCGTCGGCGAGCTGGTCGCCGACGACGGTCTGGATGGCGTCGAGCTGCACGGGCGGGCGCTGGTTGGCGACCGTGTCGAGATTGGCGCCGGCGTTCGCCTCGACGGACCGCTGGTGATCGGCCCGGGAGCGCGGATCGGCGATGGCGCGAACGTGCGCGAATCCGTGCTCCTCGCGGGGGCGGAGGTGCCCGCTCGCGGCGTGCTCGCGGGCGCGATCGCGGGCAACGCGGATCACCTGGGCGCATAGCCGCTGCAACTGCGGGAAATCCGCGCCGCATCTGCGGCCGTTCACGCAGTCGTGCCTGCGGCTTTCCGCCATGCTTGCTGCAATCGATCGCAATGAACCCAGAGATATCGACGTGAGCGAGGGCGCGCGCAGCTACGAACCGCGCTTCCGGGCACTCGCGACGAGCGCCCCGGTCGGCATCTACGAGCTCGACGGCGAGGGCAACTGCCTGTTCGTCAACGACCACTGGACCCAGCTCGCGGGCATCACGGCGGAGGATGCGCTCGGGCTGGGGTGGAGGAGGGTGATCCATCCGGACGATCTCGAGCGGGTGGTCACGGAGTGGGTTCGGGCAGCGGCCGCGGAGCGTCCGTTCGAGCTCGAGTACCGCTACCTACGCCCGGACGGCGAGGTCGTCTGGGTCGTGGGCCGGGCCGTCGCGATGCGCGACGAGGACCGCAGGCCGACCGGCTACCTCGGCACCGCGATCGACATCAGCGAGCAGAAGCGCGCCACGTCGCGGTTCAGCGACCTGCTGGAGGCGACGCCCGATCCGATCGTGATCGTTGACGCCGAGGGGACGATCGTCCTCGTCAACGCCCGCGTCGGCCAGGTCTTCGGGTACCGGCGCGAGGACCTGATCGGCAAGCCGATCGAGCTCCTGGTACCGGAGGGCTTCGACGCCCATGAGGCGTACCGGAGCGCATTCATGCGCGAGCCGGGGGCGCGGCCGATGGGCTCCGGGCTCGAGCTCTGGGCGCGGCGCGCGGACGGGACCGAGGTCGCGGTCGAGATCAGCCTCGCGCCGCTCGAGACGGAGGAGGGGACCTTGGTCTCGGCGGCGATCCGCGACGTCACCGAGCGTCGGCGGGCGGATCGGGCGATGCGCGAGCTCGCGGCGATCGTCGACTCGACCGCCGACGCCGTGATCGGCGTCGACCTCGAGGGCTCGATCACGAGCTGGAACCGCAGCGCCGAGCGGATCTTCGGCTACGCGGCCGAGGAGGTGATCGGCTCTTCGACCGACATCCTGGTGCCACCCGGGCATACGTCGGAGCTGCCGCAGATCATCGAGCGGATCAAGGCCGGCAGGGGTGTGGCGCGGCTCGAAACGCAGCGTATGCGCAAGGACACGAGCCGCATCGAGGTTGCGCTGACCGTCTCGCCGATCTCGGATGCGGCGGGGCGCGTCGTGGGCGCCTCGAAGATCGCTCGCGACATTACGGAGCAGAAGGCGAGCCAGCAGCGGCTCGCAGAAAGCGCCAGGCACTTCGTGATGGTCCAGGACCTGGTCGCGACCTGCGGCTTCGGCGGCTACTTCAAGCGCGTCAACGCCGCCGCGTGGGAGCGGACGCTCGGCTGGAGCGAGCGGGAGCTCCTGTCGCGGTCGTTCATGGACTTCATCCACCCGGATGACCAGGCGGCGACCGCCGCCGAGATCGAGAAGCTCTCCCGCGGCGGGACGACCGCGGCGTTCAACATCCGTGGGGCCCACCGGGACGGCGGCTGGCGCTGGACCGAGTGGTCGGCGAGCCCGGACCTGGAGGCGGGCCTCTTTTACTGCGTCGGCCGCGACATCAGCCGCCGCATGGAGACCGAGCGGACGCTGGCGGCCGAACGCCGGCAGCTCGCCGACGCCCAGGAGATGGCGCGGGTCGGCAGCTGGGAGGTAAACCTCGAAACGGGCGAGCGGACGTGGTCCGCGCAGCAGTTCCGCAACCTCGGCTTCTCCCCCGACGGCCCGGTGCCGCACCCCGAGCAGGTAGCGGAACGCATCCACCCCGAGGACCGCGAGCGCTACGAGGACTTCCTCAGGGCGATCGACGAGGGGGAGCGCGACATCGCACTCGACTACCGCGTCGTGCTTCCCAGCGGCGAGATTCGCTGGATCGAGGCCCGCGGCCACGTGGTCATCGAGCGGGACGGCACCCGACGCCTGGTCGGCACGAACCGCGACGCGACGGCAGAACGCGACGCGGAGCGCGTCAAGGACGAGTTCTTCAGCCTGATCTCCCACGAGCTGCGAACTCCGCTCACGTCGATCATCGGCTACACCGAGCTGCTCGCGGAGCTAGAGACCGAGAACCTGAGCGAGCAGGGCCGGCGGTTCGTAGAGGTGATCGAGCGGAACTCGCGGCGCGAGCTCAACCTCGTCGGCGATCTGCTGATGCTGACCAGGGTGACCGCGGGCACGTTCGAGATCGAACGCACGGAGACCGACCTCACGGAGATCGCGAGGGCGACGCTTTATGCCGCGAGCCCGGCCGCCGAACAGGCGGGCGTGTCGCTCGAGCTCAGCGCCGGGGCGCCGGCGCTCGTCGAGGGCGACCACCACCGGCTCGCGCAGGTGCTGGACAACCTGGTCTCCAACGCGATCAAGTTCACCCCCCGCGGTGGCGCCGTTACCGTCGCCGTCGACGCCAGCGCCGACTGGGTGACCCTGGAGGTGAGCGATACGGGGATCGGGATCCCCGAAAACGAGCTCGGACGGCTCTTCGAGCGGATGTTCCGGGCCGAGGATGCCGAACGGCTCCACATTCCGGGGACCGGTCTCGGCCTCACGATCGTCAAGGCCATCGTCGACGCGCACGACGCCACGATCTCGGTCAGCAGCGAGCCGGGTCGCGGCACCACGTTCAGCGTCGAGCTGCCGGCGGTCGGCCTGCGCCACGCGGACGATCGGCGGCGGGCGGCCGGGAGCGGCCGGCGCCGAGGAGAGGCTGCGAGGACGAGATGATGGAATCCGGCACCGACGGGGCGCGGGATCCCGCCGTACTGGTGGCGGATGACGAGGCGGACATCGTCGAGCTGGTCAGGATCGTGCTCGGCCGCGCCGGCTACGAGGTGCTGACGGCAGCCGACGGCGAGCGCGCGCTCGAGGTCGCCCGGGAGCGGCGGCCGGCGCTGTGCATCCTCGACGGGGCGATGCCCGGCCTCCCCGGCTTCGAGGTGCTCGCGAGGCTACGCTCGTTCCCGGAGACGAAATCGATTCCGGTCGTGATCCTCACCGCCACCGTCGATGAGGAGCGCGAGATGCGCCGCCACGGGGTCATCCCCGAGCTCTTCATGAAGAAGCCGTTCGGCGCCCGGCGGCTGCTCCGCGAGGTCGCGCGGCTCATAGGCTGACTCGCATGACGGCTCGACGCCGGCTGGTCCGCGTCCCGGCCTCCTCGGCGAACCTGGGGCCGGGCTTCGACGTGCTCGCCGCGGCGCTCTCGATCGAGCTCGAGCTCGAGGTGAGCGAGGTCGGCGAGTTCGCCGTCGTCGCCGACGCCGAGCTGCCCGCCGATCGCGCCAACCTGTGCGTGCACGCCTTCGAGCGCCTGCACCCGGCCGACGGTCTCCGCTTCGAGATCCGCTCGGAGATCCCGCTCGCGCGCGGGCTCGGCTCGAGCGCCGCCGCGATCGTCGCCGGGCTGGTCGCCGCCGACCACATGTTCGAGCTCGGGCTCGGGCGCGAGGGGCTCTACCGCCATGCCGTCGAGCTCGAGGGTCACCCCGACAACGTCGGGGCCGCGCTCTATGGGGGCTTCGTGCTCTGCCCGCAGCCCGACCGCGGGGCGACCGCTGCGGCGCCGGTGCGGCTTGAGCCGCCGCAGGGCGTCGAGGCGGTGCTCGTGGTTCCCTCGGAGCCGGTGCCGACCAGCGAGGCGCGCGCCGCGCTGCCCGCGGATGTGCCGCTCGCCGACGCGGTCGCGAACATCGCCGCCGCGACGCAGCTCGTCCTGGGGATCGAGCGCTCGGACCTCGGCCTGATCGCCGGCGGGCTCGCCGACCGGCTTCATCAGCCCGCCCGCCGCGGCCTGTACGAGCGCTCGCTCGAGCTCGTTGCCTCGGCGCGCGAGCTCGGGGCGCTCGGCGCGACGATCTCCGGCGCGGGGCCGACGGTGCTCCTGTGGTGCTTCTGGCAGGACACCGGCCGCGTCGTCGAGGCGGCGGGGGAGGCCGCCGGCTCCTGGGCCGAGGTGCGGCGGGTCCCGTTCACGCCGCTCGGCGCCGACGTGCCCGAGCTCTAGCCGCGTTACAGCAGCCCGAGCTCCGACAGGATCCCGACCGAGTCGGAGTAGACGTCCTTTCGCTTCACGAGCCCGTCCTCGAACGGGATCACGTCGAGCCCGTCCCAGCTGATCTTCTTGCCCGTCGGCTCGGCGACCAGCTCCCCGCGGCGCATCGTGGAGGCGTGGGTCGCCGTCGCGGTCCACTCCTGGACGACGAGGCCCTGGCGGCAGTAGGTGCGGCGGCCGTCGAAGCGGATGTCGGGCCAGGTGTCGAAGATCGCGCCGATGTGAGCTCGCACGGCGTCGCCCTCGGCGCGCTCGTGCGCGGTGTGGTTCTCGAACACCATGTCGGGTGCGTGCATCGACATGACCGCGTCGAGATCGTGGGCGTTCCAGGCGTCGTTGTAGCGGGCGATGGCCGCCTCGAGCGCCTCGGCGGAGTCCGGCTCCGCCATCGCTAGGCGCCGGCTCCCGCGGGCACGAGCTCGGTCGAGAGCTCGTCGAGCGGGGTGAGGAGCTCGGGCATCGACAGACGGCGCAGGAGCTCCGAGGCGAGCGAGAGGTAGTCGGCGCCGCGGTCGGGGCGGTAGTCGAGGATCGGGATCGCGCGCTCGGCGGACTCCGCGTACGCGATCGACTGGCGGATCACGGTCCGGCACACACGGTCGCCGAAGCGCTCGCGGAGCGCCTCGAGCGTCTGCTTGGCGTGCTTGGTGCGCATGTTGACGATGTTGAGCACCACGGCGAGCAGCTCCAGCTCGGGGTTGAGGGACTCGCGCGCGATCTCGACGACCTCCATCGCCTGCTCGACTCCCTGCAGCGAGAAGTACTGGGCCTCGGTTGACAGGATCGCGTAATCGGCGGCGACGAGCGCGTTCACGGTTAGGAGCCCGAGCGTCGGCGGGCAGTCGATCAGGATCAGGTCGCGCTCGCGCTTCAGGTCGCGAAGCGCGTTGCGAAGCGTGACCTCGCGGCCGATCTTGCCGGCCAGCATGAGCTCCGCCTCGGCCAGCCGCATGTTCGCGGGGATGACGCCGTCGTGGACGGCATCCGCGGCACGCACCTGGCCGGCGAGCACGTCGGCGATCGTGGGGTGGACGTCCGGGTCGGTGTCGAAGTAGTCGGAGAGGTTTCCCTGCGGGTCGGCGTCGACCGCCAGCACGTCCAGGCCGAGGCGGCCGAAGACGTCGCTCAGGGTCCGGGTCATGGTCGTCTTCCCGGTGCCCCCCTTCTGCGAGAGGATCGCGATCGTCTTCGCCATCGAGCGACGATCCTATCTAGGGCTGCCGGCGTGGGGTGTGATTCGGCCGACCGGCTCAGGCCTCGAGCACGTGCAGCCGGTAGCGGCCGATCGCGAGCTCGTCGCCGTCCCCGAGCGGCGCCCAGTCGACCTGCTCGCCGTTCACGAACAGGCCATTGAGGCTGCGGTCGTCGAGCGCTCGGAGCTGCCCAGAGTCCGTGAGCACGACGAGCGCATGGCGGCGCGAGACCGTGGGGTCGTCGAAACGGATGTCGGCGGCGCCGGAGCGCCCGATCCGCGTCCACCCGGGCTCGAGCCTGACCGCGGCGGGATCGCCTTCATCGTCCTCGAAGGCGATGTAGTGGCCGGCCTCGTCGAGCTCGGCCCGCATCTCCGTGAGCCACTCCGGCGCGCCTTCCACCTCGACCGCAGGGGTGTCGAGGGTTGGCTGCTCGAACAGCGAGGCGCGCTTGAAGCTCGTCCCCTGGCAGCTCGGGCACACCGGGAGCGAGTCGACGGAGGAGAGGGAGATCGCGTAGCCGCAACTCACGCAGCGCAGGGAGCCGGGGCGGACCTCTGTGATCCGTTCGCCGGATTCATACGTCTCCTCCGGCGTTCCGGCGGAACCTTCGAGCAACACTGCCATGGCTTACCCCACTTGTGACGATGTTAACGGAGTTCGCCCGACTGTCCATGTCGAAGGAGGCCAGTTGTACGGAATTTGCGGGAATGACGCGTGGCGCTGCGCGTAGAATCGCCCGGGCGATGCGCCCCGTCTCAGCGACCGCCTCGATCGACGTCCCCCGTGAGCGCCTCTTCGACGTGCTCGTGGACCTCGCGGTGCGGCCGTCCTTCATGGACCACCTCGTCTCCGATTACCGGCTCGAGCGAATCGAGTCGCGCGGCGTCGGCGCCGCGGCCCGGTTCCGGCTGCGCGAATCCGGCGGCTGGATGGACACCCAGATCGAGGCCGCCGAGCGCCCGCGTCTGGTCCGCGAGCAGGGCCGCGGCGGGCGGCTCAACCGGGTGCCCGTGTTCACGGTCTGGGAGCTCGCCGAGGGCCCTTCGCCGCAGAGCACCGAGCTCACCGTCACGTTCTGGACCGAGCCCCAGCATCCGGCGGATCGGGTGCGCGAGCTGTTCGGATCATCGCGGCACTTCGCGGCCGGCTGGCGCAAGTCGCTGCACCGTCTGCGCGACCTGATCGAGGGCGGCGAGCCGCTCGAGCGGGTCGGAGTCGCGGGTGGCGATCGGCTCCCCGCGCTCGTTCACTGACGCATATGCTTCCGGCCGCGATGCGCCGCATCCCGTCGATCGCCCTCTCCCTGCTCGCCGCGATCCTCGTCGCCGGCGCGCTCGGCGCGTGCGGAAGCGAGGAGGAGGAGACCCAGGTCGCGGAGGGGGAGCCGCTGGAGCTGGGCGGGCTCAGCTACAACGTCCAGCTCACCCGCTTTCTCAACCCGGACGATGCTGAGGATGCCGAGTATCTGGTCGACCAGCCCGCGCCGAAGCCCGGGACGTACTACCTCGGCGTCTTCATGGTGGTCGGGAACGAGAGCGACGAGCCGCAGCCGTCGGCCGGCTCCTACACCGTGATCGACACGATCAACACCCAGTACAAGCCGGAGCCGACGGACAGCCCATACGCGCTCGACGTCGGTACCGAGGTGCCCGCGGACGAGGAGCTTCCGCTTCCGGACACCACGGCGCAGACGGGCCCGAACGAGGGCTCGCTCCTCATCTTCCGCGTCGAGGACGACGTCAGCGAGAACCGCCCGCTGATGTTGAAGATCTCCGGCTCGAGCGGCACCGGCGAAGTCATCCTGGACATCTAGTGGCCTCGGCCGTACTTGTGGACGGGGCCACTAGCTCCGGCCCGTGAGCCTGCGCCGGCTCCAGGTGACGCTGATCGTGGTCGGACTCGCGGCCCTCGTCGTGATGGCGGGCCTGTTCTCGACCGCCGTTCGGGTCGCCTGCCTCGTGGTCGTGATCGTGGGCGCCTGGTGGACGGAGCCGGAGCGCAGCCGCCGGGGCGGCGGCTGGTGGCTCCTGGTCGGCGTCGGCGCTGCGCTCGCGGCGGTCGGGTTCGTCGTCGCCGAGCTCTCGGAGCGGTCCGTGACGCCGGCCGGGATCGCGGCGATCATCGGCTGCGCGCTGGTCGTGATCGGCGCGACGATCGGATTCCCGGTGGCGCCGAAGCGGCGGATCGCCGCCCGCCGCTAGCGATCTAGGCGACGCCGAACGCGCTGGCGAGGATCTGGCGGGCGATCGGTGCGGCCACGGTGCCGCCGTCGCCGTCGGAGTTGACGACCATCACCGCGACCGCGAGCTTCGGCTTCGACGCCGGCGCGAAGCAGGTGAACCACGCGTCGGTCTCCTGCTCGGCCTCGGCCTCGTCCTGGCCGGGTTCGAGCGCCGCGGGGCCGAGCTCGGCGGTACCCGTCTTTCCCGCCACCTGGATCCCGGGCAGCGCCGCGGCGACACCGGTGCCCTGGTCGACGACGCCGATCATCAGCTCGCGCAGCGTCGCCGCAGTCTCCTCGGAGGTCACCCTCACCGGCTGCGCGTCCGGGCCGAGGTCGCCGTGGACGATCGCGTTCGGCATCCGCACGCCCTGGTTTGCGACGGTCTGCGAGATGCTCGCCAGCTCGAGCGGTGTCGCCAGCACGCGCCCTTGGCCGATCGCCGACTCCCCGGTCTCGACGCTCTCGGAGAGATCATGCGGGATCGTGCTCATCGCCGGGTCGACGATCGCCGTGATCTCGTCGTCAAAGAGGGTGGGCGGCGAGTTGAAGCCGTAGCGCTCGGCCGTCTGGACGAGCTTCTCGCCGCCGAGCTCGGCGCCGAGCGGCGCGAACACCGTGTTGCACGACTCGGCGAAGCTCTCGGCGAAGCTGCCGCCGCAGAGCTCGTCGTGGGCGTTCGGGATCTCGCGCCCGATCTCGGAGTTCGAGGACTCGACCGGAAACTCGTCCGACGGCTTCACGATCCCGGCGTCGAGCGCGCCCGTCGCCGTGATCACCTTGAAGGTGGATCCCGGCGGCTGCGGCGCCGAGTAGGCGAGGCCCGCCAGCGCCCGGACAACGCCGCTCTTCGCGTCCAGCACGGCGGCGCCTCCGTAGGTGGCGCCGAGCGCGGCGACGGTCGCCTCCTGAAGGTCCGGGTCGATGGTCGTCCTCACCGGCTTGCCGGGGAGCGGGTCGCTCGTCGCGATCACCCGGCCCCCCTGGAGGCTGCTCTCCTCGGCCGCCGAGACGGCCAGGAGCTGGCCGCCCGGCCGGCCCGCGAGGCGCTCGTCAAAGGCCTGCTCGAGCCCCGAGATCCCCGTCAGCGTGCCCGGCGGGAAGCCGCGCGCAGTCAGGTCCTTCGCCTGCGCGCCGCTCGCCGTGCCGACCTCGCCGACGACCGCGACGGCTGCGGTGCCGACCGTGCGCGCGGCGGCCGGCCCGCGCGCGAGCCGGGTGCCGTCGGCGGCGAGGATCGGCGCCCGGCCGGGCGCCCGGGTGCGCCGCACGAGACGCTCGTCGGCCGCCAGCCCGGGGTAGACGAGGTTCGGCGTCCAATCGACCCGCTCCTTGGCGAGGGGCAGGACGAGTTCACCACCGAGCGTCCCGAAGATCCGCGTCTTGAGCGTCACCGGCGCGCGCGCGGCGTCCCCCTCGTCGGCCAGGTCGTCGACGGCGACGCTCTTGACCGTCGCCGTCTCGGTAGCGTCCGCATAGGCGCGTTGGAACCGCTCCAGCGAGTACTCGTCCTTCGCCGCCAAGGTCAGCTCGCCGTACATCGCCTCGGTGTCGCCGCGCTGCCACGCGTCGAGGAAGCGCGCCGCGGCGGGCGCGGCCGGCTCCTGGGCGACCACGAGGCCTGCGACGAACGCCACGATGGCGACGACGATCAGAGGCAGGGTCCGCGTGAGCATCCGACGGCGGCGCTCGGCCGCCTGCGTGGTGGCGTTCAACCCAGGATGATCCGTCCGCTAGCGTTCACGGTCCCGCGACGCCGCGACCGCGGCCTGATCGTCATGCGGGAAAGGTAGTGGCTTCGCAGGTCACGCCCGGATGAACCTGGTCGATCTCGGCATCGTGCTCCTCGCCGTCGCGCTCGCCGCGGTCGGCTATGAACGCGGGCTCGTCGCGAGCGCGCTGCCGCTCGCCGGGTTCCTCGGCGGCGCGGCCCTCGGCGGCCGCATCGGCCCGGCGCTGCTGCCGCACGGCGCTGAGTCCCAGTACGCGCCGATCGTGGCGGTCGCGACCGGCGTCTTGATCGGCGCCTTCGCCGCCGTCGCGCTTGACGGGGTCGCGCAGGCGCTACGGGCGCGGGCGCTCGGTGGCTCGGCGGGCGTTGCCGATGGCGTCGGCGGCGCGATCGTCCTCGCGGCGCTCGCGCTCGCGCTCTGCTGGGCGTTCGGCGCCGTCGCCCTCCACGCCACGGGCCAGCAGGGGCGCGACCTGCGCGAGGCGGTGCAGCGCTCGGCGATCCTCGGCGCGCTCAACGACCTGATGCCGCCATCGGGCCCGCTCCTTCACGTCCTGCGTCGCGTCGACCCGACCCCCGTCGTGCGCGGGCCGGAGGCGGACGTGCCGCCGGCCGATCCCGGCTCCGCCGACGATCCCGAGGTGCGCGCCGCCGGGGACTCGACGGTCCGCGTGCTCGGCACCGCCTGCGGTCTCGGGGTCGAGGGCTCGGGATGGGTGGCGGCGGAGGGCGTCGTGGTCACCAACGCGCATGTCGTCGCGGGCGAGGACGACACCACGGTGACCCCGGACGGCGGTTCGGCGCTCGACGCCACCGTCGTGCACTACGACATCCGCAACGACCTCGCGATCCTCGGCGCCCCGGGGCTCGAGGCGGCGGCACTCGACCTCGCCGCGAGCACGCCCAAGGGAGCCGACGCCGCGGTGATCGGCTACCCCGACAACGGGCCGCTCGCTTTCACGCCGGCGCGGCTCGGCCGCACCGGAACGGTCGCGAGCCAGGATTCCTACGGCCGTGGGCCCGTGCAGCGGAAGATGACGCCGTTCCGGGCCGCCGTGCGCAGCGGCAACTCGGGCGGCCCGGTGGTCGACACCGCCGGCGACGTGCTCTCGACCGTGTTCGCGGCGACGGTCGGCGGTGGCGCCGACAGCGGCCTCGGGGTCCCTAACTCGGTGGTCCGGCGGGCGCTATCGGAGCGGCTCGCGCCGGCCGACACCGGGCCCTGCGCGGCGTGACCGGCGGCGCCCGGGACCGGGGAGGCCCGTTCGGTAAGGTCAGCGAAGGGTGGAGGCCGCGAGTGAACACCCGCCTGAGCAGGGCTCGCTCACGCATCCGGACGGCCCGCCGGCCCGGGTCTGCCCAGACTTCCATGCCGCGATCGAGCTGATCGGCAGACGCTGGGCCGGCGCGATCCTGAGGGCGCTGGGCGAGCGCCCGCACTATTTCGCGGAGCTCACCGCAAGCATCCCGGGCCTATCCGACCGCCTCCTCTCGCGACGGCTGCGGGAGCTCGAGGCCGCCGGCCTCGTTGAGCGATCCGTCCACGACGGATCGCCGGCGCGCGTCTCCTACGCGCTCACAGAGAAGGGGCGGACGCTCGAGCCGGCGCTGATCGCGCTGGAGGACTGGGCCCGGACCTGGAAGCTGAGCTCGTAGCGCTGGTAGGTGATCGAGGCGCGCCCCCAGCGCGGCCGCGTGTCCTCCCAGACGATCTCGAAGCCGAAGGAGCGATAGATCTGCGCGGCCGCGCGCAGGTCACTGAACGTCTCGAGCGCGACCATCGAGTAGCCCCGCGCCCGAGCCGCCTCGATCGCCTCGGAGATCAGCCGGCGGCCGAGGCCGCGCCCGCGGAGCTCCGGATCGAGCGTGACCCAGCGCAGCATGGCGAGACCGTCGCCCTCGTTGGTGAGCGCGATGCTGCCCGCGTGGCGCCCCTCGAGCTCGACGATCCAGATCGCCTCGCCCTCCGACGGGAAGCCGCGCTCGCCCGCCCGCCCCACCGCCGTGGCGACCATCGCCTCGAACTCGGAGTTGACGCCGTACTCGCGGCCATAGAGCTCCCCGTGGTAGGCGATGATCGCGCCGAGATCGCCCGGGCGCAGCTCGCGCCTGATCACCGGCTCCGAGCTCACGCCGTGCCTCCCGCGAGCCGTGGGCGAAGCGCGGATCGCTCCGGCGAGCCGAGGCCGTAATCCGCGCCAATCGCCCGGGCGTCGCGCGCGCGGCACCGCAGCAGCTCGACCAGGTCGGCAGTCGGCTCGAACGGGTCCGCGACGATGTCCCCGCTCCGCAGCGACAGCACCGCCTCGATCGAGCCGCCGCGAACCGCGAGGAGGCGCGGCGCGGGCGGCAGCGGCGCCGAGTCGCGCTGCGCGAGGCGGAGGATCCCGGCGTGATCGGCGGCGCGTTCGAGTCTGATCGTGACTTCGGCGAGGCGGTTCATGCGAGCCATTGTCGGCTGGATGATCAATCGAAGCAAGACGTAGTTGTCACGGAATCAATCTCTGAATAAGATCGATCGCCAAATGGAGCTGCGCCAGCTCGTCTATGCGGAGGCCGTCGCCCGCCATCGCCACTTCACGCGAGCGGCGGAGGAGCTCCACGTCGCCCAATCGGCGCTATCGCATCAGATCCGCCGTCTCGAGGCCGAGCTCGGGACGGAGCTCTTCGAGCGCACGAGCAGGCGCGTCGTGCCGACCGAGGCGGGCGAGGCGGTGGCGGCTCGCGCCAGAAGAGTCCTCTCCGAGGTCGAGGGCGTGCGGGGTGAGCTCGACGAGCTCCGCGGCTTGGTCCGCGGCCGCGTGGCGATCGGCGCGCTGCTGCCTGCCGGGGGGATCGAGGTGACGACGCTCCTCGCGCGCTTCACGCACTCCTATCCGGGGATCGAGGTCCGCCTTCGCGAGGGCACCGCCGCCGACATGCTCGAGATGCTCGAGACGGACCAGCTCGATGTGGCCTTCTCGCTCATCCACGCTGAGCTTCCGGACGGCGCCGAGGGGATCGAGGTGAGCGAGGAGCAGGTCGTGGTCGCATTCCCGCCGGGGACCGCGCCGCGCAAGCGCTGGGTCGCGGTGCCGGACCTGGTCGACGTCCCGCTCGCGACGCCGCGCTCCGGGTCGGCCATCAAGCGAACGACCGACGAGCTCTTCGAGGCGGCGGGCGAGGAGATGCGGGTCTCGCTCGAGAGCGGCGACCCCTACCTGATCCGCTGCCTCGCCTCCGACGGCTTCGGCCCCGCGGTTCTGCCTGCGTCGATCACCCGCCGTCCGGGCCCGCCCGTCGACACGAGACCACTGCGGCCGGCGATCCGGCTCCCGGTGTACCTGCTCTGGCGCCGCGACCGCCATCGCTCGACGGCGGCCGCGGCGTTCGTGGACTTCGTTCGCGACGAAGCGGGGCGGGCGCGGGCCTAGTGGTCGGTGTGTGCGTGCGCGTACTCGTCGTAGCGCCAGAGCATCACGGCCAGCATCGCCGGGATCATCACCACGTGCTGGATCCCGAACGCCGCCTCCGTGCCAAGCGCGCCGGTCGCGGCCAGGGCCGCGGCGAGGATCGTCGGCGCGATCATCGACATCGCCATCTCGGCGTTCCGAGCCGCGCCGTGCCCGCGGTACCCCATCCAGGCGATCATCGGGACGGTCATCGAAACGCCCATCAGCATCACGCGGAGCTCGCCCGACTGCGCCGAGAGGCTGCTGTCCGCCGCAGCGAAGGCGAGCGCCGCGAGGCCCTCGAACACGCCCATGCCGATGAACATCACGAGGACCATCTCGACGAAGTGGCGGGCGAACGCGAGCTTGCTCGTTCCGGCGCTGCCGGTGGTCTCGACGGTGGCTGTTGCTGCGTAGTTCATGTCTCTCCCAACGGGTTCGGCTTGCATCGCGGCGCGCACCATAGCATACCCCTAGGGGGTATATCTACAACGGGCGTTCGATGACGGCCGACAGGGCCTGGCGGAGGTCGTCGCGGAGTCCGTCGGGAAGGGCGGTGCCGCTGATCAGATGGCGGCGGGCGGCCCCGTACGGGAGATCGAAGACAACAAGCAGAGTCCGCTCGAGCGCTGCCCGGCTCCGAGTCCCGTAGAGGCGGCGAGCGAGGGCGCCGACGGCGCGTGCCACCGGTCGGTTCAGCCCCTCCAGCTCCTCCAACAACGCGTCATCGGAGACCGTTCGAATCAGGTCCTCGCGCCGGAACAGAACGAGCAGCTTTGCGTCGGCCGGATGCCCCTCGCAAAACTCGATGATCGACATTGCTGCCGCCATCGCCGCCTCGCGCGGATCCTCAGCCTCGAGCGCGGACACGAACGACGCTTGCGAGCGGTAGACAGCTCGGAGCCACAGCCTGGCAACCAACCCATCGCGCGAGCCGAAGCGGTGGTAGATCGACCCAACCGGGGCTCCGCTGCTTTCGGCAACCGCCTCGATCGTTGCCGCCGACACCCCCCGCTCGAGAAGGAGATCCCGGGCGGCATCGAGCATCGTCTCCGTTGGATGCATGCGTGGGCGGCCCATGCAGCTGCTGGATACTAGAGAGGCGTCTCTAGTAGGTCGACGACGATGCGATTCGACCGAGCGAGGACATTCCCCTGGTCCTCGCCGGCGCGGTTACGTCGCGAGCTCGGCGTTTGATTCGCGTGCACGCCCCAGGAATTCGAGGATTCCCGCCGTGTCGAAATGGAACATCTGGGCTCGGGCGAACTTGCCGTCGCGGACCTCGTAGAGGCCTAGGACCGGTTCATCGAAGCGCTCGCCGTCCGGGCTGAGCGCGCGCTGGCGATAAAGCACGACGACCTCCCTTCCGTTCGAGCTGACGACCCGGGGATCCATTCGCCGCTCCTGCTCCGTTGGCTGCAGCGGCCCCCATGTCCCGAGCCAGGTCTTCTCGGGCTCGGTCTCCAGCCGCCGCTGCAGTGCTGCAATGCCTTGGAGCGTGCCGCCGTACGGAAGGGCCCGCGGCCAGTCGTACTCGACATTCTCGTGATGCAGGGCGAGGAATCTCTCCGGGTCGCGATTCTCCAGGGCGCGAAAGACCTCAAGTACGAGTTCCGCGTTTCTGTCCATGGCCCCTCCAGTCGCTCGTCGTGGTTTGCTATAATAGAGCATACACTCTATTATTTCGTGTGGAGGGTTGAGCAGATGGAGCGAGAGGCCGCCGTGTCCTGCTTACGGCGCCTGCACGAGGCACAAGGTGCGTTCTATGCCGGCGGCTCGGACGCGCGGCTACGCCAGCTCCTGACCGAGGACGTCGTTTGGCGCGTTCCAGGAAAGAACTCGATCGCCGGGGTGTATCCGGGCGTCGATGCGGTGATGGTCTACTTCGCCAGGCGCCGCGAGCTAGCAAATCGCACCTTCAAGCTCCATCCGGGCGAGGTCTTGGTCGGTGCCGGCGAGCTCGTCGCCGTCCTGACCGACGGGACGGCGCTCATCGAGGGTGTGGAACACCGCTGGTCGACCGTCGGGCTCTATCGCTTCCGCGGGCAGCTCGTGGCGGGCTGCCGGCTGGTTCCGCTCGATCCCGATGAGTTCGACCGGATCTGGAGCGTCACCTCGTGAGGGACGGGGATGACGGGCACGTCTCACCCTGAACCTGGCCCGCGAGGGCGGACTCGCGCGCGCCGCAGGACGCATACTGAAGCGGCGCCTCTAATATGGCCGCCGAGAAAATGAGACTCCCAAACGCTGCGCACGTGGCTCGCCCCTGGCGCATCCACGAGCTGGTTCGCGACTTCCGGCTCGAGGACGTGTGGGCTCTGCCGACGCCCGGCGGCCGGAACGACTTCCCTCGCTTGGTGCAGCAGATGGCCTCGGGTGACCCGGCGGAGAGCTCCTCACGCGCGGCCCGGACGCTGTGGGCGATTCGATGGAAGGTCGGGGAGGCGCTCGGTTGGGACGGGCCGGATGGCGGCCACGGTCCGCAGCGGCCAACGCTTCGCGACCGGTTACCGCCTGATCTGCGCGACGGCCCATCCGGGCCGGACTTCGAGATCGCGTCATTTACCTCGCTCTATCTGCTCGACGACGAGTGGGCCGCTGAGATCGTGAACCGCACTGTCCACGGCGTCATGCACATCGGGTGGGTCCGCGACGAGTCGGGGGTCTACCACGGAGAGATGGCCGTCTACGTGAAGCCAAACGGCCTGCTCGGCAATGCGTACATGGCGGCGATCAAGCCGTTCCGCCACCTGATCGTGTACCCGCCGCTCCTGCGCCGGATCAAGCGGGATTGGGCGGCTCGGTATCAGGTCGCGGCGTAGCGATCTCCGATCGGCGCTCTACCACGTCCGCGGATTGCCCTCGGGGATTCGATCCGTGACGAGCTCCGCGGGCGTCACCTCGACCGGCGGCGGCGGTGTCGTGGCCCGGTAGAGCTCGAGCTGGTCGGCACCGAGGGCTGCGAACGCGGCCTCGGTGGCGGCGGGGTAGGCGGCGACCACGATCGCGTCCCCCGGCGGCTCGGGGCGGTAGTGCTGTGGTCGGGCGCGGAAGGCGTACACGGCGTCGAAGGCCGCGGCCGCCGTTCGCGGCTCGATCGCGTCGGTGACCTCGGCGCGCCGGTAGCGGAGCTCTCGCAGGTCGAGGCGGTCGAGCTCGGCCTCCGTGAGCTCGATGAGCGCCCCGTTCGGGCCTTCGGAGGCCGAATCGGGCGAGATGTCGAGGCCGAGGCAGTAGCGCGGGATCGTCCCGTCCGGACGCGCGAAGGTCTTCTCGGTCGTCCGGTTGTCGCGGGCGACCGTCCAGCCGCGCGACCAGCCGCGCAGGCGGACGAGCGCTTTGATGTCGACCGGCCGCCCGAGCGTCTCGGCGGCGCTCGCCGGGTTGACGAGCGAGGCGTAGGCGAAGACCGCGAGCCGGCTCAAGGCCGGGCGGGCTTCCAGCGCGCGTTCGGGCACAGCACTGCCGCCGCCGCGCAGCCGAAGCAGATCGCGGGCGAGGCCTCGGAGGTCGGCTCGAAGCGCCCGCCCCGCATCTCGCCGATCAGCGCCTCGAGCCGGCCCCGCGCTCGCTCGAGCCCGGGCCCGTCGACGAGCTCGTCGACGGGTTGGTCGGGAGCCTCCAGGAAGACGTGGACGACGCGCGCCCCGTGCTCGCCCGCCGCGGCGAGGGCGTAGACCTCGCGCTGCGCACGGTAACGCTCGGTGAGCTCCGCGGGCGCGGCTCCATCGAGCGCGTCGGTTTTGTAGTCGACGACGATCGGCAGTTCGTCCGAGGCGATGAGCAGGTCGATCTGGCCTCGGACCACCGTCCTGCCGATGGGAAGCGAGAACGGGACCTCGGCGCGCGCACCGCCGGCGCGGATCTCCGCGAGGAGAGGCGATCGCAGCCAGCCGTCGACCAGAGACCGCACCCGCTCGCCGGCGGCGCGGTCGCACGCGAGGCCCTCGGCCAGAAGGAGCGCTTCGAGCGTCCCATCGTCCGGGCGGCCCCAGGAGCGGCGCGCGCTCCACTCGAGCGCGTGGTGGACCGCGTTTCCGATCCCGAGCGCGACCTCGCGCGTCGGCGACGGCGGGGCGACCTCGTCGCTCGCCCGCGGCTCCTCGCCGGGCGGGGTCGCGGCGCTCTCGCGGGCGCCGAGCACGCGCTCGACGTAGAACCGGTAGCCGCAGCGTTCATAGAGCGACAGCGCGGAATAGGACAGGTGGCCGATCGGGACGAACGCCGGGCGCCCGTCGACGAGCGGCGGCGGCGCCGGCTCGCCGAGCGGGTCGGGCTCGGGTGGCGGTGGGTAGTCGCGGCGCAGCTCCGCCGCGCGCTCGGGGCTCGGCTCGCTCACGCGCACTCGCAGCGTCGCGTCGGGTAGCGGTAGCGGCCCCTCGATGGGCATCGGCCCCGGAAGCGCCACGGCATCGCTCCCGCCCGACCAGCCCCGGTCGGCGAGCGCCGGGAGGAGGCGGCGAAGTGGCGTGTCGCTCGGCTTCCTCTCCTGCGCGGGCTCGAGCTCGTCGGTCCTGAAGACACCACTGAGGATCAGCCGGTCCTCCGCGCGTGACGCGGCGACGTAGACGAGCCGGCAGGCCTCCTCGGCCGTGGCCTCGTTCTCCTGCGCGTTCAGGTCGATCAGCTCCCAGAGTCCCAGGGGCGTCCCGGCGGGAAAGCGGAGCCGCATCCCGAATCGGTTCGCGGCATCGCCGTCCGGCGCCGGGCCGATCACGAGGTCGCCGGAGGAGTGGCCGGCGTTCAGCCTCCGGCCGAGGTCGGGAACCGCCACGACGGGGAACTGAAGCCCCTTCGCCGCATGCACCGTCATCACGCGGACGCCGTCGTGGCCTTCGGCCTGCACCGCCGCCATGCCCTCGCGCTCGTCGCGCTTCGCGCTCTCAGCGGCGAGCGCGAGGAACCCGGCCAGGTCGCGGCCCTCGTTGCGCTCGTACTCGCGCGCGAGCCGCATCAGCTTGCGGAGGTTCGCCATCCGCCCGACGCCGCCTCGGCGGGCGATCAGCCCGAGGTCGTACCCGAAGACGCCCATCGTCCGCTCGATCAGCTCCTCGAGCGACAGCAGCGGCGCCTCGGCGCGCAGCGCGCGGAGAATGCCGCAGAAGCGGCGCAGGCGCTGCTCATCCTCGGCCGGGAGGTGGTCGAGCCACTCCGGGCTCCAGCGCTGCGGCTTCTCCGCGTCGCCGTAGGCGGCGGCGAGCGCCGGCCAGACGTGCCGGTGCGCTCCCTCCTCGGGGTCGGCGGCGCGCCGCAGGAGCCAGAGCGCGTCAGGACTCACGCCGACGGCGAACGAGGCGAGGGTGCCGAACAGGTACTCGTCGTCAAGCGGGTTCGAGACCACGCCGAGGAGGCGCACCATGTCCTCGACCTGCTGCTGGGTCCAGTAGCCGCGCCCACCGATGACGAAGGGGCGCAGGCCTGCGCGTTCGAGCGCCTCCTCGTAGGCGTCGACGTGCGTGAACGCCCGCAGGAGCACCACGATGTCGCCGCGCTCGGCCTCGCCCGTGTCGACCAGCTGCCGCAGCCGCTGGGCGAGGAAGCGCGCCTCGGCGACGACCCGCTTGCCGGACCCGGTCGGCGGTGGGTCGAGGTCGATGCCCGCGGCGTCCCACTTGCGCGCCTCCGCGCCGCGGCCCTCGTCGAGCGTCAACAGCAGCTCGACCTCGCCGGCGCCGCTGGACGGAGCTCGGCCGGCGCTGAGCTCGGCGAAGCCGTCGAGCAGCGTCCGGCCGACGAAGTTGACGCCGGCGAGCACCGCCGGGAGCGAGCGGAAGTTCCCGCGCAGCGGCAGCACGTCGCGATCGGGCGCCTCGAGCGCCACGCGGCGCTGCTCGCGGAACACCTCGAGGTCCGCATTGCGGAACCGGTAGATCGATTGGTTCTCGTCGCCGACCATGAACACGCGCGTGCCGTCGCCGCGAAGGGCATCGACGAGCTCGAGCTGCACGCGGTTCGTGTCCTGGAACTCGTCGACGAGCAGGTGGGTGAACCGCCCGCGCCACGCGGTCGCGACCGCCGAGGAGCCGCGCAGGAGCGCGAGCGCGCGCAGCTCGAGGTCCTGGAAGTCGAGCGCCGAGCGCTCCTCCTTGAGCGCCTCGTAGCGCGCGTGGAAGCCCTCGAGGAGCCGCTCGATCGCCTCGCGCGCGGCGGCCGCGTCCTCGACCTCCGCCGGCGTGAGCTCCCGCGCCTCCTGTCCGGCTGCGGGGGAGTGACAGGGATCGGGCGCCGGCGGGAGCTGCGGCTCCGCTATCCCCTGGCTGCGCAGCCGCTCGTGCGCGGTCACCGTCATCGACGTCAGCCTCCACGGCTGGTAGGCGGCCGCCGCCCGCGCCACGCGCTCGTCGCCGCCGGCGAGGAGCTCATCGAGCGCGGCGTTCGCGGCGCGGTCGCGAAGCCGGGCCGCCTCGGCAGCGTCCAGCACCCGGAAGCGCGGGTCGAGCCCGGCCGCGAGCGGGTGCGAAGCGAGCAGCCGCCGGCAGAAGGCGTGAATGGTCATCACCCAGGCGCGCTCCGTCGCCCGCGCCGCCGCCTTCAGCTCAGCTGCCAGCTCGAGCTCGCCCACGTCCCGCGCCGAAGCCGCCCGAGCGGCCAGCTCGCGGCGGACGCGCGTGCGCATCTCGGCGGCGGCGCGCTCGGTGAAGGTGAAGGCCAGGATGGCCTCGACCGCCGCGCCGTCCTCGGTCACCGCCGCGCAGTAGCGGTCGACGAGGACGGTCGTCTTCCCGCTCCCCGCACCGGCTTCGAGAAACGCATCCCGCTTGCGCGCCTCGACCGCGGTCCGCTGCTCGTGGGTCCGCTCCGGTCCGTCCGGCCGGCGTCGCTCCGGCCCGGGCTCCGCGAGCTCGATCAGCGAGAGCTGTCCGCTGCTCGCGCTCACTCGTCGCGCCCCTTGCCGTTCTGCTCGCCCACGGCGCCGACGACCCGCTCGAGCCTGCAGATCGACTGGAAGGTGCAGTAGCGCGGGCAGCTGCCGCCGATCGGGTCGCGGTCGATCCGTCCGGCGCGCATCCGCCCGGCGGCCTCGATCGCCGTCCGCTCGGCGCTCCCGAGCGCGTCGCGGACGACCTCCGGCTCGAGGCGGTCGTTTCGCACCAGGCCGAGGCCGTCGAGTCGATCGTCGTCCGCGACGGCGATCCCGCGCGGCTTTCGATCCCTCGGATCGGCCGCGCCGAGCGGCTGGTAGAGGCCGGCGACCGGGTCGAGGCCGAGGATGCGCTCGGCGACGAGCATGTAGAGCTGGATCTGGAGCGTCCCGCGCTCGTCGAAGTCGCTCGCGCGCGGCACGGACCTCCCGGTCTTGTAGTCGCGGACGATCGCCGTGTGCCCGTCGCTTGCGAGGTCGATCCGGTCGATCCGGCCGCGCAGCGCGATTTCCCCGAGCTCGAGCGCGGGGCGGGTCGGCCCCTCGCTTCCCTCGACGTCCTCGAGCGGCCCGAAGCCGAGCTCGAGCAGCTGCGGATCGGGCCGGAACTCGATCTCGCGCTCGGCCTCGTCGTCGAGGAACGCCTCGACCTGGAGCCTGGCGCGGTCGAGCGCCGCGCGCCGGGAGCGGTTGAGTGGCGCCCCGGCGCGAGCCGTCGCATACTCCTCGAGCAGCTCGGCGAACCGCCGCCGCCACCGGCCGATGTCGCCCGGCCGGGGGATCGCGTCCTCGCCCGGCGGGTCGCGGTAGAGCCCTTCGAGCGCCGCGTGCACGACGCCGCCGAGCCACAGCGGGTCGGCCTCGGGTTCGAGCCGCTGGGGCGAGAGCTCGTGGTTGACGAACCAGCGGTAGGAGCACTGGACCCAGCCCTCGAGCGAGTTGGCGCTGAACACGGTGCGGGAGCCGAGCTCCCCGAGCACCCTCGGCGAGCGAAGCGGGCCGGGAAGCGCGTTCGGGTCGGGGAGCTCCGCGAAGAGTGCGAGGGCGGCCTTCGCAGCGGGGGCGGGGACGTCGAGCCGGCCGACCGCCGCGGCTCGGTCGAGCTCCCAGCCGCCGCGGGCGAGCGCGCGGGCGAGACCCCGGGCGTTGGTCGCCTCCGCGGGTGTGGGCACCGCGCGCTCCGGACCGCGCCGGCGAACGAGCCGCTCCTCTGCGGTGGGCGAATCAGGCGCGATCAGGTCGAGGACCTCATCGATGAACGGCGAGCGCGCGAGCGCGGCGCCGTCCTCGTCGCTCGACTGCCAGCTCAGATAGAGGCGCTCCGTGGGCCGCGAGACGCAGGCGTGGAACAGGTACCGCTCCTGCTCAGGCTGTTCCACTCGGCGCAGGTCGGGATTGCCGAGCTGCCGGCGACGCTCCTCGGAGAGCAGCGGGTCGGGTGGCCCGGCGCTTGGGAACTCGCCGTCCTGAAGCGAGGCGGCAAACAGCGCCCGGACGCGGGCGACGCGGGCGCGCAGCGGGCTGAGGATCCGGATCCGACCGGAGGCCGGGCCGCGCCAGGCGGGCACGGTCGCCGAGCGCAGCGCCTCGAGCGCCACCCCGAGGCCCGGCTGCTCGCAGCCGGCGAGCGCCCCCACCGCGCGCAGCTCCTCGAGGAGCTCCGCGGCCGCCACGCCGGCGCGCAGCTCGAGCGCCGAGAACGGCACGGCGCCGTCGTCGGTGCGACCGCGGCCGGCGAGCGGCGCCCGGTCGCGGTGCGCGCCCTCCGCGAGCTCCCGTGCGGTGTTCGCCAGCGCCGCGAGCCGCGCGCGGTCGTCCGCCGCGTCACGTAGACGAGCGAGGTGGCGTGGCGGGTGCTGCCACCCGTCGATCGCGGCGCTCACGCTCTGCGCGTCGCCCCGCCGGACGCGACGCTCGAGCCCGTCGACGATCTCCCGCGCCAGAGCCGGGTCGCAACGAAGGTGAGCGAGCAACGCCTCGACGTCGGCTTCGTCCATCGCGGCCCGGCAGAGCGCCACCAGCGAGGACCCCACGCAGGTCGACGTCAGCGGCAGCGCCGCCTCGAGTGCAACGGGGAGTCCGAGCTCGCCGAGCACGGAGGCGAGCAGCGGCCCGGCCGACTCGGGGCGGCGGACGACGATCGCGATCTCGTCGGCCTCGTAGCCGTCCGTCAGCAGGCGGGCTATCTCGATCCCGATCGCCTCCGCCTCGCCGCGCGCGCCTGCCGAGTCGAGCAGGACGAGCGCGTCGTCCGGCTCCACCTGCTCGGCCTCGGGCTCGAACAGGCTGCGGTCGAGATGACGAAGGACGCGGCTGGACGTGTGGTCGCCGGCCGCGCGGAGCTCCGGCGGCAGCCGCGCGCCGAGTTCCTCGGTGAGCAGGCCGAGCAGCCGGGCGCGGACGCTGAGTGCGCGGCGGTCCGCATAGTCGACCGCAACGGCGACCTCGGCGGCCTCGGCGAGCGCGCGGACGAGCTCCAGCTGGGCGCGGCTCAGATCGTCGAAGCCATAGAGAAACACCGGCCGGCCGCGCCAATCCTCGGGCCTCGCGCGAAGCGCGCCGATCGCGCGCTCCGCGACAAGGCCGTCGTCGGCGCGGCCTGCGGCGTCGCGAAGCTCGACGTACGCGGCGTACAGCTCAGCGAGCTCGGACTCGTACGCAGGGTCCTCGAGGTCGCTCACCGCGGCGGCGAGCTCGGCGGGGGAGAGCAGCGCTCCCTGAAGCTCGAAGATCAGCGCGTCGAGCGCGGGCGTAAAGCCCGGGCGCGCGGCCGAGCGCCGGAGCCGGCGCGGCCGGGCGCGCTCCACCGCGGCGCGGACGAGCGCCTCGCGATGCGGGACCGTGAGGGCCGGCGGCAGCTCCACGGCGAGCGCGCGCGCCACCTCCCCGACGAGCGCCCGGAAAGTCGCGATCGAGCCGCCGAGCGAGGGCCGGCCGTCCGAGCAGAGCTCGCGCTCGAACTCCGCCACGTCGTCTCCGGTCGGCACGACGAGAATCGGCTCCTCTCCCAGGGCAGCGCGAAAGCGCCGCACGATCTCCTGCGCGCGGCCCGAGTTCGGGGGTCCGACGACCAACTCGAGGGGCATGGCTTGAGCATAGGTCGGCATCCGGCGTGCGATCCCGACCCGAGGCGCCGCCGCGGCCCGCATCCTCCGCGTTTCCGGACCGCGTTTTGCCGTCCTCGGGCGCTCCTATCGTCCCGCCAATGGCACTCTGCTTCATCGACCCAGCCGACGCGATCCGCGCGATCGCCGATTCGATCGGCCGTGAGGCCCGCCGCCAGCTCCTCGGCGAGGCGGTGCGGGCCTGGGTCGACGAGATCCCCGAGGACGAGCTCGAGGCGCACTACGCGAAGGCGATCTCGGAGCTCGACGAGCACGACATCTCGATGCTCGCCGCCTGGCATGCCTCGATGGAGATCGGCACCCCGATCCCGAACCGCGACTACCTGATGGGTGCCTTCCCGTCGCTCGGCGAGCACCGCCGCGAGGCGCTCAAGCTCGCGGCCGGGTTCCGCGGCGAGGAGGCGGTCGACCGCGGTGTCACCGAGGAGCGCGCGCTCGAGACAGTGCTCGAGTGGCTCTCGGGCCCGCGGCTGATGGAGCTCGCGGTCGAGGCCGTCGAGCTCTACGTCTGGGATCGCGCCGGCTCAGACAACTGACGCCGCGCTGGCGCCCCTGCGAGACTGGGCGCGTGCGCGTCCTCTCGATCAGCCATCAGCGCGACGCCGGCCCCGGCGTTTTCGCCGACGCGGTCGCCGCGGCCGGCGCCGCGCTCGATCCGTGGCTCGTAGCCGAGACGCCCGAGCCGCCAGGCGATCCGACCGGCTACGACGCGGTGATGACGTTCGGAGGCGCGATGCATCCCGACCAGGACGACCGTCACGCGTGGCTGGCGCAGGAGCGCGCGCTGCTGCGGGAGTTGCTCGAGCGGCGGGTGCCGGTGGTCGGCGTCTGTCTCGGCTCGCAGATCCTGGCGACTGCAGCGGGCGGCCAGGCACACCGCGCGTCGCGTCCCGAGATCGGCTGGTTCGAGGTCGAGGTCACGGAGGAGGGCGCGGAGGATCCGCTGCTCGCCCCGCTGGCCCCCCACTTCGAGGCGTTCGAGTGGCACAGCTACGACGTGACGCCGCCGCCGGACGCCGTCGTCCTCGCGCGGACCCCGGTGTCGATTCAGGCCTATCGCCTGGACTCCGCCCCGGCCTGGGGAATCCAGTTCCACGCCGAGGTCAATGCGCCGGACGCTTCGAAGTGGATCGACGAGTGGGACAGCGACGAGGACGCGGTTCGGATCGGTGTCGACCCGCAGGCGCTCCGCACCGCGACCGAGGAACGCATCGACGCCCAGAACCGGCTCGGCCGCGACCTCTGTGGGCGGTTCCTCGAGGCCGCGCGCGCCTATTCGGGCGTCACGTAGGCACCCGAGATCCCGCCGTCGACGAGGAAGGTCGAAGCGGTGACGAACGAGGAGTCATCGGAAGCCAAAAAGAGCGCCGCGTGCGCAATCTCCCGTGCCTCGCCGAAGCGGCCCATGGGGATGTGGATGAGGCGGCGGGCCGCCTTCTCGGGGTCATTGGCGAAGAGCTCCTCAAGCAGTGGGGTGTTCACCGGCCCCGGGCAAAGGGCGTTCACGCGCACGCCGCGCCGCGCGAACTCGACCCCGAGCTCGCGGGACATCGACAGCACCGCGCCCTTCGAGGCGGTGTAGGAGATCTGCGACACGCCCGCGCCCATGACCGCGACGAACGAGGCGGTGTTGATCACCGAGCCGCCGCCGCTTTCGAGCAGATGCGGGATTCCGTGCTTGCAGCAGAGGAAGACCGAGCGCACGTTGACGGCCTGGACCCGCTGCCAGGCATCGAGGTCGGTGTCGGTCACTGACTGGTCGTCGTTCGGATTGATCCCGGCGTTGTTGAAGAGGACGTCGATTCGGCCGAACTCCTCGCGAACCCGTGAGTAGGCGCCACGCACCTGCGCCTCGTCGGTGACGTCGGCCTCCAGCGCGAGCGCTCCCTCCGAGTCGGGCGAGAGATCGACTCCCACCACCGTCGCTCCCTCCTCGGCGAACAGCCGGGCCGACTCGGCACCGATGCCGCTCGCGGCGCCCGTGATCACGCAGACTTTGCCGTTGAGCCGTCCGGCACCCGCCACTAACTCTCCTCGGTCGCGTAGAAGACGTTCTTTACGTTCGTGTAGTGGTCGAGCGCGTCGGGCCCGAGCTCGCGCCCGACGCCGGACTGCTTGAACCCGCCGAACGGCGTGGCCACCCGGACGGAGCTGTTCGAGTTGATCGAAAGCACGCCGGTCTCGATCTCGCGCGCGACCCGCAGCGCCCTGGCGCCGTCGCGGGTCCAGATCGAGCCCGAGAGGCCGTAGATCGTGTCGTTGGCGAGCCGCACCCCCTCGGCCTCGTCCTCGAATGGGATCACGCACGCGACGGGTCCGAAGATCTCCTCGGCGGCGGCACGATCCGAGTTCGAGACGGGCGCCAGCACGGTCGGCGGGTACCAGAAGCCCGGGCCGTCGGGAGCCGAGCCGCGGAAAGCGACGGGCGCCTCGTCGGGAACGTACGACGCGACCGTCTCGCGCTGACCGGCCGAGATCAGCGGGCCCATCTCCGTCTCCTCGGACAGCGGGTCCCCGACCCGCATCTCCGTGACCGCGCGCTCGAGCGCCGCCATGAACTCGTCCATGCCCGAGCGCTCGACGAGGATCCTCGAGCGGGCACAGCAGTCCTGGCCGGCATTGCCGAAGACGGCGAGCGGCGCCGCGGCGGCCGCCGCCTCGAGGTCGGCGTCGGCGAAGATCACATTCGCCGACTTGCCGCCGAGCTCGAGCGTCACCCGCTTGATCGTCTGCGCCGCACCGGCCGCGATGCCCCGGCCGACCTCGGTCGATCCGGTGAAGGCGATCTTGGCAACGTCCGGGTGCTCGACGAGCCGCTGCCCGCACACCGAACCGGGCCCGGCGACGACGTTCACGACGCCCTCCGGGATCCCGGCCTGGGGCGCGATCCGCTCGAGCTCGAGCGCCGTGAGCGGGGTCAGCTCGGCCGGCTTGAGCACGATCGTGTTGCCGGCCGCGAGCGCGGGCGCCACCTTCCACGACGCGATCACGAGCGGGAAGTTCCACGGCGTGATCAGCCCCACGACACCGAGCGGCTCGTGAAAGGTCATGTCGACGCCGCCGGCCACCGGGATCGTCTTTCCCGTCAGCCTCTCCGGCGCGCCGGCGTAGTAGCGGAAGGACTCGATCACCATCGCGATCTCCGCGCGGGTGTCGGAGATCGGCTTGCCGGCGTTTCGCGCTTCGAGCCTCGTGAGCTCCTCCGCGCGCGCCTCGATCGCGTCTGCAAGCCGGCGCAGGAGCGTGGCCCGATCGCCCGGCGCGACCGCGCGCCATTCTCCGAACGCCGCCTTCGCCGCCGCGACCGCCGCGTCGGTCTCCTCGACACCGGCCCGCGGGACCTCGGCCATCACCTGCTCCGTGGCGGGCTCGACGACCTCGATCACGCATGTACCTCCTGCTCGCGCGCCGCGGCGGTCAGTGCGCCGAGCACGGGGCTGCGCCGCTCCTCCTCGGCGTGCCAGAGGATGCCGAGGGCCCAGCGCCGCTCGGGTAGCTCGATCGCCTCGATCACGCCGCCGGGCTCGGCCCATCCGCTCGCGACCAGCCCGTCGCCGAGCTCGCCGACCCCCTGGTGGTGGTGGGAACGGACGGAGACGCGATCGGCGCCGACCGCCCGCGCCGCCAGCGAGCCGGGCTCGAGGCGCACGTCATGGTCGGAAAACTCGCCGGGGGTGTGGAGGTGAAGGTGGGCGTCGGCGAGGTGTTGCTCGAGCGTCCCGCCGCGCGCGACGTTGAGAAGCTCCAGGCCTCGGCAGACGCCGAGCACCGGCATGTCGCGATCGAGCGCGCCGCGGCAGAGCGCGATCTCGAACCGGTCGCGCTCGGCGTTGAAGCCCTTCGTCGCCGGGTCCCGCTCGGCGCCGTAGGACGAGGGGTCGATGTCGGCGCCGCCGCTCAGGACGATCCCGTCGAGGAGGTCGAGGAGCTGGTCGGGGCCCTCGGCGCTGGCCCCGTCGGGAGGCAGGACGAGCGGCAGGCCGCCGGCCTGCGAGACGCCGCGCGAGTAGGTGCGCTGGGAGACGTTGACCTCGATGTCTCGCCAGACCGTCCACGCGGCGCGCTCGACCATCGCGCAGATGCCGATAACCGGCCGCCTCACGGCCGCTCAGCCGCGCTCGAACATCCGCCGGCGCTCGTAGTCGGTGACGACCTCGTCGAAGAGCCTTTGCTCCGTCCGGCCATAGTTGAGGTAGTGGGCCCACACCGACTCGCCAAACACGCTCTTGGCGAACTCGCTGCCCTCCCACAGCTCGACCGCCTCGCGAAGCGTCGAGGGGAAGGGCTCCGCCCCGGCCTCCTCATAGGCGTTGCCCTTGAGCTCGGGTCCCGGGTCGGTGCCCTTCTCGACCCCGTCGAGCCCCGCGGCCAGCAGCGCCGCGTAGCCGAGATACGGATTGACGTCGGCGCCCGGGATCCGGCATTCGACCCGGCGTGAGTTGCCGTGTCCGACGATGCGAAAGCCGCAGGTGCGGTTGTCGCGGCCCCAGGAGATCGAGGTCGGCGCCCAACTCTCGGTCGCGTAGCGCTTGTAGGAGTTGACGGCGGGGGCGACGAACAGGGCGAGCTCGCGAACCCGCGCGCGCATGCCGCCGAGGTAGTGGCGGAAGACATCCGTCTCCTCGTCACCGTCGACGAAGGCGCTCTCGCCGCCGGACCCGCGAAGGCTCGAGTGGATGTGGCAGGAGCTGCCGATGTCCTTCTCCGACGGCTTCGCCATGAACGTCGCCGAGATCCCGTTCAGGAACGCGATCTCCTTGACCCCGTTCTTGTAGATCGAGTGGCGGTCGGCGGAGGTCACCGCGTCGGCGTAGCGGGTGTTGACCTCGTGCTGCCCGTTCCAGGCCTCACCCTTCGAGAACTCGACCGGGATCCCGGCGGCGTGCATGCCGCGGCGCACGGGGCCGAGGTACTGCTCGTCCATCGTCGTGGCGAGGATGTGGTAGTCGAGGATGTACGGGATCGTCGGCGTGAGGTCGGAGAAGTCCTTGTCCCAGGCCTCGGCGTAGCTCTCCTTGTAGAGGTAGAACTCGAGCTCGGAGGCGAAGTACGGCGTGTAGCCCATCTCCGCGGCGCGCTCGTACTGCGCGATCAGCACCTGCCGCGGCGAGGCGACGACCGGCGAGCCGTCGTGATTCGCGACGTCGCAGATGACGAGCGCGGTGCGGTCCAGCCACGGGATGTGCCGCAGCGTCGTCATGTCCGGGACGATCGCGAAGTCCCCGTAGCCGCCCTCCCAGTTGGCCATCTCATACCCCGGCACCGGGTCCATCTCCATGTCGAGGGCGAGCAGGTAGTTGCAGCCCTCGATCCCGTGTGAGAGCACCTCGTCGAGGAAGTAGTCGACCTGGATTCGCTTCCCGAACAGCCGACCCTGCATGTCGGTGAAGGCGGCCACGACCGTGTCGATCGTGCCCGCCTCCGCCTCCGAGCGCAGGTCGTCCGCGCTTAGCATCCCGGCGGTGCCGCCGGGGCCGCCTGGCCGCTCGGCGCTCACGTGCTGACCGCCGCTAGTCACGCGTGACGACGTCCTCCTCGAGCGTCCGGATCGGACCCTGGTAGCGGTTCTTGGCCGAGACCAGGTACCAGATGCCGAAGAGCAGCGGCAGGATGATCGCGAACGGCGTGTAGTTGACGACGGTCGCGTCGAAGCCGTCGTTCCACGGCAGCCCCGTGGGCGCGTAGGGCAGGTCGAGCGCGTAGACGACCACGATCACGAACAGGATCGCGAGCACGTTGACGATCTTCGAGCGCCGCCCAAGGGTCCACGGACCGGGCTGGAAGCGATCGCCCGCTCGCAGCCGCAGGTACACCGGGAGGATGTAGGCGAGATACAGGCCGACGGTGCAGATACCGGTGATCGCGTAGAACGCGAACGGGACGCCGGACTCGGTGCCCCAGAGGGCCGGGATCGTGATCAGGAAGGCGAAGAACGAAATCGCGATCACCGCGTACAGCGGGACGCGATCGCGATTGACCCGCCGGAAGAGCGGCCAGCCTGGAATCGCGCGGTCGCGCGAGAACGCGTACCAGGTTCGCGAGGCGCTCGTGAGGCCCGCCGCCACGCAGAAGATCTGCCCGACGGTCGCGATCAGCATCACCATCTTCGCGGCCCACGGGTCGAGCGAGCTCGTGAAGATCGAGCCGACGAAGCCGAGCGAGTCGTTGACCGCGCCGACGTCGTTGGCGGCGAACAGGAACGCGAGCAGCACGAACCAGCCGATCAACGCGGAGAAGAAGACCGAGCGCCACACGCCCTGAGCCGCTGCCTTCGCAGCGCCTCGCGTCTCCTCCGCCGTGTGCGCGGAGGCGTCGTAACCCGTCTGCGTGTACATCGCGAGCAGGAAGCCGACGGGAAGGACCAGGAGCCAGAATCCGAGCGTGCTCGTCGACCCGTCGAAGGCGCCGTTGTTGTTGATCCGCTCGCCGAAGACGAAGCTCGCGCTCTGGTGGTCGTCCGGGACGAAGACGAGGAGGCCGATGATGACGGCGACTCCGAACACGTGCCAGCCGACAGAGATGTTGTTGAGGAGCGCGAGGACGCGGTCACCGAAGATATTCAGCAGGGTGACGAACGCGAGGATGATCACGAACAAGCCGAATGGCTCCGCGAGCACTCCGTCGGTGTCGGCGAAATCCACGCCGAGGATGTCGAGGCCGTACAGGCCGAGCAGGAACCAGAGGAAATACGCGGCCCCGTAGCCGACCGATGCGACGATCCCGACGAGGCCAACGATGTTGAACCAGCCGGTCATCCAGCTCCAGCCCTTGCCGCCGAGGGCGTGCGCCCACCAGTATGGCCCGCCGGCCGTCGGGTAGGCCGAGGTCAGCTCGGCCATCGAGAGGGCGACCATGAGGACGAAGAAGCAGAGGACCGGCCAGCCGATCGAAATGGCGATCGGGCCGCCGTTCTGCCATGCGAAGGCGAAGGTCGTAAAGGTCCCGGCGAGGACCGAGATGATCGTGAACGAGATCGCGAAGTTGGTGAACCCGGACCACGCGCGCGAGAGCTCCTGCTTGTAGCCCATCTCGTGCAGACGTTGCTCGTCCGCGCTCCGGGTGGTGGCTCCTTCGGGAGTTTCGCCGGCGGCGCCGCGCCGGGTGACCGGATCCTCGGGCGGACGGGGGGCTCCAGCTTCCATCGACGGACTACCTCCTCCTCGACTGGCAACTGACCCGGTCTCGGCATATGGTCTGCGGACCGGACCTATGGGACAACGCGACCTTATGA
>DATHAL010000091.1:0-9469 GCA_035296705.1 Solirubrobacterales bacterium
ATCGACGGCGGGCTCTTCTACCTGACGCCGATCTGGAGCAACGGCGACTGGCGCCTCTACCGCGTGCGGGGCGGCGGCGGGCTCGAGGCGACCGGCGTCCGCCTCGAGGCCATGGGCAGCTTCAGGATCGCCCGTCCGCGAGCGGGCGCCGAGGCGCTTCCCCTGAACTGGAACCGCTACTGGAGCGTCGCGGAGGGAATGGCCTGCCTGCGGGAGGGCGAGGACGGCGAGACGGTGGTCGAGGCGCGCGGCCGCGCGCCGGTCGCCGTCGAGACCCGCATCGGCGGGAGCTCGTGCTCGGGCTAGCGCTCGGTCTCGCCTCGAGCCTCGCCTGGGGCGTATCGGACTTCCTCGGCGGCCTTCAAAGCCGCCGGATCGCCACCCTGAGCGTCCTGCTCGTCAGCCAGCCGGTGGGCCTCGTGCTCGCGCTCGCGGTCGCGCTCGTGTTCGGGGGCACCGCGCTTGACGCGGAATCGGCGGCCCTCGGAGCCGCCGCCGGCGCCGTCGTCGTGCTCGCGCTCGGCGCCTTTTATCGCGCAATGGCGCTCGGCTCGGTGAGCGTGGTGGCGACGATCGGCGCGCTCGGCGTGGTCGTCCCGGTCGCCGCAGGCCTCGCCGGCGGCGAGGAGCCGGCGGCGATCCAGCTCGCCGGCGCCGCGGTGGCGATCGTCGGCGTCCTCCTCGTCTCGCGCGAGCCCGACCCGGAGTGGCGCGCCGCCGGCAGGAAGTCCGTCGGCCTCGCGGGAGCCGCGGCGCTCGGCTTCGGCACCTTCTTCTGGCTGCTCGACCTGAGCTCCGGCCCCGAGCCCGCGTGGACGATCGTGGTCGCCAGGGCCGGCGGCGTCGCGCTGCTGCTCATCGCCGCCGCGCGGATGCGGCCGTCGCTCGGCTGCCAGCGGGAGGTGATGCCGTGGCTCGTCGTCATCGGCGTCTGCGACGTGACCGCGAACTCGCTGTTCGCGGTCGCCACGAATCACGGCCTGCTGTCGCTTGTCGCCGTCGCCGGGTCGCTCTACTCGGCCGTCACCATGGTGCTCGCGCGCGTCGTCCTCGGCGAGCGGCTCGCGCGCCCGCGCCAGGTCGGCGTGCTCGTGGCGCTCGCCGGCGTCGCGATGATCGCCGCGGCGGCCTGAGCCTCAGGGCAGCCGTACCGCGAGGAGCTCCTCGAGCCGCTCGACCGTCTGGTCCGAGTCGCGGTGGAGGATCGCGGTCATCCCGACCGCCTCGGCGCCCTCGCAGTTCTCGCGCAGGTCGTCGACGAAGACCGCGTCGGGCGGTGCGACGCTCAGTCGCTCGCAGGCGAGCCGGTAGATCTCCGGCTGCGGCTTGTGCATGCCGACGTCGCCCGAGATCACGGTCGCGTCGAAGAGGTCGATGGGCGCGCGCTCGTAGATCCGGGCCCCCCACGAGTTGGAGATCAGCCCGGTCTTCACGCCGGCCGCGCGCGCCCCTCGCACCGCGGCAACCATCCGATCGTCGGGCCGCAGGGCGGCGAACATCCGGTCGATCAGCCCATCGTGCTCGGCGATCCCGAGCAGCGCGCAGAACCCGCGCTCGAACTCGGCCTCGCCGAGCTGGCCGGTTTCGAGGCCGCGGAGCAGCCGCAGCGCCTCGGGGTCGGTGCGAAACAGGTCGCGCACCGTCTCCGGCGCGAGCCCCTCTGCCTCGCAGAAGGAGGCGAACGCGGGCCAGACGCTCGTCGTCAAAACACCGCCGAAGTCGACCACGAGCGCTGACATATGCTTGCCCGCCATGGGCGAGGAGGCTATCCGGACCGACTCCGTCGACGGCATCGATTCGCCTGCGCTCGAGCGCTGGTTCGTCGACAACGTCGCGGCCGTCGAGCCGCCGCTCGCCTACGAGAAGATCGCGGGCGGGCGCTCGAACCTGACCTACCGTGTGACCGACGCCGCCGGCGGCCGCTGGGCACTCCGGCGGCCGCCGCTCGGCAAGCGCCTCGCGTCCGCGCACGACATGGCGCGCGAGCACCGGATCGTCTCCGCGCTCGGGCCCACGAACGTGCCCGTGGCGCCGGTGGTCGGCTTCTGCGGCGACGAATCGGTCAACGGAGCGCCGTTTTATGTCATGGGCTGGGTCGACGGGCCAATCATGCGCAGCAAGGCGCAGGCCGACCTGTTTCCGGAGGAGGCGACGCGGCGGGCGATCGGCGAGCGCGTCATCGACACGCTCGTCGAGATCCACGCCCTCGTGCCGGACGAGGTCGGACTCGGCGACCTCGGCAAGAGGGAGGACTACGTGGCCCGCCAGCTCCACCGGTGGGAGGGCCAGTGGGAGAAGTCGCGGACACGCGAGCTGCCGCTGGTCTCCGACGTCCACGACCGGCTCGCCGCGAGGATCCCCGAGCAGGGCCCGGCCAGCCTCGTCCACGGCGACTACCGGCTCGACAACATGATCCTCAGCGATACCGGCGAGGTCGCCGCGGTCGTCGACTGGGAGCTCTGCACGCTTGGCGATCCCCTCGCCGACGTCGGCCTGCTCCTGGTCTACTGGGGCTCGCCCGGCGACGAGCTCATGCCGCTCCTCGAGCCGGCGACGCTGGCGCCCGGATTCCCGCGGCGCGAGGAGGTCGCCGCCCTCTACGCGGGGCGCTCCGGCCGCGACGTCTCGGAGATCGACTTCTACGTCGCGCTCGGCCTCTGGAAGCTCGCGATCGTGCTCGAGGGCGTCTTCGCCCGCTTTCGCGCCGGTCAGTACGGCGACGCCGAGGAGACCCGCGAGGGCGACGTGGTCGCGCAGCTGGCGGTCGCCGCGTCCGAGGCGGTCGATCGGCTCGGGTAAGTGGTCGCCGGACGTAGGTAAGGGATCAGAGGCCGAAAGTCGGCTCGTAAGGCCGATGTGCGGCCCCCTTCTTAGTTGTTCAATCGTCGTAGAGGTCGAACGAAGAAGGGACCACGATGACCACGCTGATCACCACCCTCGCCAACGATCGAAACCGCGAGCTGCGACGCGAAGCCGCATCTCGCCGCCGCCTCGGCCGCAGCCGCAAGCTGCGGTCGTCGCGGCGTGACGCCGACCACCACGTCGTCGAGGCCGTCGCGGTGCGCCGGCTCGCCGACCGACCCTCCGACAGAGCAGCGGTCGAGCATCTGGCCGGGCTCGATTCGACCGAGCCGCTCACGGGCGAGGTCCTCGGCGCGGAGCTCGACGGGCGGCTCGTCGCCGCGATCTCGCTGACGACCGGCGACACGATCGCCGACCCCTTCACCCACACCGATCGGATCCGCTCACTGCTCAAGACCCGAGCCGAGCAGCTCGGGGGCGGCGCGAGCCGGTTCGGGCTGCGCCGCCGCAGCGCGCCCGTCGCGTCGACCTGCTGAGCGTCGCGGCATCCGTTGCACCAAAATGCCGGCTATAACCGGCAATTTGGTGCAGTCGACCCTCAGGAGACCGGTTGCGCGGGGGCCGGCTCCTCAGCCTTCGTGTCGGCCGGCCGCCCGATGCGATTGAGCTCGCGGCGGGCGATGACCATCTTGTGGACCTCGTCCGGCCCGTCGGCGACCTTGAGCATGCGCGAGAAGCGCCACATGCCGGCGAGCGGGATGTCGTCGGACATCCCGAGTGAGCCGTGGACCTGGATCGCGCGGTCGAGCACGTCCATGACGACGTTGGCGGCGACGACCTTGATCATCGAGATCTCGCGCCGCGCCTCCTTCTTGCCGTAGGTGTCCATCTTCCATGCGGCCATCAGGGTCAGCAGTCGCGCCTGCTCGGTCTCGATCCGTGACTTGGCGATGAAGTCCTGGACGAATTGCTTCTCGGCGAGCTTGCCGCCGAAGGCCTCGCGGCTCGAGGCGCGCTCGCACATCATCTCGATCGCCCGCTCGCAGGTTCCGACCGCGCGCATGCAGTGGTGGATTCGCCCGGGGCCGAGCCGGTCCTGGGCGATCACGAACCCTGCCTGGCGCGGGCCGAGCAGGTTGGCGGCAGGGACCCGGCAGTCCTCGTAGCGGATCTCGCAGTGGCCGGGGCCGCCGGAGTGGCCCATCACCGGCACGGGGCGCACGAGGTCGAACCCCGGACCGTCGGTGGGCACGAGGATCATCGAGGCGCGCGCGTACCGGTGCGCGTCGGGGTCGGTGACCACCATCGCGATCGCGACCGAGGCGCCGACCGCGCCCGAGGTGAACCACTTGTGGCCGTTGATCACCCACTCGTCGCCGTCGAGCTCGGCCCGGGCCTTGAGCGTCGTCGGGTCCGATCCCGCGACCTCCGGCTCGGTCATCGAAAAGCAAGAGCGGATCTCGCCGTCGAGCAGCGGCTCGAGCCATTCGCGCTTTTGCTCCGGCGTCCCGTGCTCGGCGAGGATCTCCATGTTCCCCGTGTCCGGGGCCGCGCAGTTGAAGGCCATCGGCGCGACGGCGGGGCTGCGCCCCATCTCCTCGCAGAGCACCCCGTACTCCCAGTTGGTGAGGCCGACGCCGTGCTCTGAATCCGCGATGAACAGGTTCCACAGGCCCTCGGCCTTGGCCTTCTCGCGGACCTCGACCAGGATCCCCGGATAGGCGCGGCCGGAATCGACCGTGACCTCCTCGTCGAGCGCCTGCAGGGCCTCGGCCTCGTTCGGGTAGACGTGCTCGCCCATGAACTCCCGGATCCGGTCACGGAGCTCGGTGACGCGCGGGCTGAGCTCGAAGTCCACGCGCGGACCTTATCGCCGCCGGCGCGCGCGGCTCAGGCCGGAGCGCCGGCGGGCGCGCGGCGGGCGCCGCGTGCGCGACTGCGGGAGATCGCCTGGGCGGCGAACAGGAGCCCGACCATGAGGCTGGCGACGATGATCGCCGGGATCACGACGCCGGGCGTCCCCTCGTTGATGATCAGCGTCGTGCCCGAGGTCATCAGGACGACCGCGAGCGCGTAGCGCAGGACCCGCTGCGGAGCCTTCACCGAGAGGTTGGTCCCGAGGATCACGCCGGGGATCGAGCCGAGCAGGATTGTCGCGGCGAGCGCGAAGTCGATGTTGCCGCCGACCCAGTGCGCGAAGCCGGCCGCCCACAGCAGGACGGCGGCGTGGAAGACGTCGGTGCCGACGACACGCTGGGGCGTCAGCCGGAAGATCGCGATCAGCGCGATTGCGATCAGCGTGCCCGAGCCCGCCGAGGTGAGGCCGATGACGAACCCGGTCAGCGCGCCGGTGACGACCGCCGCGATGATGTGGCGCCGGTAGAGGTGCAGCGCCGAGCGCTCCTGGATCACGCCCGCGAGGAAGAGCGACCGCAGAAGCGTCGCGACGCCGACGACCACCAGCGTGCCGCCGAGCATCCCGAGCACGATCGTGCCGACGTCGTCGCCGTAGTGGTTTTGGAGAAACTCGATCACCCAGACGCCGGTGATCGCCGCCGGGACGCTGCCGACCGCGAGCCAGAAGGCGAGACCCCTGTGGACCGTGCCCAGCTTCAGGTGCTTGTAGCCGCCGACGGTCTTCGTCACCGCGCCGTAGAAGATGTCGGTGCCGATCGCGGTGACCGGCTGGATCCCGAAGACGAGGATCAGAAGCGGCGTCATCAGCGACGCGCCGCCCATCCCGGTCAGGCCGACGAGCAGGCCGATGCCGAAGCCGAAGATGATGATCTTCGGGTCGAACCCGAAGCCGAGGATGTGAACTACTTCTTCCATCGCGGGTTTGGGGGGGAGTGAGTACCCGGGGTGGAGACGGTTTGTCTCTTTGTGGACCGATTTGGTCCTTTATTGCGCGGCCGGAATGTTAGCTGATCGTGCCGGTCAACAAGCACGGCGACTCAGCGTTTCAGCCAGGCCTCGGGATCGTTGAGGATCGCCTCGACCCGCCACGGCATCTCGCCGCGGCTGACCTCCGCCAGGGTCACGTTCTCGAGCACCGACCGCAGCGCCGCCCGGACCGCGACCCAGACATCGCGCAGGCGCTCCGCCGCGCCGCCGTAATGGAGCTCCTCCGGGGCGTTCTCGTGAATGTTCGCGAGCGGCCCCTCGACCGCGCGGATCACGTCGGCGATCGTGATCTGCTCCGGGTCGCGCGCCAGCCAGTAGCCGCCCTTGGCGCCGCGGCGGGCCTGGATCAGCCGCGCATGCTTGAGCTCGAGCAGGATGTGCTCGAGGAACTGAAGGGGGATCTGCTGCGCCTCGGCGAGCTTCTCGCCCTTCACCGGCTTTCGCTCCGGGCTCGCGGCGAGCTCGAGCGCCGCCCTCACCGCGTAGTCCGCCTTGGCCGAGATCCGCATGCGACTATTGTCGCAAGACGGGTCAACAAACGCGCGGACCATCCGGTTACCATCCCGCGCTCCCTCGTGATCGACCTCCAGTCGCACTCCACCGTCTCCGACGGCCAGCTCCCCCCGGCGGACGTCGCGCGCTCAGCCGTCGAGGCGGGGGTCACGGTGATGGCGCTCACCGACCACGACGGCATCGCGGGGGTCGCCGAGGCCACCGCGGTCGCCTCCGACGGCGGGATCCTCAACGTCCCGGCGGTGGAGATGTCGTGCGTCCACAAGTACTCCGAGGACCTGCACATCTGCGGCTACTGGGTCGACACGGAGCGGATCGGGCCGGCGTGCGAACGGGCCCAGGCCGAGCGCGTCGACCGCGCCAAGGAGATCATCGCCAACCTCAACCGCCACGGCGTCGAGGTGACGTTCGAGGGGGCGGTGGCCGAGGCGGGCGCCGCCGACGCCATCGGTCGCCCCCACATCGCCAGGGCGGCGGGCGCCGGCCCCGACCTCGGGCCGTTCTTCGAGGAGTACCTGGTGCCGGGCGCGAAGGCGTTCGTGGCGCGCAAGTGGCCGACCGCCGAGCAGGCCGTCGAGCTGATCCACGACGCCGGCGGCGTCGCCGTCGTCGCCCACCCCTACTGGGACGTGAAGGACCCGGCGCAGGTCCGCGACCTGGTCGAGAGCCTGGTGCGCGACGTCGGCCTCGACGGGATCGAGAGCTTCTACCCGCCGCACACCCCGGACCAGACCAGGCACTGCCTCGAGCTCTGCGAGGAGTTCGGGCTCGTCGCCACCGGCTCGTCGGACTTCCACGGCCCGACCCACAAGCAGTTCAGCCGGTGGGGCGCGTACGACACCTACGGCCTCGGCGAGCCGCAGGTTCCCGAGCGACCGAGCTAGATCGCGGGGCGGCGGCCGGCCGCGACGATCGGCGCCTGGGCGCGGATCTCCGCCACGAGCCGCGCCGCGAACTCCGCGGGCTCCTCGCCGGTCCGGTAGCCGCCGCCGGCGGGGCGAAAGAAGCGTACGTCCACCCGCGGCCGGCGCGGGAAGCGGGCGAAGCGGGTCGTCCCGCTGACGGCGACGCAGACGACCGTCGCCTCGGGGACCGCGGCGGCGAGGTGGCCAATGCCGCTGCGGGCGCGAAGCTCGCGGCCGAGCGAGCGGGTGCCCTCGGGGAAGATGCCGACGCAGGCGCCGCCGCGCAGCGCCTCGATGGCGCGGTCGAGCGCGCCGCGGTCGCCCTTTCCGCGTTCGATCGGGATCTGCCCCATCCCGTTGAGGATCGGCGCGAGCGGCCGCACGCCCCATAGCTCGGACTTCGCCAGCGCCCGGATCTGACGGCGCTTGCGGGCCGCCACCCCGATCGCCACCGGGTCCATCTGGCTGTCGTGGTTGCCGGCGACGAGCACCGGACCCGAGCGAGGCAGGGCCTCGAGGCCCTCGGTGCGAAGCCGCCCCCACCACGCCACGACCGGCGCCGTCGCGCCCATCGCGACGCGGTACGTGCGGGTGACGGGTTCGGGCTGAGGCTGGATCGGCCTAGGCGGCGGCGGGCGCAGCCGCCGGGATCAGGCCGCGCTCCTCGAGGAAGGCGAGGATCTGCTGCGCGGATTGTTCCGGGGATTGGCTCTCGGTGTCGATCACGAGTTCCGGGCTCTCCGGGGGCTCGTACGGATCCGATACGCCGGTGAACTCCTTGATCTCGCCGGCGCGCGCCTTCGCGTAAAGGCCCTTGACGTCGCGCCGCTCGGCCTCCTCGAGGGAGACCTTCACGTACGCCTCGATGAAGCGGTCGCCCATCATCTGGCGCGCCTCATCGCGGATCGCCTTGTAGGGCGAGATCGCGGCGGTGATCACCGGAACGCCGTTTCGCGACAGCAGGTTGGCGACGAACGCGATCCGACGGATGTTCGTGTCCCGGTCCTCCTTCGAGAAGCCGAGCCCTTTGGAGAGGTTCTCGCGCACGACGTCGCCGTCGAGCACCTCGAGCTTCGAGCCGCGCCGGCGCAGCTCCTTGACCAAATGGGTGGTGATGGTCGACTTCCCGGATCCCGACAGGCCGGTGAACCAAAGACAAAAACCCTTCTCATCAGCCATTGCTTGCTGATTCCTCCTTGTATGCATCGATCAGGATCGTCGCCACTTCGTCGCGGGAGAACTCGTGCGGCGGCTTCTCGCCCTTGGAGAGCATCTCCCGCACCTTGGTCCCGGAGAGAAACAGGTGCGACTCCTGCGGGTGCGGGCAGGTCTTCGCGGAGCCCATGCCCTCGCACTCGTGGCACCAGAACGTGTGCTCGAAGAAGAGCGGCGTGATCCCGAGCTCGCCGAGGTCGATGTCGTCGAAGATGCGCTGCGCGTCATAGGTCCCGTAGTAGTCGCCGACACCCGCGTGGTCGCGGCCGACGATGAAGTGGGTGCACCCGTAGTTGCGGCGGATGATCGCGTGAAGCACCGCCTCGCGCGGCCCCGCGTAATGCATCTTGCCGGGGTTCACGCCCAGCATCACGTGATCCGGGTGGTAGTACTTCTCCATCAGGACCTCGTAGCAGCGCATCCGCACGTCGGCCGGGATGTCGCCCTTCTTGGTCTCGCCGATCAGTGGGTGGATGTAGAGGCCGTCGCAGATCTCGAGCGCCGCCTTGGTCAGGTACTCGTGCGCCCGGTGGATCGGGTTGCGGGTCTGGAAGGCGACGATGCGCCTCCAGCCGCGGTCGGCGAACGCCTGCTTCGACTCGGACGGCGTCTGGTAGCGGCGCATGAAGGCGTCATCGTGGTCCGGTAGCGCGTCGGCCTCGATCGGACCGGCGAGGCAGCGGGCGCCCTCCTCGCGGATCGCCGCGACGCCCGGGTGCTCGTTGTCCGTCGTGCGGTAGACCTTCTCCGCCTCGAGCTCGAGGTCGCGCTCGAAGATCTCCTCGACCGTCAGCCGCCCGAGCTGCTTTCCGTTCGGCGCGCTGAGCTCGATCACGTCGCCGACTGCGCACTCGAGGTCGGTCGCGAGCGTAATCGGGATCGGCCAGATGCCGCCCGACGTGAGGCGCATGTCCTCACACACAGCCCTGTGGTCGGCAGAGCCCAGGAAGCCCGTCAGCGGGGCGAAGCCACCGTTCGCGAGCAGCTCGAAGTCCGAGGCCTGGCGCGCGGTGAGCTGGAGCGCCAGAGCCGTCTCGGCGCTACCCATTGATGCCGCACTCGGTCCGGTCGGTCCCGGCCCAGCGGCCGGCTCGCTCTTCGCTGCCCGCGGGAGCGGCGGTCGTGCAGGG
>DATHAL010000092.1:0-4959 GCA_035296705.1 Solirubrobacterales bacterium
GCACGCCAACGTCCAGCCGTACTCCGGCTCGCCCGCGAACCTCGCTGTCTACCTGGCCTTCGCCAAGCCGGGCGAGACCGTCATGGGGATGGCGCTGCCGATGGGCGGCCACCTCACCCACGGCTGGAACGTCTCGATCACCGGCAGGTGGTTCCGACCGGTTCAGTACGAGGTGCGCCGCGACACCGGCCGGGTGGACCTCGACCAGGTGCGCGAGCTGGCGCTCGCGGAGCGGCCGAAGCTGATCTTCTGCGGCGGCACGGCGATCCCGCGGCTGATCGATTTCGAGGGCTTCGCCGAGATCGCGCGCGAGGTCGACGCCGTCATGTGCGCGGACATCGCCCACATCGCGGGCCTGGTCGCCGGGGGTGCCCACCCCTCCCCGGCCCCGTACGCCGACGTGATCTCGACCACCACGCACAAGACGCTGCGCGGCCCGCGTGGCGCGATGCTGATGTCGCGGTCAGAGCACGCGGCGGCGCTCAACAGGGCGGTCTTCCCCGGCCTCCAGGGCGGCCCGCACAACCACACGACGGCGGCTATTGCGGTCGCGCTGAAGGAGGCGGCGACCGACGAGTTCGCCGCCTACGCGGCGCAGATCGTCGAGAATGCACGGGCGCTTGCGGACGCGCTCGGAGAGCACGGCTTCGACTTGGTCTCGGGCGGTACGGACAACCATCTGATCCTGGTCGACCTCTCGAACAAGGAGATCGGCGGCAAGCCCGCGGCCCAGGCCCTCGACCGGGCCGGCATCGAGCTGAATTACAACACCGTCCCGTACGACACCCGCAAGCCGTTCGACCCCTCCGGCATCCGATTGGGCACCCCCTCCGTCACCACCCGCGGGATGACGAGCGAGCACATGGCGCCGATCGCGGCGTGGATGGACCGCGCCGTCGATGCGGCCAAGCGCGGGGACGAGGACGCGATCGAGGCGATCGCCGTCGAGGTGCGCGAGTTCACCTCCGGTTTCCCGATCCCGGGCGCCCCGGACGCGGACTAGCTCCAGCCGTACGCGGCGGCCACGCGGGCGACGAGGTCCGCCACCTCGGCCGCCGGGACCGCTCCCTCGCGCAGGACCACCGGGTCGGCACCGGACTCGATCCCGGTGATGTCGACAACGGTCGACGGCCGTCCGGTGAGCTCGCCACCGTCGATCGCGAGGTCGGCGCGCTCCCGGATGTCCTCCGGCACGTCGGCGAAGCGGCCGGGCGCCGACTGGCCGGCACGGTTTGCGGAGGTCTGGAGGACCGGGCACGATGCGCCGGCCAGAGGTCCGTCGATCAGTCGCACGCCGAGCCGGCGCTCGTCCTCGCGGCAGGCGAGCGGGTAGCGCCGCTCCGGATTGTCGACGACGAGCGTGAACGGCCCCGGGAGCAGCGTGCCGACCGCATCGCGCGCTCGCGGCCTCAGTGAGGAAACGAGCTCTCGCATCGCGAGCGGCGAGAAGAACATCACGGCGGAGGGCTTTCCTTCATCGCGGCCCTTGAGCTCGTGGATGCGCGCGATCGCGTCGGCGCGCAGGGGATCGCAGGCGAGCCCGTAGAGCCCGTCGGCGGGGAAGAGCGCGATGCCGCCGGAGAGAACGCAGCGCTCGAGCGCCTGGCGCGCGGCGGCGGCGCCGTCGCGCTCGATCTCCACGACGCGGTCCATCAGCGGCCGACGACGACCCGCTCGACTCCGGCGAGGTCGCGGCGCGTCTCGACCGCTTCGAAGCCCGCGCGGCGCACGAGCTCGGCCACGGTCGCGGCCTGTCGCTCGCCGACCTCGAGCGCGATCGCCGCAGGGCGCCGAGCCGCGATCGCGAGCTCGCCGAGCAGCGTGTCGATCGCCTCGAGGCCGGTCGCCCCGGCAACGAGCGCCTCGCGCGGCTCGTAGCGCGCGATCTCGGGCGCGAGGTCGCGCCACTCCGCCTCGCTCACGTAGGGCAGGTTCGCGACGAGGAGCTCGACGCCGGGATCGTCGGGCAGCGTCCCGTGGCTGAGTCCGACCTCGACCCCGAGCCGGTCGCGGTTCGCGCGCGCGACGGCGAGCGCGTCGAGCGAGGTATCGGTGGCGAGCACGGCGGCCTCGGGGACCTCGTCCGCGACGGCAAGCGCGATCGCGCCCGATCCGGTGCCGACGTCGAGCACCGTGCTCGGCTCGAGCTCGAGCGCCACCTCCACGAGGAGCTCCGTCTCCGGACGCGGGATCAGCACCCGCCGGTCCACGGCGAGCTCGATCCGGCGAAAGCCCTTGCGGCCGAGGATGTAGGCGATCGGCTCGCGCGCGACCCGGCGCCGCACCGCGGCGCCGAAGGCGCGCGCCGCGACCGCGTCGACGCCGCGCCCGGGCTCGGCCGCGAGCCCGGCGCGGTCGAGGCCCGTCGCCTCGGCGAGCAGGAGCTCCGCGTCAAGTCGCGCGCTCTCCACCCTGGCGGCCCTCAGGGCGTCGGTCGCCGCGGCCAGCGCCTCGCGCACGGAGCCGGCGACGGCCGCCGTCATCGGAGCGGCCTCAACAGCGGCCGGCCTCGGCTTCGTCCTTCGGGCTCCGCCTCACGCCGCCTCCGCCTGCGCCTCGAGCCGGGCGCGCTTCTCCTCGGCGGCGAGCGCGTTCGTGAACTCGCTCAGGTCGCCGTTCAGGACCTCGTCGAGGTTGTGCGCCGTGACCTTCACGCGGTGGTCGGTGACGCGGCCCTGCGGAAAGTTGTAGGTGCGGATCTTCTCCGAGCGCTCCCCGGTTCCGACCTGGGAGCGGCGGTCCGCGGCGATCTCGGCCCGCTGTTGTGAAAGCTCGCGCTCATAAAGGCGCGCCCGCAACACGCGCAGCGCCTTCTCGCGGTTTTGAAGCTGGGATTTCTCGTCCTGCATGGAGACCACGATCCCGGTCGGCCTGTGAGTCATGCGGACGGCGGAGTCGGTGGTGTTCACCGATTGGCCGCCGGGGCCGGAGGAGCGATAGACGTCGACCTGGAGGTCTTCCGGCGCGATCTGCACCTCGACCTCCTCGGCCTCCGGCAGCACGGCGATCGTCGCGGTCGAGGTGTGGATGCGTCCCTGTGACTCGGTCTTCGGCACGCGCTGCACGCGGTGTGTCCCGCCCTCGAACTTGAACACCGAATAGGCCCCTTCCCCCCGGACCTCGAACGTGACCTCCTTGAAGCCGCCGACCTCGGCGGGCGACTGCGAGAGCACCTCGGTGGAGAAGCCGCGGCGCTCGGCGTAGCGGGTCAGCATCTTGAACAGGTCGCCGGCGAACAGCGCAGCCTCGTCGCCGCCCGCGCCGGCGCGGATCTCGATGATCACGTTCTTCGCATCGTTCGGGTCGCGCTCGACCATCGCGAGCCGGATCTCCTCCTCGAGCGAGCGCAGCCGCTCGGGCGCCTCGGCGACCAGGCCGCGCAGCTCCTCGTCGTCGCCGTCCTCGGCGAGCAGCTCCTCGGCCCCCTCGAGGTCACCGGAGAGCTGGCGCCACTGGACCGCCAGCTCGTGCGCAGGCTCGAGCTCGCGGTACTCGCGCCCGACCTCGGCATAGCGCTCGCGATCGGCGATCACCGCCGGGTCCGACATCAGCCGCTGGAGCTCGCTGAACCGCCCCTCGACCTGCTCGACGAGCTTCTCGATCATGAATCTGAGGCTACCGCCGGCCGAACGAGCCGCGCTTGCGCGCGGCCCGCCGATCTGGTGGGATCAGGCCATGCCGGTGAAGCTGGTTGCGCTTTTGGTCGCGGTCGGAGCAATCGCGCTCGTTCCCGGGAGCGCGACCAGCGCCCCCTCCTGCCTTGGCCGGACTCCGACGATCGTCGACGGCGCCGGTTCGAGCCGGATCCAGGGCACGCCCGGCGGCGACGTGATCTTCGCCGGCGCGGGCAACGACACGATCGCGGCAGGCGACGGAGTCGACTACGTGTGCGGTGGCGACGGCGACGACACGATGGACGCCGGCACGGGCGACGACCTCATGGATGGCGGCGAAGGGGACGACGAGCTCCACGGCTATAACGGCGACGACCGGGTCGAGGGCGGCGCGGGCGGCGACTTCCTGGATGGACGCCGGGGCCGCGAGGACGTCCTGATCGCGGGCCCCGGCAGGGACGAGCTGATCGGCGGCAGCCTCCAGAAGGGCGGCGGCGGAAACGACAGGCTCGACAGTGCGGGCTACAGGCGGGAGACCGGCATGGATCGGCTGCTCGGCGGCGCTGGCGACGACCGGATTCGCGGCGACGGCCAGGGCGGCTTCGGAGACCGCCTCGAAGGCGGCCCCGGCTCCGACTCGATCAGCGGTGACGCCGGCGACGACGCGCTCGCCGGTGGTGACGGGCCGGACACGCTGCGCGGCGACTCAGGCGACGATTCGCTCGACGGCGGCCCGGGAACCGACGCCTGCGACCAGGGTTCGGGCTCGGGCCCGGAGCGTGGCTGCGAGAGCTAGGAGGCGCCGCTAGGCGACGATCTCGATCTCGCCGGCCTCCGCCGCCTCCTCCTCGGGGTTCTCGACCGAGAGGACGGCCTCGAGGGAGGCGATGGCGACGGCGAGCTGCTCGCGGTCCGGCTCGCGCGTGGTCAGGTTCTGGAGCATGAGGCCCGGCCACATCACCGCCCGCACCCAACGCTTGCGGCGGTTCTTGCCCGCCCACTTGATGACCTCGTAGGAGAGGCCCGCAATCAGCGGGATGCCGAGGATCCGGGACAGCACGAGCCAGTACCACTCCGGGAGCCCGATCGGCGCGAAGACGAAGATCGCCAGCACCATGACGATCAGCAGGAAGCTCGTGCCGCAGCGCGGGTGAAGGCGTGAGTAGGTCTCGGCGCGCGCCGGGATCAGCCGGTCGCCCGCCTCGTAACAGGAGATCGTCTTGTGCTCGGCGCCGTGGTACTCGAACACGCGCCTCAGGTCGGGCAGGCGGCTGATCGCGACGATGTAGCCGATGAAGATCAGAGTGCGCAGGACGCCCTCCACGAGCCAGAAGAGCAGGGCGGA
>DATHAL010000093.1:0-2245 GCA_035296705.1 Solirubrobacterales bacterium
AAGATGAGTCCGGCGATCCCGAGGAACGACGCCGCCGACATGTAGTCACCGGATATGGCGAAGCCGTTCTGCGCGCCCGTGATGCCGCGTCCGGCGGCCCAGAAGTCGGTTGCGGTGCGCGTGCGCTTGGACGCCCAGTACGTGATCCCGAGGGTGACCGCGAGCACGCAGCAGGCGATGATGAACGCGAGCCTGTTGAACCGGCCGCTGCCCGCCTGGGCGAGGACGGCGGTCATGGCTCGCGGACCTCGCCGCCCGTGGGCCGGTCGCCCGGCGCCGCTGCGGGACCCGCCGTCCCCGTCGGTGCACTCCCGGGTGCGGGCGACACCGCTGCCGACCTCGAGCGCCTTCTCCGCCGTCCGCCGCGCGAGCGGGTCGAAGTCACGGTCCGCGCGCCGCAGGTAGAGCCCTCCGAGTATCCAGACCATCGGGAACTGGGTCAGCGCGAGCACATATCCGACGGTCAGTCCCTGATAGATCGACTGGCCCATGAACCTGGGCGCGTAGCCCGCGAGCAGGATGAAGGCCACGTACCAGGCGAGGAAGAAGATCGTCGCCGGGACGACGAAGCGCCGCCGCTTGCGCACGAGCTCGCGGAACTCGTCCGAGCGCTCGGCGGCCACCCAGTCGAATGTCTCGTGCCGCTCCCGCGCGTGATGCTCCCCGGCGGATTGACCATCGGGCATCTGGACCCTCTCCTCCCCGCGCTCGTGGCACCCGTCACTTACACAACCCCGCGTGCCCTCACACACCCAACGAGCGCTGTGGCGTGTGGGATGATTCCCGCTCTCACCGGACCTCGAGCCAGCCTGGCCGTCGACTTGACCGTCTCCAGCTCCTCAACCGCCTCCGACGGCTCGCCGCGGGCGCAGGCCGCCACGCTCGAGTTCCGCTCGGCCACCAAGCGCTACGCGGAGCACAGCGAGCCCGCGGTGGACGGGCTGTCGCTCACCGTGCCGGCGGGCGAGATCTGCGTGCTCGTCGGTCCCTCGGGTTGCGGCAAGACGACGGCGATGCGGATGGTCAACCGCATGATCGAGATCACCGAGGGCGACATCCTGCTCGACGAGCGCAGCGTGCGCGAGCGCCAGCCGGCCGAGCTGCGGCGCGAGATCGGCTACGCGATCCAGCAGATCGGGCTCTTCCCGCACCTGACCGTGGCGGCGAACATCGCCGTCGTCCCGCGCCTGCTCGGCTGGGATCGCGACCGCATCGACGCGCGCGTGCGCGAGCTGCTCGAGCTCGTCTCGCTCGAGTCCGACACGGCGGACCGCTACCCGGCCCAGCTCTCGGGCGGCCAGCGCCAGCGTGTCGGCGTCGCCCGCGCCCTCGCCGCCGACCCGCCGCTCATGCTCATGGACGAGCCGTTCGGGGCGATCGACCCGATCAACCGCGAGCGGCTCCAGAACGAGTTCCTGCGCCTTCAGAGCGAGCTGCGCAAGACCGTCGTGTTCGTCACCCACGACATCGACGAGGCGATCAAGGTGGGCGACCGCATCGCCGTGCTGCGCCGGGGCGGGAAGCTCGCGCAGTACGCCTCGCCCGCGGAGCTCCTCACTTACCCGGCCGACGAGTTCGTCGAGGACTTCGTGGGCGCCGACCGCGCGCTCAAGCGGCTCGCGCTCCAGCGCGTGCGCGACATCGACCTGTGGCGCGCGCCCACCGTGCGCAGCGGCGAGCCGGTGGCCGACGTCCGCCGCAAGATCGCCGACGCCGACATCGACATGCCGCTGCTCGTCGACGACCACGGACGCCCGCAGGGCTGGCTGTCCGGACGCGGCCTCGCGGGCGAGCGCGTGCGCCCCGAGCTTCGCTCGCGCGCCGAGCCGCTCGTTGAGCTCGACGACGTCCTGCGCGACGCGCTCGCCGACCTGATCGAGTCTCAGGTCCACTACAGCGCGGTGGTCGACGCCGAGGGCCGGCTCGCGGGCGTGCTCTCGGTCGAGATCGTCTCCCAGGCGCTCCAGCTCCCGGCCGAGCGTGCCCACACCGGCACCGAGCTCGCCGAGGACGAGCGCGAGTCGCTGACGAGATCGGAGGCCGAGCCGGCGTGACCGCCGTGGAGCTCGTCGTCGCCCAGCTCGAGATCCGCAGCCGCCGCGGCGGCACGTGCGTGTCCGAGAACGGCTTCTGCCCCGGGTGGATCGTCGACAACCTGTGGCGCTACGTCGACCCGCTGGTCCAGCACGTGATCCTGACCGTGGTCTCCGTGGCCGCGGGCTTCGCCATCGCCTTCGGGCTCGCC
>DATHAL010000094.1:0-15800 GCA_035296705.1 Solirubrobacterales bacterium
GGGTTGTAGGGCACGTGATGATCCTTTATGTAGTTCCAGACTCGCTTCTCGTCCCAATCCGCCAGGGGGTTCAGCTTCCAGAGCCCAAAGCGCTCGTCCCAGCCGAACTTCGGCGCATCTGCGCGGGTCTCGGAGTCGACCCGGCGGATCCCCGACACCCAGCAACCGATGTCGCCGAGGGCGGTCCGCATCAACTCGACCTTGCGGTCGGCGCAGCAGCCGTCCTGGTCAGGGCGCAGGAGGTTAGCGCCGCCGCGCTCCTCCTGCTCCGCGAAGCGCTCGAACTCGATGCCGTAGCGCTCGGCGAGCTGGTCCCGGGTGTCGTAGGTCTCCGGGAACAGGAGTCCGGTGTCCACATAAAAGAAGCGTGCTTTCGGATTGAGCCGGTGGGCCATGTCGACGATGACCGAGCTCGTCTTCTGAAAAGAGATGGCAAAGCGCATGTCGTCGCCGAAGCGCTCCACCGCCCAGGCGATCGCATCCTCGGCGTCGAGCGGCTCGACCTCGGCGCGCAGCGCCTCGGGGTCGACGAGCGCGCCGTTTCCGACCGGGAGCTTCGGAGCGTTCCCGTTCGCGTCTCCGTTCGTGGCGGGGAGCGGCAGCTCGACGATGTAGGACTGGCTTGCCATCAGACCGCGCACTCGCCCTCGCCGCGCTCGACCTTGTAGGGCTCTGAGCGATTCCAGTCGATGAACTGGCTCATCGTCTCGAGGCTGAACTCGCTCGGCAGCGTGAGCTCGGAGACCTCCTCCTCGAACCGCTTGACGCCGACCCGTTCGACGAAGGCGTTGAACTCCTCGCCGTCGGAGCGCTCGGCCTCATAGAGGCGAAGCCAGCGCTCGACCGCCTCGGGGACCCGCTTCGCGGGCAGGCGCGCCTTCAGGCGATGGCCGTAAACGACTTCGCCGCCCTCGTAGTTGCCGCCGAGGTGGGGGATGTAGGCGGGCATCTGGCGGCCGCCCACCTTGAGCGACGCGCCGTAGAAGCCGATGTTGGCGATGTGGTGCTGGCTGCACCCGTTGGGGCACCCGGACATCTTGATGTGCACCCGCCTGGTCAGCGGATCGCTGATGCCCATCGCCTCGACTCGCTCCTGGACGGCGCGGTTGAGGCCCATCGAGCTCGTGATCCCGAGCTTGCAGCTGTCCGTGCCGGGGCAGGAGACGACGTCCGTGACCTCGTCGGCGCCCGGCTCTGAGAGCCCGAGCTCGCCGAGCCTCGAGTAGACGTCGTAGAGCGCCTCGTCACGGACCCAGCGCAGGATGAAGTTCTGGTGCACGGTGGTCCGAGCGGAGCCGCCGGTGGACTCGCGCATGATCCTGGCGAGGCCACGGAGCTGCTCGGGGGTGAGGTCGCCGCGCGTCACCTTGATCTCGACGGCGTTGAAGCCGGCCTGGCGCTGTGGGCGCACGTTCGCGGACACGAAGCGCTCGAACTCGGAGTGGTCGCCGTTCGGGCTCGCGGCCGCGGCGGGCGGCCCCGGCGCGTTCGCCTCCTCGTCGATCCCGTATTTCAAATGGTCAATCGAAAAATCTCGCTCGGCGACCCACTCCCCCTCGAGCTCTTCGGCGATCATGTCGCGGAAGGCGTCGATGCCGATCTTGTCGATCAGGACCTTGATTCGGGCGCGGGCCCGGTTCACGCGCAGCCACTCCTGGCGGTCGAAGATCCTGAACACGGCCTCGGAGACCTTCAGGTAGTCGCCGTTCTCGAGCTCGACGAAGTCGTAGAGGGTGGGGGCGATCCGCGGCATGATCGACGTGCCGCCGCCGACGCGGACCTCGACGCCGCGGACGCCGTCGCGAAGCCGCGGGATGAAGCCGATGTCGTGGATACCGGTGATCGCGACGTCCTCGTCGGTCGCCGTGAACGCCGTCTTCACCTTGCGCGGCATGAGCTGCGTCGTCGGGTGGCGGACGAAGTAGCGGACGTAGGCGGCCGCGTAAGGGGTGATGTCGAAGAGCTCGCCGTCGCTGATTCCGGCGTACGGGTCGCCGGTCACGTTGCGGACCGTGTTGCCGCAGCCCTCGCGCGAGGAGAGGCCGGCGTCGGAGAGCTCGCGGATCAGCTTCGCCGCGTCCGGTAGCGGCACGTGGTGGATCTGGATGTTTTGGCGGGTGGTGATGTGGCCCTTGTCGAGCGGCGCGTACTTCTCGATCACGTCGGCGAACGCGTCCATCTGCTCCGGGGTGACGCCGCCCATCGGCAGCTTCACGCGAATCATCTGCACGTCCGGCTGGCGTTGGCCGTAGACGCCCTGCTTGAGCCGGAACCCGATGAACTGGTCCTCGGACGTCTCGCCGCCGACGAACTTGGCCGCCTCTGAGTCGAAGTCCTCGAACTCCCGCTCGATGATCGGGATCACGTGTCCCGGAACGTCGTCGTAGACCTCCGGGTTGGTGAGCGAGCCGCGGCGGCCCTTGCCCTCCTGCGGCTTCTGCCCGACGACGTCGAGCTTGTTCTCGGAGGCGATCCGCTCCTGCGCGGACGCAGCCTCAGGGGCGGCGGTCGGCTCCATGCGGCGGCATAATACAGAAATCCCGATTGGGATTTAGGTATTTAGCCACCGCCGGCCGCCAGCTCAGTCGACGTCGGTGCCCTCGACCAGGAAGGCGACGCGGACATGGGCGCGGTACTCGTCGAGATTCTCGCCGCGGATGCCAGTCGAGACGATGTCGACCGCGCGGATGTTGCGCAGCGACGTCTGGGCCTGGGTGAGGGCCTGCTTCGCCGCGTCGTCGGTCGACGTCTTCGAGCTCCCGACGAGCTCGATGATCTTCACTACCGCCACTCTGTCCTCCTCTGGCTCGTGAACGACCCGCCGTGGCGGGTGTTCTATCGCGGCCCGCGTCAGCGCGGGGCCTGACCCCACGTTCCGACGGTCAACTGGCGCGCCGCGATCCCGTCGTCGAGCGCCGCGCGCTGCCAGCGGCTCTGCGGGTGCGCCGGCCGCGGGACGGGCACCGTTTCGGCGAGGAACTGCTCGAGGGCGCCGACGATCGCGGCCGCCTCCGTCTCCGACACGCCGCCGGAGACCAGCTCGATCCGGGGTCGCGGGGGCCTTCTCGTGCCGTTCGAACCACTCATGGGGCCGCGAAATCTAACCTGCCTGGCGCATGGCGCAGGTCTCCGTCTTCGACGCCGGATCGATCCTCGCGGCCGTCCCGGCCTCCGACGCGATCGAGCGCACCCGCCTCGCGTTCGAGCGCCACGCCGCCGGTGAGTGGGTGATGCCGCCGAAGGTCTACGTCGATGCGCCCCCTGACGGCGACTTCCGCGCGATGCCCGCGCGCGGGGAGGGCCTCGCGATCCTGAAGTGGGTGACCTCGTTCCCGCGCAACCCCGAGCGGGGGCTGCCGGTCGTCACCGGCGCGCTCGTGGTGTCGAGCGCCGAGACCGGCGAGCTCGTCGCGATCATGGACACGGCGGCGATCACCTCGCTGCGCACCGGGGCCGCCGCGGCGGTCTCGGCGCGCGCGCTGGCGCGCGAGGATGCGGCGAGCGTCGGCGCGATCGGCTGCGGCGTCAACGGCGCCTGGGCCGCGCGCTGCCTCGCCGCCATCGGGTTCGAGCGCGGCGTCTGCTCCGACGTGCGCCCGAACGCGGCGCAGGCGCTCGCCGCGGAGCTCGGGTGGCGCCCAGGGGCCCGCGAGCAGGCGGCGGCGCAGGATGTCGTCGTCACAGTCACGCCGGCCCTGTCGCCCGCGATCTACGGCAACGACCTGCGGCCGGGCCAGCACCTGGCGGTGCTCGGCGCGGACGCCGCAGGGAAGTCGGAGGTCGAGCCGGCGGCGCTCGAGCGCTGCCGCCTCTTCTGCGACGAGTGGGAACAGGCCTCGAAGGGCGGTGAGCTCGCGCGGGCGGTCGCGACCGGCGCGCTCGAGCGCGAGCGGGTCACCGAGCTTGGCGACGTCCTCCTCGGCCGTGCCGAGGGGCGCCGCAGCGCCGAGGAGGTGACGCTCTTCGACTCCACGGGCCTTGCGATCCAGGACCTCGCGATCGCGCTCGCGGTTCTCGACGCACACCGCGCCGGCCGGGTAGAGCCGGCCACGATCTCGCTCTGAGCACGACCCGCGTTAGCACCGGGGCTGGCGCGCGCCGGATTCAGTCAGGGGTCGTCGGGTAGCGGCGCGTCTCGGCGTCCGGATCGGCGGGCTCCGCGCCGGCCACCGGCTCGCGAGCCCGCGAGGCTCGCGGCGCGAAGGAGATCTCGACCGAGACGCGGTTCGTGCTCAAGACGGCGCCGAGCATCATCACGACGGCGCCCGCAAACGAGATCCAGGCGCCGCTCTCGAGCTCGGCGCCGACCACCGCCGGCGGGTTGTTGATCATCGCGGTGACGACGAGGACCAGCGCGACCGTCGCGATGACGAGGGGCCAACGCGCGTCGACGGCGCGGCCGAAGGCGCCGACGATGCGGGCGACCGCGTACAGCGCCGCTATCGCGAGGAAGGCGAGGAGCAGGTCGACCACCTCGAACACGGTCCAGGCCGTGACCCCGGGCTCGTACCAGTCGATGAAGAGGCCGATGATGAGCGCGATCGCGCCGAGCCCGAAAAGGGCGGTCCCGGCGTTGATCCGTGACGGCATCGGCGCCACTTTACCCGGGCGCCCGCGGCCTCAACCGCGCGCGGCCGGTCCTACTGGGTCGACTGCACGTCGAGCAGGTCGACGACGAAGACGAGCGTCTCGTTCGGCTTGATCGCCGGCGGCGAGCCCTGCTTTCCGTAAGCGAGATGGGGCGGGATGACGAGCTCGCGGCGCCCTCCGACCTTCATGCCGTCGATCCCCTGGTCCCAGCCCGGGATCACCTGCCCGGCGCCGAGCTGGAATGTGAACGGCTCCGGCCGCTCCCACGAGGAGTCGAACTCCCTGCCGTTGGAGTAGCTCACGCCGAGATACTCGACCTCGACCGTGTCGCCTGCGCTCGCCTCCGCTCCGTCGCCCTCGGTGATGTCTCGCACCTCCAGCTGCTTCGGCGGCGGACCTTCGGGGACGTCGACCTGAGGCTTCGTCCCCTCGGCCGGGTCACCGTCGTCGTCGCCGCCCGTGGCCAGGACCACGAGCACGGCGATGACCGCGGCGACGACGAGCGCGCCGAGGAAGATGAGCTGATCACGCTTCAAAGGGGGATGTTTCCGTGCTTTCGCTTCGGCTGCTCGACCCGCTTGGTCTGCAGGGTCCGCAGGGCGCGGATCAGCTTCGGGCGCGTCTCGTGCGGCTCGATCACGTCGTCGATGTAGCCGCGCTCGGCCGCCGAGTAGGGGTTCGCGAAGTGCGCCCTGTAGTCGTTGATCAACTTCTGCCGGCGCTCATCCGGGGTCGGCGAGTTCGCGATGTCCTTGCGATAGATGATGTTCACGGCGCCCTCGGGCCCCATCACGGCGACCTCCGCGGTCGGCCAGGCGAAGTTGAAGTCGGCCAGCATGTGCTTTGAGTTCATGACGTCGTAGGCGCCGCCGTAGGCCTTGCGCGTGACGACGGTCAGCTTCGGCACCGTCGCCTCGGTGAACGCGTAAAGGAGCTTCGCGCCATGGCGGATGATCCCGCCCCACTCCTGCGAGGTGCCGGGGAGGAACCCGGGGACGTCGGTGAACGTGAGCAGCGGGATGTTGAACGCGTCGCAGAACCGCACGAACCGCGCCGCCTTCTCCGAGGACTCGATGTCGAGCACCCCGGCCAGGTGCTTCGGCTGGTTGCCGACGACGCCGACCGGATACCCGTCGAGCCGGGAGAAGCCGATGATCATGTTCTGGGCGAAGTGCTCGTGGACCTCGAAGAACTCGCCGTCGTCGACGACCAGCGACACGACGTCGCGCATGTCGTACGGCTTCTGCGAGTCGGCGGGGACGATCGTGTCGAGGGCCGCCTCCATCCGCTCTGGGTCGTCGTAGGGCTCGGCCCGCGGCGGCAGCTCGAGGTTGTTCGACGGCAGGAAGCTGATCAGGTAGCGGATGTCGGCGAGACACTGCTCCTCGTCATCGGCGGCGAAGTGCGCGACGCCGGACTTCGTGTTGTGCGTCATCGCGCCGCCGAGCTCCTCGAACTCGACCTCCTCGCCGGTGACCGTCTTGATCACCTCGGGGCCGGTGATGAACATGTGCGACGTCTCCTTGACCATGAAGATGAAATCGGTCATCGCCGGCGAGTAAACGGCGCCGCCAGCGCACGGGCCCATGATCGCCGAGATCTGCGGGATCACTCCCGAGCACTGGACGTTGCGGACGAACACATCGCCGTACGCCCCGAGCGAGACGACGCCCTCCTGGATCCGGGCGCCGCCGGAGTCGTTCAGCCCGATCACCGGCGCCCCAACCTTGGCGGCCAGGTCCATCACCTTGCACATCTTCTCGGCCATCACCTCGCCGAGCGAGCCCCCGAACACGGTGAAGTCCTGGCTGAAGACGAACATCGGCCGCCCGTCGATCGTCCCGTAGCCGGTGACGACCGCGTCACCCCAGGGTCGCTTGCGGTCCATGTCGAACTCGTGGGTCCGGTGGCGGACGAAGGTGTCGAGCTCCTCGAAGGACCCCGGGTCGAGCAGCTTCTCGATCCGCTCGCGCGCCGTCAGCTTGCCCTTGGAGTGCTGCTTTTCGACCGCCTCGGCCGAGGCTGAGTGCACCGCCGCCTCGCGCAGCTCGCGCAGGTAGGAGAGCTTCTCCTCGAGCGTTACCGGGTTCTTCTCGCGCATCGGGGCGCGGATTCTACGATTGCGGCGCCGCGGCCCGCTCGAGGACGGTTCTGAGCCCCCGCGTCAGGCGGGGGTGAAGGGGCGTCGCTCGGGCGATCCGAGCTCATCGAGAAGCTCCTCGAGCGCCGCGATCGCCTCGGCGGGGTCGGGACGCGAGTGCTGCGCGGTGATCCTCACCGCCGTGCCAAAGCCGCTTTCCGCCAGCTCGATCGCGATCCGCGCGTGGGCACCGGGCTCGCGGCAGCGCCAGGCCAGCACCCGCTCGGGGTCGCGATCCGTCACCTCCACGGCGGTCGGATGCCGCGCCCCAACCAGGCCGCCCATCCAAGCCTCCATGCGGGCCGGATCGTCGGCCAGCTCCCACAGCTCCGGGGCGGATTTCACCAGCGTTCGCTTCGCCTTCGATTCCATGCCGCGGGCTTCGTCCGTCCGGCGCCGTCTCCTGCCGCGCCAGCGAGATTTCAGGGCCGCTGCTTCGTCGCGACCTAAAAGAACGCCCCTCCGCGGTACTCGCCGAACACGTCGCGCATCGCGCCGCAGACCTCGCCGATCGATGCGTTGTCGGCGAGCGCCGCACGGATCGGGTGCAGCAGGTTGCCGTCTTTACGCGCGACCTCGTGGAGCTCCTCCAGGCGCCGGGCGACGAGCTCCGAGTCTCGGCCCTGCTTGAACCGCTCGAGGCGCTCGAGCTGGCGGCGCTCGGATTCCGGGTCGACGCGCAGGATGTCGACGTCGTCGACCGTGTCGGTGACGTACTTGTTGACGCCGACGACGATGTCCTGGCCGGAGCGGTAGCGCTCGTGGTAGGAGAGCGCCGATTCCTCGATCTCTCGCTGGATGAACTCGAGCGCGTTCACCGAGCCGCCGAGCTCCGTGACCTTCTCGATCAGCTCCCACGAGCGCTTCTCGATCTCGTCGGTGAGCGACTCGATGAAGTAGGAGCCCGCGAACGGGTCGACCGTGTCCGCGGCCCCGGACTCGTGCGCGATCACCTGCTGGGTGCGCAGCGCGATCCTGGCCGAGCGCTCGGTGGGCAGGGCGAGCGCCTCGTCGAAGCCGTTCGTGTGCAGCGACTGCGTGCCGCCGCAGACGGCGGCGAAGCCCTGCAGCGCCACCCGGATAATGTTCACCTCCGGCTGCTGGGCCTGGAGCGTCACGCCGCCGGTCTGCGTGTGGTAGCGGATCGTCTGGGAGCGCGGGTTCTCCGAGCCGAACCGCTCGCGCACGATCTTCGCCCACATCCGCCGCGCGGCGCGGAACTTCGCGACTTCCTGGAAGACGTTGTTGTGGCAGTTGAAGAAGAAGGCCAGCCGCGGCGCGAACTCGTCGATCTCGAGCCCCCGATCCAGCGCCGCCTCCACGTAGGCGATCGCGTTCGCGAGCGTGAACGCCACCTCCTGCACCGCCGAGCAGCCCTTCTCGCGGATGTGGTAGCCGGAGATCGAGATCGTGTTCCACTTCGGGACCCGCTCGCGGCAATATTCGAAGATGTCCGTCGTGAGCCGCATCGTCGGCTCCGGCGGATAGATGTAGTTGCCTCGTGCCACGTACTCCTTGAGCACGTCGTTCTGGACGGTGCCGCGGAGCTGCTCGGAGGGCACGCCCTGCTCCTCGCCGACCAGCTCGTAGAGGAGAAGCAGGATCGCGGCCGGCGCGTTGATGGTCATCGAGGTCGAGACCCCGTCGAGCGGGATCCCCTCGAAGCAGATCCGCATGTCCTCGATCGTGTCGATCGGGACCCCGGTGCGGCCGACCTCGCCGGCGCAGAGCGGATCGTCGGAGTCGCGGCCGAGCTGGGTCGGCAGGTCGAACGCCATCGAAAGGCCGGTTGAGCCGTGCTCGATCAGGTAGCGGTAGCGCTTGTTCGTGTCCTCTGGGGTGGCGAACCCGGCGTACTGGCGCATCGTCCAGAGGCGACCGCGGTACATGCCCTCGTGGATGCCGCGCGTGAACGGAAACGCGCCGGGCTCGCCGAGCCGCTCCTCGAGCCCGGGATCGACGTCGTCCTCCTCGTAGAGGCGCTTGATCTCGACGCCGGAGTCGGTGAAGACGCGCTCGTCGTCCGGCCCGACGACGGGGGCGACGTAGCGGTGGAGATCCTCCTCGACGGCCCGCTCCTGCTTCGGGTCCGTCGCACCGTCTGCGCCGGTCGGGCCGGCGGCCGTGGTCTCTGCCATCGGCCGGAAGTCTAGATGCGGGATAGACCGCCTACGCCGCCGCTGCGCGCTGCAGCGCCTCGGCGTGGACGTCGGCCCAGTCAGCCAGCGAGCGCGGTGGCCGGCCGACGATCTCCTCCACTGTCGAGAGGACCTCGGATTCGTCGACGGCTCCCTCGGCGAAGAAGTTGAAGAAGGCGTCGACGTACTCCTCCGGCATCGCCCGCCCCATCTCCTCCCTCGCCTCGTCGTCCCGCTGCGGCTCGAAGCGGACGTCGCGGCCGAGCACCGCGGCGACGATCGCGACCTGCTCGGCGGGGCGCAGAGGCTCCGGGCCGCTCAACCGGTATGCCTTGCCGTCGTGACCGGTGCGCGTGAGGGCCGCGGCCGCGACCGCACCGAGATCGTCCGGGTCGATCATCGCGACGGCGACGTCCGCGAACGGCAGCCTGACGACGTCTCCGTCGGTGAGCTGCGGGAGCCAGCGAAAGACGTTCGACATGAAGCTGTTCGGCTGCAGGAAGGTCCAGGCGAGGCCGGATTCGCGCACCAGCCGCTCGGACTCGATGTGGTAGCGCGCGACGGCGTTGGAGGTGTCACCGCCCGGGGCCGCGCTGCTCGACAGGAGCACGACCCGCTCGACGCCCGCTTCGCGCGCCGCGGCGAGCAGCTCGTCGGTGCGGTCGTAGCCGCTCAGCAGGAAGATGGCGCCGATGCCGTCCAGCGCATCCTTGAACGTCTCGGGCCTATTGAGGTCGCCGACGACCGGCTCCGCCGCCTTCGGAAGCGAGCCGTCGGCGCCTTCGCGTACGAGCGCGCGGACCGGCTGGCCGGCCGCGACGAGCGCGCGCACCACGGCGCTTCCCGCGTTGCCCGTAGCACCGGTGACGAGATGCATGCCGACAGCCTACGATCGAGCGCTTGCGAGTAGCCATCGCCACCTGCGCCGAGATGCCTCCGGGCTTCGACGACGACGCGCTCCTCGAAGGAGAGCTGGCCCGTCGCGGCGCCGAGGCGGAGCGCGTCCCGTGGGATGCGGACACCGACTGGGATGCCTTCGATGCCGTCGTGATCCGGACCACGTGGGACTACGCCCGCCGCCGCGATGAGTTCCTGCGCTGGGCCGACCGGATCGACGGGCGCCTGCACAACGGTCCGGACCTCGTGCGCTGGAACAGCGACAAGCGCTACCTCGCCGACCTCGAGCGTGCCGGGGTGCCGGTGGTCGAGACGGCATTTCTAGAGCCGGAGACTCCGATGCCCGTGCTCAGCGGCGAGGTCGTCGTGAAGCCGAACGTCTCCGCCGGCGGTCGCGACACCGGCCGGTTCGGCCCGGCTCATTCGGAGGAGGCGGCCGAGCTCGTCCGCCGGATCCACGCGAGCGGCCGGATCGCGATGGTTCAGCCCTACCAGGCGTCGGTGGACGCCGAGGGCGAGACGGCGGTCGTCTTCATCGGCGGCGAGCCGAGCCACGCGCTGCTCAAGAACGCGGTCCTGCGCCCGGACGAGGTCGCCCCGGTGCGCGAGGATTGGGTCGGGGCGGCGGAGGCGATGTACGACCCCGAGCTCGTGGTCGCCGGTGCTGCGGCGGACGACGAGCTCGAGCTGGCGCGGCGGGTCGTCGCCCACCTCGCCGAGCGCTTCGGGCGCCGGCCGCTCTACGCGCGGGTCGACCTGGTCCGCGATCCGGAAGATCGAGCACGGGTGCTCGAGCTCGAGGCGATCGAGCCGAACCTGTACTTCGACGAAGCCCCGGGGGCGGTGCATCGGCTAGCCGAAGCGATCCTCGAGGTGGCGTCAGCCGAGACCCCGGGCGCCGGGGCCGGGTAGGCGAGATCGGCCAGGATCTCCTCGAGTGAGATCTCGATCTCGATCGGTGTGAGGATTTCGGTGGTCATGGGGCGACGGTAAGGCCGCGGCCAGGCCGTGCCAATTACCCGGGACGTAGGCTCAGGCGGTTGACCCTGCAACCTTCTCGAGCCGCTCGGCGAGCCGGTTCATGCCGCGCTTCCGGGCGGCCGCGGCACCCCCTGTCCAGTCGGTGGGCGAGTCGGGCGGGCGCTCGACCCCGGCATCGCGAAGCGTCGCGATGTCCTTGTAGGCCAGCAGCTCCTCGCGCGAGTCCATCAGCGTCATGCGGAGCTTCGGGCGCCGCTCGCGGATCGCCGCGTCGAGCAGCGCCTCGAGTGAGCCGTGCTCGCGAAGGAGCTCGGCGGCGGTCTTCTCGCCGATGCCCTTGGCGCCCGGGATGCCGTCGGAGGGATCGCCGCGCAGCGCGATGAAATCCGGCACGACCGCGGGCTCGATCCCGTAACGGCGGCGGACCTCCTCGGGCGTCACCTGCTCGCCGCCCCTCACGCCGGTGCGGACGTAGAGGACGGTGACCGACTCGTTCGCGCACTGGAACATGTCGCGGTCGCCGGTCAGGACGAGGGTTTTTCCGCCGGCCTCGGACTCGACCCGCGCGTACGAGCCAAGCAGGTCATCTGCCTCGAGCGAGTCGTGCTCGGCCACGATCCAGCCGAAGGCATCGAAGAAGTCGGCCGCGTCGGCCCACTGCCCGACGAGCTCCTCGGGCATCTCCGGGCGCTGGGCGTGATAGCCGTCGAAGAGCTCGACCCGGTAGGTCGCGGCATCCGGGCCGAAGCAGAGCGCGACGGCGCGCGGCGCGTGGAGCTCGACCTCCGCGAGGATCAGGTTCGTGGCCCCGAGCAGCGCGTTGACAGGCCTGCCGTCGCCGTCGGTGATCGTCTTCGGCAGCGCGAAGAAGGCGCGATAGAGCATCGACGGCGCGTCGACGGCGAGGAGCGGGCCCGGCACGTCCGCACCGTAGCTCAGCGGCTCGCGTGTGCGGCGATCGCCCGCTCGATCGCCTCGGCCATGCGCTCCGCCGGGGCCGGATACGTGTACGCGGCCACTGCGTCGCGCGGCGGCGGGTCGAGCTCGCCGCGGACGGCGCCGCCGAGCGCCGCCGCGATCGCGACCGGGTCGTCGGCGCGCACCGTGCGCCCGCCGAGCTCCTCGACCACCCTGCCCGCCTCCGTCCCCGCCGCGAGCGCGAGGATCGGCCGCTCAGCGGCCAGGTACTCGAAGAGCTTGATGTTGAGGAGCTGGCTCCGGGTCGGCTGCGCGAGCAGCAGGAGCGCGTCCGCCTCGCGCTGAAGCGCGAGCGCGCGCTCGCGCGCGAGGCTGCCCGCATGGACGATCCGCGCGGGGGCGACATTGCGCGCGAAGAGCCGCTCCTCCTCGGTCGTCAGCGGGCCGGCGATCACGAGCTCGAGCTGGCCCGCCCCGTCCGGGTCGGTGCGCGCGAGCTCGGCGACCCCGTCGGCGAGGCCGCGCGGCTCGCGGCCGTAGCTGCCGAAACGGCCCGTGTAGACGAGCGAGAACCGCTCCGGGTCGAGGATCCCGGTCGGCTCGCCGCCCGGCTCCGGAGCCGCCTCCGGGTCCCAGCCGTTCGGGATCAGCACTGGCTCGGCGAGTCCCCGGCGTCGCAGGTCGGCGGCCGCGGGCTCCGAGACGCAGACGACGGCGTCCGCGGATGCGAGCCAGCGCCGCTCGAGCCGCTCGTCCAGCCGGCGCTGAACGCGCGTCGGGTAGGCCGGGCGCAGGGGCTCGAACAGCCAGGCGTCGCGGACGTCGGCGAGCCACGGCAGCCCGCGGCGATGCAGCGCCATGCCGATCGCGTGAGCGGACTCGGGGGGCGAGGTCGTGACGACGCAATCAAAGCTGCGGCGCCGCGCGAGCGCGAGCGCACGCGACCGCGCGAACGGAAGCCAGGCGGCGACCAGCGGCTCGGGGACGAGGACCTTGCTCAGCGGGTGCGAGCGGCCGCTGTAGCCGGGTGAGTCGAACAGCGCCTCGACCCGGTCGCGGCCGCGCAGGCGGGCGCGCCAGCGCTGCGCGTCGGCCGTCCTGACGACGTCGTCGGCGGCGTCGGCCTCCGACTCGCCGTACGCCGAGGTCGTCAGCACGGTCACCTCGTGGCCCAGCCGGCGCAGCCATTTTGCCATCGCCGCCGGCCGCAGCACCCCTGTGTCGCGGCTCGGTGGATAGAAGTAGGCGACGAGGAGGATCCGGCGGCTCATCCGCCCATCCTCGCCAGCCGGGCGGCGATCGCCTCGGCGTAGGCGCGATCCATCCGCTCGACCAACGTCGGCCAGCTCCATTCGCGTACGGCCTTCGCGCGCCCGGCCTGTCCCAGCTCGCGGCGGCGCTGGGGGCCGGCCTCGGCGAGCTCGCCGAGCGCGCGAGCGACCGCGGCGGGGTCACCGGCCGGCACGAGGAGGCCGTTCTCACGGTCGTCGATAACCGCGCGGACGCCCGGATACTCGGTCGCGATCGCGGGCAGGCCGCACGCCATCGCCTCGATCACGACGATCCCGAACGATTCGGGGGGCTCGGTCGTGAGCAGGAAGAGGTCAGCGGCACGCAGCACGTTCGGGAGCTCGGCATGCGGGACGCCCCCGAGGAAGTGAACGCGCTCCGCAACGCCGGCCTCGAGCGCCCGGCGGCGAAAGCCCTCGAGCAGCTGGCCGCCGCCCGCGACCACGAGGTGGATGCGCTCGTCGCCGAGCTGCGCGATCGCGTCGATCGCGACGTCGAGTCGCTTGAAGTGGTGAGCGAGGTCGAGGGTCGCGACGAAGGCCGCGACCACGTCGTTCGCGCGGATGCCGAGCCGCTGCCTGAGCCCGGTCTCATCGATTCCCGGTGAGAAGAGCTCCGAGTCGACGCCGTTCGGCATCTCGATCAGCTTCTCCGGATCGCGGTGCGCGGTTCGCGCCAGGTAGGAGACGGACGCGGCGTGGTCGGGCGAAAGGACGCAAACCCGGTCGGCGGCGCGGATGAGCGCCGGCGCCACCGTGCGCTCGTAGAGCTCGAAGAGGGCCCCGCGCGGGCCCTTGCCGACGAGCCGGTTCTTGTAGTGGACGAGGAGCGCCTGCGTGCGGCGTCGCCTCGAGGTGGCGCGGGCCGTGAGCGTCAGCTCCGAACCGAAGATGAACGGGTAGTGCAGGTGGACGACGTCGAAGCCGTCGATCCGGGCCAGCGCCGGGATCAGGGGGGCGTTGCCGATCGCGAACACGGGCTCGATCCGGTGCACGGTCACCCCGCCGGGATCCGGCGGATCGCCCGGCGCCGGGGCCGTGAACACCTCGACGTGGTGACCGCGGGCCGCCTGCTCGCGTGCGAACCGGAACGCCGTGTTGCCCGCGCCGCCCGGATACGGCGGGAAGGTCGCGGTCAGGTGCGCGATCCGCAGCCTGTCGGGCTCGCGCTCCACGCGCCGGAGGCGGGGCGGCTACTCGCCCGCGCCGACGAGCCGCTCGACGCCGCTCTGCTCGATCGTCATCCGCAGTCCCTCGCGCAGGCCGACCTCCGGCGCCCAGCCGAGCAGCTGCCGGGCGCGCGTGATGTCCGGCTGGCGAACCTGCGGGTCATCGGTCGGCAGCGCCTCGTAGACGATGTCCGAGCGCGACTCGGTCACCTCGATCACGATCTTCGCCAGCTCGAGCAGCGTGAACTCGTCCGGATTGCCGATGTTCACGGGCTCGTGCACGTCGGACTCGGCCAAGGTGACGAGCCCCCGAATCTCGTCCTCGACGTAGCAGAAGCTCCTCGTCTGGCTGCCATCGCCGAACACCGTCAGCGGCTTGTCCTGAAGCGCCTGGCGCAGGAAGGTTGGGATCGCGCGGCCATCATGGGGTCTCATTCGAGCTCCATAGGAGTTGAAAATCCTCGCGATCGCGGTATCGACGCCCTGCTGACGGTGGTAGGCCATCGTCAGCGCCTCGGCGTAGCGCTTTGCCTCGTCGTAGACGCCGCGCGGGCCGATCGGGTTGACGTGGCCCCAGTAGGTCTCGGGCTGCGGATGGACCTGCGGGTCGCCATAGACCTCGGAGGTGGAGGCCAGCAGGAACCGAGCCCGGTGCTTCTTCGCGAGGCCGAGCATGTGGTGCGTGCCGTAGGAGCCCACCTTGAGCGTGTGGAGCGGCAGGCGCAGGTAGTCGATCGGGCTCGCGGGTGAGGCGAGGTGGTAGACGAAGTCGACTGGCGTGTCGACGAGGAGCCGCTCGGTGAGGTCGTGCTGGACGAACTCGAAGGCGTTCGAGCGGATGTGCTCGATGTTCTGGAGCGAGCCCGTGTCCAGGTTGTCGATGCAGATCACCCGGTGGCCACGCTCGAGCAGGTGCTCGCACATGTGCGAGCCCAAAAAGCCCGCTCCCCCGGTGACGATGCAGGTCGCCATGGTCGCGCGAGCATACCTGCGAGGGGGGCGCCCGAGGCCCGCGCGGGCTTGGGCTGCACGTGGAGCCCCGACCCACCGATCGGGAGCGCGCGCGGGCGGCGGAGCAGGTGCTTTCGCGCCACTCCGCGCTCCTTCGCCGGACCGCCCGCCGGGTCTCCATCTGCGCCGACGACGCCGAGGACGCGCTGCAGCGCGCGACCGAGATCATGCTCACCAAGGCGCCCTCCTGTGACCCCGACCGGCTCGTCGCGTGGATGCGGGTCGTGACCCGCAACGAGGCGCTCGCGGTGCGGAGGGCACGGGAGCGCGGCATCGGATACGGCGGCCCCGACCGCGACGGCGACCGTCTCGACTCGCTGGTCGGAGAGCACCCGGATCCGGCCGAGCTCGCCGAACGGGACGAGTGGATCGCCGAGGCGCGGGCCGCGCTCGCGAAGCTGAAGCCCGCGGAGCGGCTCGCGATCCTGCTCCAGGCGCAGGGCTATTCCTACGGCGAGATCTGCGCCCTCTGCGGCTGGACCTACACCAAGGTCCGGGTCCCACTTTGGAGCGGCTCGGGCTCCATCCGGTCGACCAGGCGACGTGGCGGCAACGTCGGGCGTCGGTCGAACAGAATCGGCGCGCCGCCGGGGAGCACCGAGCCGTTCGGCTCAGCCAACTCGAACTCGACCAGTAGCCGCTCGCGGTCCTCCTCGATCTCCGCCCA
>DATHAL010000095.1:0-6701 GCA_035296705.1 Solirubrobacterales bacterium
GCAGGGGCCGCTGCGGAACCAGTGTCCGGTCTGGTAGCGCTCGAAGACGTTGATGAAGGTGCCCTTGTCGCCGCCCTCCAGCGCGGCGCCGCTGAACGCATTGTCCACCCAGTGGGCGACGAACATGCTCCGGATGCCCCAGCGGCGGAACCGGCGGATGCCGCGGTCGACCTCGGCGCGCGTGCACCGCGGCTCGTCGTTCAGCTCGCTGCACCCGAACGGGTTCGACGACTCGACCCCGAGCACGACGGCGAGCTTTCCGTCCGCGATCGCCCGCCGCGCCTGCCGCGGCCCGTAGACGAGCCGGAACCAGCCGCGCCCCGGACCGCCGCTCTGCGCGTCGACGTAGTCCTCGAGCGCGCGCAGCCTCTTCACCTCGAGCCTGATCGTCTGCGTTTCGTCGCAGGAATGCGAGCGCACCGGCTCGATCTCGCACATCGGCTGATCCTCGACGGTCTGCGCGACCGCGAGCCGCAGCCCGGCCTTCCAGGCGCGCTTGAGCCACACGTAATACACCTGCTGGTGGGTGTTCGTGTCGTGGACGGGCCAGCCGGTGAATGTCGGCCAGCCGCGCGTGTCATGGGTCCCGAACGGCACGCCCGTCCGCAGCAGGTTCCCGGTCACGTCGGCGCTGCCGTCCGGCCCGTGGTCGACCTCGTCGTGGCCGAGCGCCTCTCCGATCCCGAACGGGTCGAAGGTCTCGCCGTGGACGACGCGCCCGCCGGCGCGAAGGTCGGCGGTGATGTGGACGTGGGCGTCGACGAAGCCGGCGACGCTCCCGTCCGGCCGCGCCCCCGCGAACGGCTTGCCGCGGGCGGCGACGGTGGCCTCGGGGAAGGTCGCGCATCCTCCCGCGCGCTCGAAGCGAAACGAGGTGACGCGCTCAGGGCCGGAGCTCGTCACCGCAAGCGCCCCGCTGTCGGGGATCGCCGTCAGCGACCGCCCGGCCGACGTCGACCTGAGCGAGAAGGTGCCCCCCCGCTCACGCTTGGGAGCCCACTCGCCCGTCGGGCCGGGGGCGCTCGACCGCTCGACATGGACGTACCCGCGAGCGTCCGGCGCCCCCCGCGCCAGGCTCAGGAAGCGGCCGTCTCGGTCATAGAGGAGGTAGCGGCCGAGGCTCGTGGGCTCCAGGAAGAAGGGCATGGCGCTGGACCGACCCGAGGTGGCCTCGTATCCGGTTCCCGCGGCGCCCACGTACCTGCCGTTGTTCGTGGCGTGGAGGGCGAAGCAGTGGTTCGCGAGGCGGCCGCCGCCGGAGCCGGGACCCGCGGCGGCGCCCGGCGCCACCGCGACGGCCATCGCGGCGATGGTGGCTATCAGCGACGCGCGTCTCATCCCCGGCTGCGCCGGCTGCTCGCCGGCTCGGCAACTATATGCGGCCGGCCCCTCAGCTCACCTGAACGAGCTGATCATGAGGTCGCCGTCCCCGTTGAACTTGTTGATCACGCCCGCGCCGCCCGATCGGCCGTCATCGGGGCCCTGGATCGCGAGAATGATTGCCCCCGCGACGACCAGGGCCCACAGCAACTTCGCGAGCAGCTCGAGCCGCGCTTCGCCAGATCGGCTCATCCGCGCGGCATTGAGCCAAGCGCAGGTCAGGGCGCGGTCGGAGCCGGGTACGAATCCGGTAAGAGCGATCAGGCCGGGGTGAGCGCGGGCGCTTGCGCGGCGACCGGCAGCGCGACCGTCAACTTGGCGCCGCCATCAGGCGCGTTCTCGGCGACGACGCTGCCCCCCGCCGTCTCGACCAGCTGGCGGACGATTGCCAGTCCGAGGCCCGACCCCGGCAGGCCCCGAGCGCGCGGCGAGCGATAGAAGCGGTCGAAGACGCGCGGTAGATCGCCCGCATCGATTCCCGGCCCGTGGTCGCGCACCGACAGCGCCCCGTTCGCGACGCGCAGCTCGATCTCGCCGCCGGGCGGGCTCCACTTGACCGCGTTCTCGAGCAGGTTCGAGACGACCCGCTCGAGCCGCCCCTTGGCGATCCGCACCCACGACGGCTGCGCGTCGAGCCGCAGGGTCACCGAGGGATGGCGCACGGAGAGCCGGTCGACGACCTCGCCGACCACCCGATCGAGGCGGACCGTCGCCACGGGCTCGGCGTCCGGCTCCGCGCCGCGAGCGAGGTCGATGAGGTCGCCGACGAGCTCCGTCAGCTGCTCGAGCTGGTCGATGACGTCCACGAGCAGCGCCCGCCGCTCCTCCTCGGGGAGCAGGTCGGCGTGCGCCAGCACCTCGATGTTCGTGCGCAGGATCGCGAGCGGCGTGCGGAGCTCGTGCGAGGCGTCGGCGACGAGCTGGCGTTGCGAGTTGATGGCTCCCTCGAGCGCCTCGAGCATCCGGTTGAAGCTCGCGGCGAGCGCCGCCAGCTCGTCCTCGCCGCCGGTCTCGATCCTGCGGCTGAGGTCCTGCGTGGTCGCGACCTGCTCGGCTGCGCGTCGCAGCCGCTCGACCGGCGAGACGGCGGCGCGCGCGACGAAGAAGCCGACCACGCCGGCAAGCGCGATGCCGGCGAGGCTGACGATCGCCAGGATGAGCCCAAGCTGCCTTAGGGTCTCGTCGACCTGATCCAGCGACCGCGCGACCTGGATCGCCTCACCGCGCTCGAGCTGCGCGGTGTACACGCGCAGGTGCATGCCATCGACCTCGACGTCGGAGTAAAACGGCGCGCGCTCGTCGCTTGCGACCTGGCGCGCGGCGACGCGTGAGCCGAGTTGGGTGCGTGGGCCGCGGGGGCGGATCACGCGGCCACCGCCGTCGACGAGCTGCGCGTACACGGTGCGCCCGCCGAGCGGGCCGCTCGGCAGGTAGAGGCGGAGCCTCGATGCCGACTTCGAGCCGGTGTCCTTGGGTGCCAGCGCCGCGCGTCCGAGCTCCGAGCCCTCGCGGGCGATCGCGAGCGGCGGCGGTTTGCCGGACCCGAAGACCGGCGTCGCGAACGTCTCGTCGGCGTCGTGGCGAAGCTCCTCGTCGACGCGGTCCCTGAGTGAGTGCCGAACGAGGACGAAGGTCGTGACCGAGACGGCGGCGACCGCGACGGCGACCGCGATGCCGGCGAGCGCGACGACACGGCCGCGGAAGCTCACGGCTCGCGCAGCACGTAGCCGATGCCCCGGACCGTGTGGATCAGTCGGGGCTCGCCCGCGGCCTCGGTCTTCTTGCGCAGGTAGCCGATGTAGACATCGAGCGCCTTCGATCGCGGGCCGAAGTCGTAGCCCCACACACGGTCGAAGATCAGCTCTCGTGGCAGGACCCGGCGCGGGTTCTCGAGGAAGAGCTCGAGCAACAGGTGCTCGGTGCGCGTCAGTTCGAGCGCGCGGTCGCCACGGTACACGGCGTAGCTCACGGGGTCGAGGCGCAGGTCGTCGAACTCGAGCGGCCGGTCATCGCCGCGCTCGCCGCTACGGCGAAGGAGCGCCCGCACCCTCGCGAGCAGCTCCTCGAGCGCGAACGGCTTCACGAGGTAGTCGTCCGCGCCGGCCTCGAGGCCCTCGACACGGTCCGCGATCGCGTCGCGCGCCGTCAACATGAGGATCGGCGTCCGATCGCCGCGCGCGCGAAGGGTGCGGCAGACCTCGAGGCCGTCGACCCCCGGCATGAGGACGTCGAGGACCATCAGGTCGGGACGGATCCGCTCGGTGCTCTCGAGTCCCTCGCTGCCGTCGGCGGCCAACGAGACATCGAACCCGCCGAGCTCGAGGGCGCGCTTGAGCGCGGAGCGCATGGGTGGCTCGTCGTCCACCACCAGCAGCTGTCTCGCCTCCCGCTCTACGGGCCCTAGGGACACCGGTCATATTGTCCACCCAAACGGTAAGAGGCGGGTTAAAGAGCGCTGCTCGTCACGAGCTCCGCGCTCCTCAACCCGCCTCTCCCGCCGGGTCGGCGGCGTGCGTCACGCGGTGTGCGGCTGGCCACGTCCGGACTCGCGCTCGTGCACGAGCCTGCCGCTGAACACTGCGCCGAGGCCGCCGAGCAGGCCCACCGCGAGCGCGCCGAGCGCCCAGCCGGTGCCGGCGACATCGAGGTCAAGCGCGTTGTCGAGCGACCAGTCGCCCGCGCCGATGCCGGCGAGCGCAAACACGGCGGCGACGAGGACCAGGTTGTACTCGAAGCCGTTCTGCGTGTTGAAGAACCCGTTCGGCAGGTGGGTCGTGAGCACGGCCGCGGTCATGACGCCGATCAGCGCTGCCGCCGCCAACGGGGTCAGGAGCCCCAGGGCGATCAGCAGCCCGCCGGCGAACTCAGCCGTCCCGGCGGCGCGGGCATGAAGCTTGCCCGGCCGCAGGCCGATGCCGTCGAAGAACGCGGCGGTGCCGTCGAGCCCGTAACCGCCGAAGGAGCCGAACAGCTTCTGCGCGCCATGGGCTGCGAATCCGAGTCCGACCACGAGCCGGAGTCCAAGCAATGCGATTTCCACGAGTGCCCTCCTAAAGTTGCTGAGGAAATAGTTTCCGTAGCAATCACTGTAGCAAGTCTCCCTTTCTGCGGAAACTATTTTCTCGGCTACTATCTTGGTCATGAGTCCGTCCGCATCACGCCTCGACACCTGGCGCGCGGTCGTCACCAGCCAGCGGGCCCTCACCGAGCGGGCCCAGAAGGCGCTCGCGGCCGCCGACCTGCCGCCGCTCAGCTGGTTCGAGATCCTGTGGGCGGTGAAGCGCAGCCCCACCGGGCGGCCCAGGATGAGCGAGCTCGCCGAGTGGCTGACCTTGAGCCGCGGCGGGATCACGAAGCTCGTCGACCGCCTCCAGGACGCGGGTTATCTCGAGCGCGTCGCCTGCGCCGAGGACCGCCGGAGCTTTCAGGCGGAGCTGACGCCCGCCGGTGAGCGGATGCTCGAGGAGATGCGGGCCGTATATGCCGCGGAGGTCGATCGCCACCTCAGCGCCCTGAGCGCCGAGGAGGCGAAGCTGGTCCGGGTGGCGCTCGAGAAGGTGACCGCGAGCACGTGCGACTCGGCGACGGACGATGCCGACCGCAACGGTCAGCCGGATGTCTCGAACGAGCGCCGGACCCGCGCGCGGTCTTCCCCGTAGCTCCTCGTCTCATAAACGATCACCGCCGCGAGCAGCGCCGTGATCGACCCGAGGACGACCAGCGCCGCCAGCTCCGGGGCGAGCGGGACGAGCGCGACGAGCAGGATCGCCAGCAGACCCCGCCGCCGGTTAACGGTGCGCACGTGCCGGTACCGGATCACGACGTGGCCGAGGAGGTAGATCGCGACGCCGCCGAGGAGGGCAAACGCAGGCACCGTCTTCAGCGGTTCATCGACGTGGGCGAGGATCTCATGGAGGCCGACCGCCGCGAGCTCGATCCCGGCGACCAGCAGGAAGTGCATGTACGAGAAGACGTCGCGAGCCAGCTCGTTGCGCTTGCGCCCCTCCGCAGCCTGCACGAGCCGCTGCGCGCCGAGGATCGCGACGACGTCGAAATAAAGCCACCAGAGCTCACTCACGAGTGGGATCCCCAGCATCGCCGCGACGGCGATGCCGAGATCGAGCCCCACCTCCGAGCCGACCCCGAGCGCGACGACGGTCTCGCCGAGCGCGACGATCACGATCAGCCAGTGACGCTCGGCGAAGTGGCCGGGCACGAGCTTCCACCCCTCGGCGCCGAAGAAGTAAGGCTCTGCCATGTCGAGGGCGAGCGCGAGCCCCCATACGGCGAGCTGACCACCGGCGTCGAGGAACGACCCGCCGATCACGAGTCCGACGCCAACCGCGGTTCCAGCGGCCAGGCCGCCGACGGACCGCCGCAGGACCGGATCGTCGCGGCTCGCGAGCACGAACAGGGCGATGTGCGCCGCGCGGACGAGCCCGTACGCGAGCGCGAACTCGAGTCCGGTGTCCCCGAACGCGTCCGGCACCGCGAGCGCCACAAGGAGCAGGCCCGCCATCGCCGCGAAGAGCACGATCCGGACGGCGCCCTCCTCGGGGTCCACGACGCTTGTGAGCCATGCATAGCCGACCCACGACCACCAGATGAGCGCCAGGACGATCACCCCGTCGGCGAGTCCCTCCCAGGTCGGGTGCTCGACCATCAGCGTCGTGCACTGGGTGAGCGCGAGCACGAAGACGAGATCGAAGAAGAGCTCGAGCGGCTTCACCCGCTCGCCCTCGCGCATCACCGCGCTCACCCTGCCGGCGCGTGTTGCGGCGCCAGTCTCCATCGCCCTAGATCATCGCGCAGCCCTCAGGCCGAGTCAGTGGCCATCGTCGCTGCCGCGCCGGATCCCTCCCGCTCGGCGGCGGCCGCCTCGACGAGCCGCTGGTAACGGACCTGCTGGCCGGCGGCTCCCCAGTTGCCATCGGGGACGTCGCGGATCACGGTCCAGACGCGTAGCCCCTCGGTCTCGGACAGGCCTGCGGCTCTCAGCACCGCCTCGTTCACCCCTTCGATCAGAATCCCCTTGCGGCGCTCGGACAGCGCTCCCTCCGGAACTGTGACCTGGACGCGGAAGCGCGGCTCGCCGCCGGGCCGTCCGCCGACCGCGAGGTCCTCGGGCTCGACCTCGTTCGCGTAGACCCACGTGATCGACCGGAAGAATTCGGTGTCCGGCGCCCTCTCGGCGGCGAGCAGCTTCGTCGCGAGCTCGTCGAGCAGATCCGCGCGGGCGTCCTTCGGGAGAGAGCCCTTCAGGTAGGTCAGGTCGATCATCGGCATCTCGGTCGCCTCCTGGCGGTGGTGGGTCGTCGGCG
>DATHAL010000096.1:0-8574 GCA_035296705.1 Solirubrobacterales bacterium
TCCGTGAAACACGAGTGGATCGCCGCCGTCGGCGCCGAGCTCGACCACGTCGCCAATCGCGATCTCGTGGTCGCCGCCGTCGTGGAGTGCCCGTAGCGAGCAGGCGGCCCAGGCGACGGTGCCCGCGAGGATCGGGACGCCCGAGCGCTCGCCGAACGCGACCTCGCTGAACTTCTCAGCGTGTGAGGCCTTCGAGGCGAAGGCGCGCGCGAGGTCCCCCTGATCCGCGGCGAGCACGCTGATTCCGAACCGGCCGGCGTTGCGGACGACGGCGAGCGTGCGCGAGCCACGGTCGAGGCAGGCGAGCATCAGGGGCGGCTCGAGGGACAGCGAGCTGACCGCGTTCGCGGTCGCTCCGGCGGGCCCGCCGGAGCCGCTCGAGGTGACGATCGTGACACCCGTCGGCAGCGATGACATCGCGCGACGGAGCTGATCGGGGGTCGGCGCTCCCAAGCGGCCCAGAAGTATGATGCCGCCGGTCTTGCGCAGGCTCTGGATTCCGACAGCGGCAATCGCGGCGGCGCTGATCCTCGGTGCCTGTGGGACCGAGGGCATCCAGCTCGCTGACTCCGATCCGGACTACGCCGGCGCGGCGCTGTTCTCCGAGCGCTGCTCGGGCTGCCACTCGCTCGACGCCGCGGGCGCGCAGGGGTCGGCGAACCGCGCGCTCAGAAACCAGGGGCCGAACCTGAACGAGCGCACCGAGAGCGTCGAGGACGTGCTGTACGCCATCCGCAACGGTGGCTTCTCCGGCGCGGTCATGCCGCAGAACATCGTCGTGGGCGACGACGCCGAGGCCGTCGCGCAGTTCGTCGCCCAGTACGCAGGCGCCGACGTCAACCGGCCGGCGCAGCCGGGCTCGGATACCGGCGGGTCGGCCTCCTCCGCTCCGTAAGGGAGCCCGCTGATGCTGGACGTCCGGGCGATCCGCGACGACCCGGCGCCCGCGCGCGAGGCGCTCGCTCGCCGCGGCGCCGCCGAGGCGCTCGACGAGCTGCTCGAGCTCGACTCGCGCCGCCGCGAGCTCCTGCCCGAGGTGGAGGGGCGCCGCGCCGCGCAGAACGAGGCCTCCGACGAGATCGCGACCAAGAAGCGGGCCGGCGGCGACGCGTCCGACGTGATCGAGCGGATGCGCGCCGTCGCGGCGGAGCTCAAGGCGATGCAGGCGGAGCTCGCCGAGGTCGAGGAGCGGCGCGACGCGCTTGCCGCGACCCTGCCGAACCTCCCCCACGCCGACGCTCCCGACGGCGGGGAGGAGGACGCCGTCACGCTGCGCGAGGTCGGCGAGCGGCCCGAGTTCGGGTTCGAGATCCGCGACCACCTCGAGCTCGGCCTCGACCACGGCTGGATCGAGATCGAGAAGGCGGCCAGCGCCTCCGGGTCGCGCTTCGCGTATCTGCTCGGCGACCTGGTGATGGTGGAGCTGGCCCTCATCCGCTTCGCGGTCGAGACAGTGCGTGCCGAGGGCTTCGAGCCGGTCGTGCCGCCCGTCCTCGTTCGTCAGGGGCCGCTCTACGGGACCGGGTTCTTCCCGGGCGAGCGCGAGATGATCTACGAGGTCCCGCGCGACGAGCTCTTTTTGGTCGGCACCTCGGAGGTCTCGCTGGCGGCGCTGCATGCCGACGAGGTCCTCGCCGCCGAGGAGCTCCCTCGCCGCTACGCAGGGATCTCGACGTGTTTCCGGCGCGAGGCCGGGGCGGCGGGTCGCGACACGCGCGGGATCTTCCGCGTCCACCAGTTCGACAAGGTGGAGATGTTCTCGTTTGTCGAGCCGAGGGAGTCGAGCTCTGAGCACGAGCGGCTGCTCGCGATCCAGGAGCGGATCCTGAGCGCGCTCGAGCTCCCGTACCGGGTCGTCGACATCGCGGTCGGCGATCTCGGCGCCCCGGCCGCGCGCAAGTTCGACTGCGAGGCCTGGATCCCGAGCGAGGAGCGCTACCGGGAGCTCACCTCGTGCTCGAACACGACCGACTACCAGGCGCGCCGGCTCGGGGCGCGCTTCAGACCGGGCCCGGACGCCGCACCAGACTTCGTCCACACCCTGAACGGGACGGCGGTCGCCGTCGGCCGCACCCTGATCGCGCTGATCGAGAACGGCCAGCTCGAGGACGGCAGCATGACGCTGCCGGGGGCGCTTGTCGAGGCCGGAGCCCCGACGTCGATCCCGACCTGATCAGTCCGTTCGCTCGAGGTCGAGCGAGCAGCTGTTGAGGCAATAACGGAGCCCCGTGGGCTCCGGTCCGTCGTCGAACACGTGCCCGAGGTGGCTCCCGCAGCGGCTGCAGTGGACCTCCGTGCGGCGCATGAAGAAGCTCCGGTCCTCCTCGGTCTCCACGGCGTCCGGGTCGAGCGGGTCGAAGAAGCTCGGCCAGCCGGTGCCGGAGTCGAACTTGGTGTCCGACTTGAACAGCTCCTGCCCGCAGGCGCGGCAGCGGTACACGCCCTCGTCCTTCGCGTCCCAGTAGGCGCCGGTGAACGCCCGCTCGGTCCCCCGCTCGCGCAGCACGTGGTACTCCTCCGGCGAGAGCTCGTCCCGCCACTCCCTTTCGCTCTTCAAGACCTTCTCCATCTCGTCTCCTAGGTTACGCCGCTCATGCCTTCCGCTTTCTATGTCTCGGATGGGGGTCGTTTCGTTTCATCCGAGCTCACGCGCGGTCCCTGGGATGAAGGATCCCAGCACGCCGGTCCACCGGCGGCGCTGATCGCCCGCGAACTCGAGCGCCTCCCGGATGCCGAGGGCGCGACCGATTGGCAGATCGGCCGGATCACCTACGAGATCCTGCGGCCGGTGCCGATCGAGCCGCTGATGGTGGAGGCCCGGGTGCTTCGGCCGGGGCGCTCGGTCCAGCACCTGAGCGCATCGCTCGTCGGCAAGGCGGGCGAGCTCGTGCGGGCCTCGGCGTGGCGGGTGGCGCGGCAAGCCCTCGAGCTCCCGGCGGGGCTGGACGCCGAGGAGCCGCCGCCGCCGCCCGCCGCCGCCGAGGAGCGGCCGTTCTTCCCGACCGGCCACGAAGTCGGCTACCAAACGGCGATGGAGTACCGATTCGTCGCCGGCTCCTTTCTCCAACCGGGGCCGGCGACGGTGTGGATGCGGATGAGGACGCCGCTCGTTGCCGGGGAGGAGCCGACCCCGATTCAGCGCGTGATGGTCGCGGCCGACTCCGGCAACGGGGTCAGCGCGACGCTCGACTGGGCGCGCTTTTTGTTCATCAACGTCGACCTCACCGTCCACCTCCACCGGATGCCGGTGACCGAGTGGGTGTGTCTTGACGCGGTCACGATCCCGCAGGCGAGCGGTCTCGGACTGAGCGACACGGCGCTCCACGACGAGCGCGGGTCGATCGGTCGGGCGCTTCAGACGCTCCTGGTGCGCGAGCGCTGATCCACGCGTCGGGACGCCAAAGCGCCCCCGGCCGGCAGACGGGAGGGCAGCACCGGACGGGGGCGTCGGCGGGCCGATTGAACAGCCCTTAGACCGATGAACGCATTGATTCGCCGATCCAGCGCAGATTCTGCGCCTCTGGGCGCTCTCAGGCAACGTTGCCGTGCCGCTGATCGCCTCCGTAGTTAGCCGCACCGGACCGTGCGTAGGTCCCGGCGCTCGGACGGTCCGGCGGCGTTACTCTGCACCGCAGTGGGGGAGGCGATCCAGATCGTGCTGGCGGACGACCACGCTGTGGTCCGATCGGCTCTGCGCCTGCTCCTCGAGGCCGAGGAGGACCTCGAGGTGGTCGCGGAGGCGGGCGACATCGACTCCACCGTTCGCTACGTTCGCGGCCACAAGCCGAACGTCCTGATCCTCGACCTGAACATGCCCGGGGGTCCCAGCATCGGCGCCGTTCCGGAGCTTCGGGAGGCGTCGCCGGAGACCGGGATCGTCGTCCTGACCATGCAGGGGGAGCCGGCTTACGCGCGCCAGGCGATCCAGACCGGGGTGCTCGGCTACGTGCTCAAGGAGGCGGTCGACGAGGAGCTGGTCACCGCCGTGCGGCTCGCCGCCGACGGCCGCACCTACCTGCAGCCTGAGCTCGGCGCGCGGCTCGCCGCGGATCCGGGGGAGGACCCCGATGGCCTCTCCGAGCGAGAGCGCGACGTGCTGCGGCTGATTGCGCTCGGCCACACGAACTCCGAGATCGCGCAGCAGCTTTTTTTGAGCGTGCGCACGGTCGAGTCCCATCGCGCCCACATCCAGCAGAAGCTTCGGCTCTCGAAGCGATCCGAGCTCGTTCGCTACGCGCTCGATCGCGGCCTGCTCGAGCCCGAGCAGGGGTAGGGCGGCTGGCTCAGCCGCGAAGCGGGACGCGGGCGCGGACAGAAGTGCCGGCGCCCGGGGCGGAGCTGACCCGCAGCGAGCCGCCGAGCAGCGTGATTCGCTCCTCCAGCCCGCGCAGGCCGAGGCCGCTGGGCTCGTGCTCGACATCGAAGCCGGCGCCGTCGTCGCGGATCGCGAGCAGCAGCGTGCCGGCGTCGCGACGGACGTCGATCGAAGCTGTCTCGGCATGGCCGTGCTCGACGGCGTTGTCGAGCGCCTCCTGGGTCACGCGAAACAGCGCGTTCTCGAGCTCGGGCTCGAGGCGAAGGGACGCGTCGGCGGGCTCCCACTCGAACGTCACATCGAGCCCCGTCGTGCTCGCATGGTGGATCGCGAGACCCTCGAAGGCGTGCGGAAGCCCCAGGTCATCGAGCGCCGGCGGGCCCACCCGGGAGAGCAGCGCCCGCAGCGCCGCGGTCTCCTTGGCCAGTAGGTCGATCGCCGTGTCCACCTCGGCGGCGAGCTCCTCGCGCGGGCGCCGGCGCGCCGCGCTCAGCCTGACCCGGACCGCTGTCAGCCCCTGGAGCGTCTCGTCATGCAGCTCGCGGGCCCAGGCGGCGCGGTCACGCTCGATCGCCGCGAGGCTCTCGCCGACGCGGGGCTTGACTCGAGGTTGGGATCCCACATGCCGAATCTACGCGCGGGAAGCCCCGCTTCCATCGGGACAAAGGAGCACTCGCTCTCCGTGAAAACCACGGAGCCGGACACGCCAAGCGTCAGCTCTCGGCGCGCTCGACGATCTCCGCGAAGCGACGGTCGTGGACGAGCGCTGCGTCGGTGGCCGGATTGAGCACGCCTCGGAGCGCCTGATACACGCCCCACCACCGGGGGCGGATGACCCGCGGCGCGCGCCGCTCGACCGCCTCCACGATCGATGCCGCGATCCGTTCCGGCGTGATTCGGCGGGTCATGAACCCGGGCAGCCTGCCCTCGCACTCGAGCGCGATCGGGTCCTCCAGCGTGTCCCGGACCATCTTCGTGTCGATGAAGCCCGGATGCACGAGCGTCACGCCCGCGCCGTGCGGTGCGAGCTCCACGCGCAGCGCCCGCCCGAGCGCCTCGACACCGGCCTTGCTGACCGCGTAAGGGCTCGCGAAGGCGCCGTTCATGAACGAGTAGACCGACGCCAGCAGCACGACTTGGCCGCGGCGCTCGACGATCTGCGGCAGCGTCGCTCGGACCGTACGCCAGACGCCGAGCAGGTCGACCTCCACGACCCGCTCGAACTCCTCTACGTCGATCGTCCGGACCGTGCTCGGCCGCGGCGCGAGGCCGGCGTTGGCTACCACGCAGTCGAGTCCGCCGAAGCGCTCGACCACGCTGCGGACGGCGGCTTGAAGCGATTCGGGATCGGAGGCGTCGCCCGGTATCGCGAGGGCGCCGTCGCCGAGCTCGGCGGCCGCGGCCTCGAGCGCCTCGGCGTCCAGGTCGACGAGCGCCAGCGCGGCGCCGCGGTCGCGCATCGCACGCGCCGTCGCGAGGCCGATCCCACGCGCGGCGCCCGTATCAGGACGCTGCGGCCGGCGAGCGGGAACCCGGACATGGCCCGAGTTCTATCCGACCGACCACTTCGGAAAGGCGTAGCGAGCCTCCCTCAGCGCGGGCCGACCGGCCGCGCGGCGGCGGCGACTTCCTGGGCTCTGCCCTAGGCCGCCGCGCGGAAACCGGACAGCGAGTCGTCGCCCGCCAGCCGCGCGAGCGCCTGCGCCTCGAGCCGCTGGGCGACCTTCTGGGTCACGCCGAGCTCGCGAGCAGCGTCGCGAAGCGAGCGGGCAGGGCGCCCGCCGGTGCCGAACCGGGCCTGGATGATCTGGCGCTCCTCGTCGGGCAGGCGCGCGAGGGCGGTCTCGACCGCCTGCTCCTGCTCGCGCTCGAGCACCTCGTCCTCGAGATCGCTTGCGCTCTCGGCGTGGAGCTCGCCGAGCGTCGTGTCGCCGTCGCCCACCGGCGTGTCGAGGCTGGTCGTGACCCGCGTCAGGTCGCGGACCGCCATCACCTCGTCGAGCGGGAGCTTCGCCTTCTTGGCGACCTCCTCGTCGGTCGGGTCGCGGTTGAGCTCGACCGCGAGCTCGTTCGTGACCCGGTTGACGGTGCGCTCGCGCTGCGCGATGTGGGCCGGGATCCGCACGGAGCGCCCGGTGTTGTCGAGGCCGCGCTGGATCGACTGCTTGATCCACAGCACCGCATAGGTCGAGAACTTGTAGCCGCGGCGCCAATCGAACTTCTCGGCAGCCCGGATCAGCCCGAGCATCGCCTCCTGAACCAGGTCGCCGAGCGGCAGCCCGAAGCCCTGGTATCGGCGCGCGAACTTGATCACGAGCCGCAGGTTGGAGTTGATCAGCCGCTCCTTCGCGGCGAGGTCGCCGCGCTCGATGGCCTTCGCGAGCTCGACCTCCTCGGCGGCGGTGAGCAGCGGATAGCGCATCGCCTGGTTGATGAACAGCTGGAGGCTGTCCGTGGTCGGCTCGGCGACGATTTCATGGGTGCCCGTGCGCTGCTGCGCCCGGGTGCTCGAAGTCTGGTTGTCATGGTCGCCGCGTCGGCGGCGCACTTGGCGCTGGTCGGCAGCGCCCCTCTGGCGAGGCATATCTTCACCCCTCGGTGTTGAGTCCTACGATCCCCCTACCCCTGACTTCAAAAAGTATAGCAAGGGATAGTTGATCTTGCAAGCAGCCGGGCGGGGCCGCTCAGAAGCCGATTCCGGCTTGATCAAGCGCTTCAAGCCGCAATCGGTTCGCTCTGGGCGGGCTCCGGCTCGAGCGCCAGCTCGATCACCTCGTCGATCGAGAGCACGGGATGAAAGCTCATCTCCTCGCGTACGTCAAGCGGAACTTCGTCGAGGTCGGCGCGGTTTCGCTCGGGCAGGATCACGTCCGTGAGCCCCGCTGCATGGGCGGCGAGGACCTTCTGCTTGACGCCGCCGATCGGCAGCACGCGGCCCTGGAGCGTGATCTCGCCGGTCATGCCGACGGTGTGGCGTACCGGGCGCCCGGTGAGCAGCGAGATCAGCGCGGTCGTCATGGTGATGCCGGCGCTCGGCCCGTCCTTCGGAATCGCCCCTGCGGGGACGTGGATGTGGAACTCGCGCTCGGCGAACCCCTCGGGATCGAGTCCGAGCTGCTCGGCGTGGCCGCGGACGTAGGAGAGCGCGATCCGCGCCGACTCCTTCATCACGTCTCCGAGCTGCCCGGTGAGGACGAAGCCCTCCTTGCCGGGCATCGAGGTCGCCTCGATGAACAGCACGTCGCCGCCGGCGCCGGTGACCGACAGGCCGGTCGCCACGCCCGGTACGGCGGTCCGCTCGGCGGCCTCCTGGAAGAAGCGCTGCCGGCCGAGCGCGTCGCGGATCGCGTCGAGATCGACCGTGACCGGCGCCTTCGCCTGCTCCGCGGCGATCCTCGTCGCCGTCTTGCGAAGCAGTTTGCCGAGCTCGCGCTCGAGGCCGCGGACCCCGGCCTCGCGCGTGTACTCGGTGACGATCTCGCGCAGGAGCTCGTCGGAGATCTCGACCTCCTCGGACCCCAACCCGTTTCGCTCGACCTGGCGCCGCCACAGGTAGCCGCGCGCGATCTCGACCTTCTCGTCGGTCGTGTAGCCGTCGAAGCGCACGACCTCCATGCGGTCGAGCAGCGGCCCGGGGATCGTCTCCGCGACGTTCGCCGTGGCGATGAAGAGCACCTCGGAGAGGTCGAGCTCGACGTCGAGGTAGTGGTCGCGGAAGGAGTGGTTCTGCGCCGGGTCGAGGACCTCGAGCAGGGCCGAGCTCGGGTCGCCGCGCCAGTCGGCGCCGACCTTGTCGACCTCGTCGAGCATGATCACCGGGTTCATCGTCTTTGCGTCCTTGAGCGCGCGGACGAGCCTGCCCGGCAGGGCGCCGATGTACGTGCGCCGGTGACCGCGGATCTCGGCCTCGTCGCGGACGCCGCCGAGCGACATGCGGACGAACTCGCGGCCGGTCGCGCGGGCGATCGACTCGCCGATCGACGTCTTGCCCGTGCCGGGCGGGCCGATCAGCGTGAGGATCGCGCCGGAGCGCCGGTCCTCCTTGATGCCGCGCTCGACGCGCAGCTTCTTGACGGCCAGGTACTCGACGATGCGGTCCTTGACGTCCTCGAGGCCGGCGTGGTCGGCGTCGAGCACCGCACGCGCGTGCACGGGGTCGAGCTTCTCGTCGGACTGCTCGCCCCACGGCACGGCGACGAGCCAGTCGAGGTAGGAGCGGATCGTGCCCGCCTCGGCGGACTGCTCGCCCATGCGCTCCA
>DATHAL010000097.1:0-9835 GCA_035296705.1 Solirubrobacterales bacterium
GCGCGCTCGAGCGAGTGCCGGTCGACGCCTGGGAGGGCAAGCGCTCGCAGAAGGGACGACGCGGGCGCAGGCGGGCGGCGGCGCGGCTTCGCGAGCGCGCCGCGCGAAGCGCCTGAACGGCGCGGCTCAGTCGGATTCGGAGCCCGAGCCCGAGCCGTTGGACCCGGAGCGCCGGATCACGATCCGGTCCGGCTCCACGCTGACCTCGACCGGCCGGTGGCCGGCCCAGTGCTCGGCGTAGATCGGATCGTCGGCGACCGCGGGATCGAGCCAGAGGCCGTAGCCCTCCTCGCCGTGGTCGAAGGTCGCCTGCATCGAGGCGGCGGAACGGCGGCCACGCCCGCCGCGCCGGCGCCGGCGCCGGCGCCTGGGCTGCTCGCCCTCGGTCTCGCGCTCACGCTCGCGCACGGCACCGGCGTCCTCGTCGGTGGTGCCCTCCTCGTCCTCCTCCTCGACCTCGGCGGCCTCGGCGGCGGCGAGCTCCTCCTCGCGGGTCGCGGCCTCGATCTCGGCCTCGATCTCGTCGCGGAGGTCGACCTCGCTCGAATCCTCCTCCTCGGCGTTGAGCTCGTGGCGACGGCGAAACTCGCGCAGCTCGGCGGTCGAGACCTCGAGCTGATGGGCGATCCAGGCGTCGGTTCGCCCCTGGCGAACCCAGGCGCGGATCTGGTTGAGCTGGGACCGAAGGGGCTTGGCCATCGAGCGGGCGATACTAGTGGACGGCTCGAGCGCCCCGCCCCCGAGAGATGGCTCGCACGCGAATCGAAACGGATACGCTGCCGGTGAAGTTACAAACGGGTGAGGGTCACCGGGGGGTGGCACTCGGCCACACTCGAATGGAGGCGAGATGCTGGTCCTGACGCGTAAGACGAATCAGAGCATCATGATCGGGGACGACGTCGAGGTGTCGGTGCTCGCCGTGTCGCGTGACAAGATCCGGCTCGGCATCACGGCCCCCCGCGACGTCCCCGTGTTCCGCAAGGAGGTTTACCTCTCGATCAAGGGGGAGGAGGCGAACGGCGAAGGGCCAGCCTCCGGCGCCGTCTCAGAAGCGCTGGACAAGCTCGCCAAGAAGGGCGAGTGACCTTCCGCACAAGCGCGTGCGTTGCGCAAGCAATCGGTTAGCGAACGCTTGCAAGCTGCCATGCACCGGTGATAACCTCGCCCCTCGTCCGCAGCCGTGAACCGGCCGGACCAACTGGCTTCTTTAAGGGGACCGGACAGTGGCAAGCTCTGATCTACGCATGCGCCAAAGCCTCGACCAGTTCGAGGACGCCTTCGAACACGAGGCCGCGCTCGAGCGCCAGCGGCGCAAGCAACTCCGCCAGCGCGCCGCGGCCCGCTCCCGCGCGAAGCGCATCCAGACGACGGAGAAGCGCGGCAAGGTCGGGTTCGGCGCGCTGATCTTCGCGCTCACGCTGACCGTGGTCGCCGTCACGCTGATCATGTTCGAGACCCTCGCCTGGCTGATGGCCTAGCGCCTCAGACCTCGCACGCGTCCCACAGCCCCCGTCCCTCCCGCGCCGCGGCCGCCTCGATCCGGGCGAATCGCGCCGCGTGGGAGTCGTTCGGCGCGATCGTCAGCGTCGTCGCGTAGCCGCGCCGCAGGAGCTCCGCGTTCACGAAGGTGTCGCCGACGTGGACGTAGGCGAGCAGGCGCCCGTAGACATCGCGGCGCTCGGCGTCGAAGTCGAGCCGTACCCGCTCGCCCTCGACCAGCCGCTCGTTGAAGTGGCTGGCGCGAAGCGCGTAGCACTCGACCGGCGCATCCGGCTTCACCGACTCCGGCGTGTCGACGCCGATGTAGCGGACGGTCTCGACCTCGTCTTCGATCCGCGCCTCGACCGTGTCGCCGTCGACGATGCGGACGACGGTGGCGGTGACGCGCGCCGGCTCGGACGAGGGCTCGTCCTCCTCCCCGAGCCCCGTGATGAGGAGGACGACGAGCGCGGCAAGCAGCGCCAGCGATCCGAGGCTGGGGAGCGCACGGGGCACGGCCTCAGCGTCGCAGGCGGCGCCGCGCGCAGCGCGGCACGGACGTCAGAAAAGCGTCGCGAGAGTGGTTACGGAATCCGGCGGACGCTCGAGAGCATGATCTCCTTGATCTGCTCGATGATCTCGACCGCCTCGGAGTGGGGGCGCTGCCAGACGTTGCGCCCGTAGATGACGCCCGAGCCGCCCGCCTCCATGATGTAGCGGGTCTGGCCGAGGAGCTGGTCGTCGTCGATCTTCGATCCGCCGGAGAGCACGACCAGTGACCGCCCGGCCGACCCGACCACCTGGCGGACCGCCTCCTCCTGGCTCACCTCGAGCTCGTTGTAGGGCGCCGGCGAGTCAGGTGTCGGCTCCGGGCTCGGGAGGTTGAGCTTGACGACGTCGGCGCCCATCTCCATCGCGAGGCGCGCCGCGTAGTCGATCGCGTAGAAGCTGTTCTGGCCGCCCTTGGCCTTGACCGCGGAGCCGCGTGGGTAGGCCCAGATCACGAGCGGCATCCCGTAGCGATCGCACTCCTCACGCACGCCCTTGAGCTGGTGCAGGTCCTGGTCCTGGCGCGGCGAGCCGACGTAGAGCGTGTAGCCGACCGCGTCGGCGCCGAGCCGCACCGCGTCCTCGACCGATGCGTTCGTGGTCGACAGCGCCTCGTCCGAGGGCGGCAGATCCGTCTTGCCGTTCATCTTGAGCACCAGCGGCACGCGGCCCGCGTAGTCGGGGTAGTACTTCTCGGCGAGGCCGATCTGACAGGCGATCGCCGAGTAGCCGGCCTCCGCCGCGAGCTGGAACTGGTACTCCGGGTTCTTCGAGTCGGGATTCGCGAAGAAGTCGCGCGGGCCGTGCTCGATCCCCTGGTCGATCGGGAGCAGGAGCAGCGTTCCCTGGCCGGGGCCGAACTCGAACAGGAGCCTGTGGAGCCTCGTTCGCTTCCCCGGGGAGAGCGTTGCCAGAAGGGACTTCTGCTCGGTCGCGGTCGTGACTTCCATGGGTTCGTCGGTCCTTTTCTTCGACTCCTCGGCTGGGGCGGAGTATAGGCTCGGGCCCTTGCTGGAGCACGAGTTCAGCGGCCCGGCGTTCACGATCGGGATCGAGGAGGAGCTGATGATCCTCGACCCGGAGAACTGGGCCCTCGCCCAGGCGATCGAGCAGCTCATCGCCGATGTTCCGGCTGAGTTCGAGGGGCAGGTGAAGCCGGAGCTCTTCCAGGCGGTGCTGGAGATCGCGACGAAGCCGTGCCCGGACGTCGCTGCGGCGGGGCGGGAGCTGGTCGAGCTGCGGCGCATGGTGATCGAGACGGCCGGGCGGCGCGGGCTCACGATCGCCGCCGCCGCCACGCACCCGTTCGCGCTCTGCGCCGACCAGCTCACGGTCGATCGCCCGCGGTACAAGGAGCTCATCGACGAGCTGGGCATCATCGCCCTCAACGAGCTCATCTTCGGCACCCACGTGCACGTCGCGATCGAGGGCGCCGACCGCGCGATCTACGTCGCCGACGGGATCCGCCGCTACCTGCCGCTGTTCCTCGCGCTGTCGGCCAACTCGCCGTTCTGGGAGGGGCAGCGCACGGGCCTCAAGTCCTCGCGGGTGCCGGTCTTCCGCGGCTTCCCCCGCCAGGGGATCCCGCCCCATTACGGGACCTGGGAGATCTTCTCCCACCGGGTCGAGATGATGGTGCGGGCCGGCGCGATCCCGGACTACACGTTTCTTTGGTGGGACGTCCGGCCGCACCCGAAGCTCGGCACGGTCGAGACGCGGATCTTCGACCAGCAGACCCGCATCGAGCACACGATGGCCCTCGCGGCGCTCACGATCTGCCTCGCCCATCGCATGGCCAGCGCGTACGACCGCGACGAGCCGCTGGTCGAGTACCCGACCGAGCTCATCGACGACAACAAGATCCGCGCGGCGCGCCACGGGATCGACGCGAGGCTGATCGACTTCCGCGCCGGAGAGCAGGTCATGGCGCGCGACATGGCGCGCGACATCGTCGAGATGCTGTCCTCCGACGCGGACGAGCTCGGCTGCCGCGCGGAGCTCGAGATGATCCACGACCTGCTCGCGCGCGGCACGGGCGCCGACCGCCAGCTTTCAATGGCGGCGAGCGAGGCCGACCTCCAGGGGCTCGTCGCTCAGATCGCCGAGACCAGTCGGCCGTAGGCAATACTTGGAGGGTGGCCGGTCCCGAGCTCTCCGTCGTCTGCAAGAGCTGCGGCTCTGAGGTGAGCCCGTACGTGACCGAGTGCCCTTACTGCGGCACCCGGCTCAGGAAGCGCGCCCCGAAGCTCGAGCGGGTCGGCGACGAGGTTCGCGTCCGCGAGGGCCGGCGCACGCGCAGGCGCCGCCGCGCGCGCGGACTCGACCTCGCCGAGGACCTCACGGCGCGGCCGCTGGTCACCTTCGCGGCGCTGCTCGTGCCCGCGATCCTGCTGATCGTCGAGCGGGCCTCGAACCTCACCGTGTTCGATCTCGGCGCGGTCGCGGGCCCGGTCGACAGCGACTGGTGGCGCTACTTCGCCGCCCCGTTCGTCTACGACGACCTCGGCTACCTCTTCGCCTGCGCGATCGCGATCGCGATCTTCCTGCCCGGCGTCGAGCGGCGCGTCGGCTCGGTCGCGGCCGTGCTCCTCGTCCTCGGGTGTGGGGCGCTGGGGATGCTCGCTGCCGACGCGCTCGACTCGGCGATCGGTGACGGTGTCCTCGTCGCCGCCGGCGGCAACGGCATCGCCCTCGGCGTGCTCGCGACGTGGGTCGTCATCCGCGACGCCGAGCGCCGCGCCGACCCGACCGACGAATACGACCAGTTCGCCGTGGTCGTGGCCGCCGCGGTGCTCCTCCTGCTGCCGCTGGTCGACGACTTCGCCTCCGCCTGGGCCGGCCTCGCCGGCGGGCTCGTGGGCGCGGGCTGCGGATTGGCGGCCGCGCTCGGCGGCCGCAGCGCCGCGCGATGAGCAAGTTCACGGCGCTCAACGACGAGCTCCACGCCTACGTCGTCGCCCACGGCGCGCGGCAGGACGACGTGCTGCGTCGCGTGCAGGAGGAGACCGCGGCGATGGGCGACATCGCGAGGATGCAGATCGCGCCGGACCAGGGAGCGTTCATGACCCTGCTGTGCCGCATCGTCGGCGCCTCCGAGGCGATCGAGCTCGGCACGTTCACCGGCTACTCGGCGATCTGCATCGCCCGCGGCCTGGGCCCCGGCGGCCGCTTTGTCGCCTGCGAGCTCTCCGAGGAGTACGCACAGATCGCCTCGCGCAACCTGGAGGCCGCCGGAGTCGGCGACCGGGTCGAGATCAGGATCGGCCCGGCGATCGAGACGCTCCGCTCGATGCCCGAGCGCGAGCTCTTCGACCTCGCCTTCATCGACGCCGACAAGGAGAGCTACCCCGATTACTACGAGGAGGTGCTGCCGCGGATGCGCACCGGCGGCGTCGTCCTGATCGACAACGTGCTCGCCGGCGGCTACGTCGCGAGCGGGCATCCCGAGAGGGAAGTGACGGAGCAGATCGAGGCGATCAGGCGGACCAACGACCTGGTCACGGCCGACGAGCGGGTCGACTCCGCGATGGTCGCGATCGCCGACGGCCTGATGATCGCCCGCAAGCGGTGATGGGGCTCGACCGCGACCGTGTCCTCGAGCTGCAGCGGCGCGGACTGCGTGAGTGGATCGGGTTCATGGGGACCTGCTCCGCCGGGGCCCGCACGGTCGAGCTCGACGGCGTGAGCGCCGCGGTCGTTCCCGAGTCGCCCAAGCGCTCGATCCCGAACTCGGTCACCTACACCGATCCCGAGTCGCTCGTCCGCTCCCTCGACAACCTCGCCGCCGCCTACGCCGAGGCCGGCGTCGAGGCGTGGACCGTGTGGGTGCCGGACTTCGACACCGAGGCGACCGAGGCGCTCAGCGCCGCCGGGCACGACTTCGACGGCAAGCCCGCCGCCATGGCGCTCGAGCTGGACGCCTTCGACCCGCCGGAGATCGGCGAGCTCGACTGGGATGCCGATGCGACCGTCGAGGCGCTCGGGCGCCTGAACGACGTCGCCTACGGCCTCACGAAGGACGGCTTCGGCGCCAGCCTCAGCTCGACCGCCGGGCGGCACTCCGCGCGTGTCTACCGCTCGCGGATCGGTGGCGAGACGGCCTGTGTGACCGCGACGATCGACCATGGCGGAGACCTCGGCGTCTACTTCGTGGCCACCGCGCCCGAGTTCCGCGGCCGCGGGCTCGCGTCGCGGCTGCTCACCGCCGCACTACTCGAGGCGCGCGAGCGGGGCCTGAAGACCTCATCCCTTCAGGCGTCCGGGATGGGAGAGCCCGTCTACCGGCGGATGGGTTACGGCTCGCCCTTCCGACTCCATCTCTACGAGCGCCGAGCCGCGCCATGACCGGGTTCTCCGAAGAGCAGCTCGACGCGGCCGTCAAGGCGCTCTCCGACCCGGAGCGCTTCCGCGAGGCGGAGCGCGTCGTCGCCCGCGCGGCGCCGGAGCTTCAGCGCATCCTCGCCCAGGCGCTCCAGTCCGGCGGCTGGTTCGCCGAGTCGAACGAGGAGGGCCTACGCCGCGCGCTCGAAAGCGAGGACCCGGACGCCCGCGCCATCGAGCTTCGCACCCTGCTCGCCGAGGAGGCGCGCATCGGGATGATGGTTGGCGTCGCGGTGGGCTGGGCACTTGCAACCGAGCTTCATGAGACGACCGGGGAGGACTGAGGCAGGATGGAGATCGAGTTCATCGGCCACGCGACGTTCCAGATCACCGACGGCGACACCCGCCTGCTCGTCGACCCGTTCCTCGCGCCGAACAACCCCGCCGCTCAGGTAGGCGCCGACGACGTCGAGCCGACCCACGTCCTCATCACCCACGGACATCCAGACCACTGCGCCGACGCCGTCGCCGTCGCCAAGCGAACGGGCGCGAACTGCGTCGCGATCAGCGACCTCGCTCACTGGCTCGGCTCCCAGGGCGTGGACGACGTCACCGGTCCGAACCTCGGCGGCACGGCGCGCTTCGACTGGGGCGGCGTCCGCATCGTCCCCGCGTGGCACACGAACTCCACGCCAGACCGCGACCCGCTCAGCCACGCCGCCGGCCTGGTGATCGAGATCGCCGGCCGGACGATCTACCACCTCGGCGACACCTGCCTGTTCAGCGACCTTCGCCTCATCGGCGAGCGCCACTCGCCCGACCTCGCGCTCGTCCCGATCGGCGGCTTCTACACGATGGACCGAACCGACGCCGTCGCCGCCTGTGAGCTGATCGGAGCCCCGACCGTGATCCCCTGCCACTACGACACCTTCCCGCCGGTCGAGACCGACGCCGAGATCTTCAAGGCCGAGGTCGAGCGCGCCACGGACTCCACCGTCCTCATTCTCGCTCCTGGCGAAAAGCACACCCTCTAGCGCGTCCGGGCATCCGGGCAACGTACGACTCGCACGTTGCTCGGTTCACGCCGGTCAAAGTGCGAGTCGACGCTTGTCCGGCTGCACCGAGGGACTCGACACGGCGCGTATAGGATGCCGCGCGGAGGGAAGGTTGCAGCCCGGTACAGAGACGCTGAGCGGGATCGTCGAGCGCGAGGACTTCCTCGCCACGGGCGACCCGGCGCTGCGCGAGGAGAGCGATCGCGGCCGGGTCCAGCTCCTCGACTACACCCAGCTCTACGAGCTCTGGGAGCGCCAGCACTGGGCGACCCAGGACCTCGACTTCTCGGCCGACCGCGTCGACTGGCAGGAGCGCTTCGACGACGAGGAGCGCTTTCAGCGCATGTACGGGCTCTCTGCGTTCTTCATCGGCGAGCAGCGGGTCACCGACGAGCTTGGGCCCATCATGCGGGCGGCGCCGACCGAGGAGATGCGGATCTTCCTCTCGACCCAGATCGCCGACGAAGCGCGCCACGTGCGCTTCTTCGAGCGCTTTTACTCCGAGGTGGGCGTGGTCGACGGCACCGACGGGCTCGCCGAGCGCCTCCGGGCGACCGAGCAGCACCTGAACCACGAGTTCGGGCAGCTCTTCGACGGGATGCTCAAGGGGCGAGTCGACCGGCTCGCCGCCGATCCGACAGACACCGAGTGCCTCGTCGAGGCGGTGACGCTCTACCACATGGTGATCGAGGGAGTGCTGGCGCTCACCGGCCAGCACTTCATCATTAGCTACAACGAACGAGTCGGGACGCTCCCGGGCTTCGTCGAGGGGTTCAAGAACGTCGCCCGCGACGAACACCGTCACGTCGCCTTTGGCGCCAGGTTCCTGGCCGAGATGGCTGCCACCGATGACCGCTACCGGGAGGCGATCCACCGGATGCTGGTCGAGTCGCTGCCGGTCGCCGAGGGCGTCCTGCGGCCGCCGTTCGCGCCCGAGGACGACGAGGACTTCGAGTTCTTCGGGGTGTCAATCCGCGAGACGCGGGAGTTTGCCGCTCAGGCGCTGAGCAGACGCCTGAGGGCGATCGGTCTGACCTGATTCGCCTTGCGGCGAACTACTGACGCCATCAGGCGATCGGACTGCTGATCCATCCCCCAATCGGGGGTCGGGCATTTCCAACCGGAAACCGACCGGTCGGGGGTAGCGAAAGACGCGCCGTTCGCTCACGATCTATGTCCCCCCTAACCCCACGCCGTGGGAACTTGATCGGGGCTCAGCATGGGAGAGATGGATGTCAAACCCAACGCACTCGCGGAAACCCCAGGCAGGGATGCTTCGGGGGCGAGGCACGAGACCCGACGGCTTTCTATCGGCGTTCCAGACGCTGGCCCCACCGGCGTCTGGTCCCGTTCTCAGTAGTCTCAGCTCGAGGTCATGGAGGGCCTCGGGCTGAGGCACTGGGTTCCTTCGTTCTAGACTCGCGCACCGTGAGCCCAGACCGCGTGAGCGTGCTCGTCGCCGACGATCACCCGATCTACCGCGAGGGGATCGTTCGGGCAATCAAGGAACGACCCGACCTCGAGCTGGTCGGCGAGGCCGGCGACGGTCGCGAGGCGATCGAGGAGATCAAGCGGCTCGCGCCGATGGTGGCCGTGCTCGATATCCGGATGCCGATCATGGACGGCACCCAGGTGCTCTCGGCGATCCGCCGCGACGGCCTCGAGACCAAGGTGCTCTTCCTGTCGGCGTTCATGGAGCCCGAGCTCGCGTACAAGACCGTCGCGTCGGGGGCCAAGGGCTACCTCTCGAAGGAGTCGTCGCGTCAGGAGGTCTGCGAGGCGGTCGCCGAGATCGCGCGCGGCGGCACCGCCCTCGCGGCCGCAGCCCAGGCCGGGCTCGCGCAGCAGATCCAGGAGCGAGAGCGAACGGGCGGGCCGCCGCGGCTCACCGAGCGCGAACAGGAGGTCCTCCAGCTCGTCTCCGAGGGGCTCTCGGCGCCCGACATCGGCAAGCGCATCCACCTCTCGACCACGACCGTGAAGAGCCACCTGCACTCGCTCTACGAGAAGCTGGGCGTCTCCGATCGGGCCGCGGCCGTCGCCGAGGCGATGCGCCGCGGGATGCTCGATTGAGCGGCGAGGCGGAGCTCAGGGCTGAGAACGAGAGGCTGCGTGCCGAGCTCGCCGAGCTCAGGGACGAGCTCGCCACCTGCCGGCAGCTCGTCGCGCAGGTGATGGAGGCCGAGGACCAGGGCCGGCGACGAATCGCGCAGCTGATCCACGACGACTCCCTTCAGATCCTGCTCGCCGCTAACCAGGAGCTGATCGAGGCGGCGCCGGGGCGGGCGCAAGTGCAGCGGGCGCACGAGGTCGTCGCGGCGGCGATCGGACGGCTGCGCGAGGCGATGCTCGCGCTCCACCCGGTGACGCTCGAGCAGGGCGGCTTCGAGCAGGCGCTCGGCGCGGTCGCCCGCCAGGCCGAGCGCCAAGGC
>DATHAL010000098.1:0-2562 GCA_035296705.1 Solirubrobacterales bacterium
CCGCTCGAGGGAGGACACGTCGATCGTGCGCGCCGCTCGTGCGGTGGCGGCCGGCGAAGCGGACGGGCTGGTGTCGGCGGGATCCACCGGTGCCGCTTTGGCCGCGTCGGTCCTGCACGTGAAGCGGATCCGCGGCGTCCATCGGCCTGCGGTGGCGGTCCTGCTGCCGGTGCCGGGGCGCGACATCCTGCTGCTCGACGCGGGCGCGAACAACGAGGTGCGCCCCGAGCACCTGGTCCAGTTCGCCTACATGGGATCGGCCTTCATGGAGGCGGTGCGCGGAGTGGACCGGCCGAAGGTCGGCTTGCTCTCGAACGGCGAGGAGGCCGGCAAGGGCACGCCCGACGTGAAGGAGGCGCACGAGCGGCTGGCGGCGGCCGACTCGAGCTCGCTGAACTTCGCGGGCAACGTCGAGGGCAGCGACCTCACAGGCGGAGAGCTCGACGTCGTCGTCACCGACGGCTTCACCGGGAACGTGGCGCTGAAGGCGATCGAGGGCACGTCGAAGGCCGTCGTGCGCGCGATCCGTGAGGCCGTCACGTCCTCACCGGTGTCCAGCGTCGGCGGCCTGCTGATCCGGGGCCGGGTGGGCCGGCTGCGCGAGGAGATCGACCCGAACACGGTCGGCGGCGCGATCCTGCTGGGGCTGCGCGGAGTGGCCGTGATCGCGCATGGCGGATCGACCCCTGACGGCATCGCAAACGCGGTCCGGCTGGCACAGCAAGCCCACGACGAACGCATGATCGAGCGCACGCAGCGGGCACTCGAGGCGGCGGGCGTCTTACGGTCCGCGCCCACTGGTAGCTTCGACTCCCAGTGACCAAGGACGAGGTGATGCAGCGCATCCGCGCGCACCTGAGCGCGGAGCTGGAGATCGATCCTGAGCGGGTCCAGGACGGCACTCGGTTCAAGGAGGATCTCGAGGCCGATTCGCTCGATCTCGTCGAGCTGGTCATGGAGCTGGAGGACACGTACGGCATCAAGATCCCGGACGACGAGGCGGCCCGACTGCTGACGGTCGGCCAGGCGGCCGACTGGATCGCGGCCCGCGCTCCCCAGAACGCGACCTGACCACAGAGCTGGACACCCTCGCAACCCTCCTCGATGAGCTGCCCGACGATCTGGCGAAGCAGGCGTTCACCCATGCCTCGTGGGTCGATCGGCGCGCCGACTCCTACGAGCGCCTGGCCTTCCTGGGGGACGTCGTCCTGAGCCTCGCGGTCTCCACGACGATCTACCCGCGCTTCGAGGGCTACGGCGCCGGCCGGCTCACCAAGCTGCGCGCCCAGGCGGTCTCCGAGCAGGCGTGCGTGGACGTGGCGCGGCGGCTCGGCATACCGGAGCGGCTCGAGGCCGCGGCGCCCGCGGGCGTCGGCCGCAACGCCGACGTGCTGATCGAGTCCGATCGCGTCCTCGCCTCGGTCTGCGAGGCCGTCATCGGGGCGGCGTTCATCGCGTTCGGGATCGATCGGGTGCTGCCCGCGGTCGTCCACGCCTTCGAGGACCAGATCGAGATCGCGCTGAACAACCCGGTCGACCACAAGTCGGTGCTGCAGGAGAAGCTCGCGCAGCGCTCGGAGGTCGTCGACTACCGCATCGACAGCGAGGAGGGGCCGCCGCACGACCGCTCGTTCGTCGCCGTCGCCGAGGTCGCGGGCCAGGAGATCGGCCGGGGTGAGGGAAAGACCAAGAAGGCGGCCGAGCAGGAAGCGGCCGAACGCGCGCTCGACAAGCTCGACGAGTCCGAGGAGAGCTAGGTGCACCTCCGCTCGATCCAGATCAAGGGCTTCAAGTCGTTCCCGGACGGGACGAAGCTCGACTTCACCCCCGGCGTCTCGGTGATCGTCGGTCCGAACGGGTCGGGCAAGTCGAACGTCACCGAGGCCGTCCTCTGGGCGATGGGCGAGCAGTCTCCGCTCGCGGTTCGCGGCCAGACGATGCAGGACGTGATCTTCGCGGGCGGCCGCGGCATCCCGTCGCGCAACGCCGCCGAGGTCGAGGTCGTGCTCGACAACTCCGACGGTGGCGCCGCCACCGAGTTCTCCGAGATCTCGATCCTGCGCCGCCTCGACCGCTCGGGCGACGGCGAGTACCGGCTGAACGGCGCGCGCTGCCGCCTGGCCGACGTGATCGAGGTGCTGAGCGACACGGGCCTCGGCAAGGAGATGCACTCGGTCGTCTCGCAGGGCAAGGTCGAGGCGATCATCCACTCGAAGCCGCGCGACCGCCGCCTGCTGATCGAGGAGGCCGCCGGACTCGGCAAGCACCGCAAGCGCCGCCGCCGCGCGCAGCTAAAGCTCGAGCGCACCGAGGCCAACCTCGCCCGAGCCCTCGACGTTGAACGCGAGGCGCGCTCGCGGCTGCGCCCGCTGAAGCGCCAGGCCGAGGCCGCAGAACTGCACGAGCGCATCGAGCGCCAGTCGCTCGAGGCGCGGCTCGAGCTTGCTCGGGATCGGGTCGGATCGATCGGGCGCGAGCTCGCCGAGGCCGAACAGGCCGCGAGGTCCGCGCGGCGCGCTCAGGAGACCGCGGAAGCCGAGCTCGCCGGAGTGGCCCAGCGCC